>NC_006349.2:0-332197 GCF_000011705.1 Burkholderia mallei ATCC 23344 | reverse complement strand
GCGAGCATCGTGTCGATCAGGCTGCTGTCGACGGGATT
This sequence comes from Burkholderia mallei ATCC 23344, assembly GCF_000011705.1. NCBI lineage: Bacteria > Pseudomonadati > Pseudomonadota > Betaproteobacteria > Burkholderiales > Burkholderiaceae > Burkholderia > Burkholderia mallei. The sequence goes on along the minus strand of NC_006349.2, from coordinate 332,159 downwards.
GATCGATACGTTGAGGAAATCGAGCGCCGCGAAGCGCTCGAGCGTGAGCGGCCTGTTCGCATCCGGATGGCGCCGGCTCAGCACGCAGACGAGCCGATCCTGAAACAGCACTTGCGACGAAATCGCGTCCGGATGATCGAGCCCCGCACAGACCGCCATGTCGAGCCGGCCGGAATCGAGCGCCTCGACGGTCTTGTCCGCGTTCAGGTGCATCACGTTCATCCGGATATGCGGCGCCGTACCCCGAATATTGCGCAATAGCGGCGGCGGCAGCAGCAATTCGGTCAGGTCCGACATTCTGAGCGTAAAACGGCGATCGGACGTAAATGAATCGAACTGATTTTCCGGAACAAATAATTCCTCTATTTGTTGCAAAATCTGGCGAATCGGGCAGGCGAGCGCCTTCGCCCGGGGCGTCAGTTCCATCCCGAGCGGCGTGCGCATCAGGATTTCGTCCTTGAACACGTAGCGCAGCCGCCCGAGCGCGTTGCTGACGGCCGGCTGCGTCAGGCCGATCCTTTGTCCGGCGCGGGTCACCTGCCGCTCCGCGAGCAGCGCATCCAATATGACGAGCAGGTTCAGGTCGATCGAGCGTAGATTCATGATTGCGCCGTTTCCTTTCCGAAATTGGCCGCCAAATAATCGGCGTTCGGTATTTGCCAAATACAAATCCAAATTGAATTTAGTAAATCGACGGAAAAGAATAGCCCAATTATTTAAATACCTTACCGCAATTAGAATAAGAGCACGGTTTCCGTCACGCGCCGGAAAGGATCGTCATTTTTGTAAGCATCCCGGCTTCGGACGCGGCGGCGTGCGTAAAAAAACGCGCGGCGGCCGAAGCCGCCGCGCGCGCTCTCTCGGGTGGTCGCGATTCAGACGGTCGCGACCGGATTGACGGGCGAGCCCACCAGCCCGCGGATGTGCAGCGGCGGCGCCGTCAGCAGAAACCGGCTGCGCCCCTTCTCCCGCAGCCACTGCGCCAGCGGCGTCAGCCTCCACAGCTCTCCCAGGTGAATGCCCAGCTTGAACAGGCACAGCTCGTGCAACGGCATCAGCGCCCCAGGCCTCTCCCTCGCCTTCAACACCCCCGGCCTCTCCTCCACCGCATGATTGTCCGCCGCCAGCACCGACAGCCCGCTCTCGTCCACCCACCTCAGCAGCCTTTCGTCCTCCCCGTCCAACACGCAGCCCCCCGTCAACGCCCCCGCCTCCTCCCCCAGCAACCGCTCCGCGAAGCCCGTGTGCACGCACACCATGTCTCCACGCTCCTGAAGTGGTCAAGCAACTTTGGACACTGCTCCGGGATAGGCTGCGAGCGCTTCGAAACGCGCTAGCGGCAGTCCCTTCGCAGCCGAGTGAAGGCGACGATGGTTGTAAAAATCGACTAGATAATCAGTGATGTCTTGCTCTGCATGGCGGTGATCGACTGACCTGCCCCCTTCGATAGGGCCAATGGGCTTCTAGCAAAGTCCCTTTAAACCAACTCCTGGAAAGCGGCAGGAGCGTCCGCGGTTGCCCGATGTTTCGCCGCAAACTCTGACGGCGCAAGGTAGTTCAGTGCGCTGTGCGGCCTTTGCTCGTTGTAGTCCTGACGCCATGCCGCGATGACTGCCCGAGCGTGCGCGAGCGTCGTGAACCAGTGCTCGTTAAGGCATTCGTCGCGGAACTTGCCGTTGAACGATTCGATGTACGCATTCTGCGTGGGCTTGCCCGCCTGAATCAACTTCAGCGTGACGCCGTTCGCATACGCCCACTGGTCAAGCGCGCGGCTCGTAAATTCGGGTCCCTGGTCTGTTCGCACCGCCTTGGGATAGCCACGGAAGCGAGCTGCACGGTCCAATGCCCGAGCGACATACAAACCTGAGATGCCATGGTCGACGACGATGTCGACAGCCTCTTTCGTGAAATCGTCGACGACGGTCAGGCACTTCACGCGCCGGCCGTTGGAAAGCGCATCCATCACGAAATCGATTGACCATACCTCGTTGGGTGCGCCCGGCAATGCCAGTTGCTCGCGCTCAATCATGACGCCGTGGCGCTTGCGACGGCGCCGCACAGCCAGCCCTGCCTCACGGTACAGGCGATAGATGCGCTTGTGATTGGCGTGCGTGCCTTCGCGTTCCACCAGGGCGTGCAGTCGGCGGTAGCCGAATCGACGACGTTCGTGCGCCAACTTCACCAGACGCGCCGCGAGCACCTCATTCTCGTGGTCCGGCTTCGCGTCGTAATGCAGCACGCTGCGAGAAAGCCCGACAAGCCGGCAGGCGCGGCGCTCGGAGATGTTGACCTTCTCCCGAATCGCCAACACTGCTTCGCGTTTGGCTTGCGGGCTCAGGGCTTTCCCTTGACGACAACCTTCAACGCTTCCATATCGAGCAATATATGCAGCGCCGGAAAGAACAGAGCGTGGTCAATGCCCACACCGTCATCGAGGCGGCATGCCGGGACATCATCGCCGACGGCAAGGCCATCAATCTGCGGGAGCTTAATGCTCGAGTGCCCAAGGAAGTCCTGGGCAGCATCCGCGGCGTCATAGACATGCTCCAGGAGGTCAAGGAGACGCTTGGCGTGAGCTAGGCGCCCGCGCCCCCCTTCACAGCGAAAAAGCCGGCGTGCACGCCGGCTTTTTTACGCCCATTCGCGGCTACATACCGCGAACAAAGTCTTTCACGCTACCACCGATTCCCGATAAAGCAAAATGCGTCCCATCGGAAAATAAAGCATAACGTGTCCAAGTGGCCACTTTATGCTTAACGGCACAATAATTCGTTGATTTTCAATAGAAAAAGATGGTGGGCCCGGCGGGTTTCGAACCCGCGACCAATCGATTATGAGTCGACTGCTCTAACCCCTGAGCTACAGGCCCTAAAAACGAACGCGGCGCAAAAAAAGACCCGGTAATGCTGGCCGGGTCGGCATTGTAACAACTAAGTAAGGGAATCGCCGCCGGATTTTTGCGCCCCGGCGGCGATCGACCGGAGTCGGACGATCAGTTCCCCTCGAGGAACGACTTCAGCTTGTCCGAACGGCTCGGATGACGCAGCTTGCGCAGCGCCTTCGCCTCGATCTGACGAATCCGCTCGCGCGTGACGTCGAACTGCTTGCCGACTTCCTCGAGCGTGTGATCGGTGCTCATCTCGATGCCGAAACGCATCCGCAGCACCTTCGCCTCGCGCGGCGTCAGCGAATCGAGCACGTCCTTCACGACGTCGCGCATGCTCGCATGCAGCGCGGCATCCGCCGGCGCGACCGTGTTGGTGTCCTCGATGAAGTCGCCGAGATGGGAATCGTCGTCGTCGCCGATCGGCGTTTCCATCGAGATCGGCTCCTTCGCGATCTTCATGATCTTGCGGATCTTGTCCTCCGGCATCTCCATCTTCTCGGCGAGCGTCGCCGGATCCGGCTCGAGGCCGGTTTCCTGCAGGATCTGCCGCGAGATGCGGTTCATCTTGTTGATCGTCTCGATCATGTGAACCGGAATCCGGATCGTGCGCGCCTGGTCCGCGATCGAGCGCGTGATGGCCTGGCGGATCCACCACGTCGCATACGTCGAGAACTTGTAGCCGCGACGGTATTCGAACTTGTCCACCGCCTTCATCAGGCCGATGTTGCCCTCCTGAATCAGGTCCAGGAACTGCAGGCCGCGGTTCGTGTACTTCTTCGCGATCGAGATCACGAGGCGCAGGTTCGCCTCGGTCATCTCGCGCTTCGCCTGGCGCGCCTTCAGTTCGCCCGCCGCCATCTGGCGGTTGGTTTCCTTCAGGTCCTTGAGCGGCAGCACGACACGCGCCTGCAGGTCGAGCAGGCGCTGCTGCTGTTCGCGGATCGCCGGAATGTTGCGCGACAGGATCGCCCCATACGAATGGCCTTCGGCCGCGACCTTCTCGGCCCAGTCGAGATCGGTCTCGCTGCCCGGGAAGCGCGCGATGAACTCCGAGCGCGGCATCCCGCACTTGTCGACGACGATGTGCAGGATCTGACGCTCGACCTGGCGCACTTCGTCGACCTGCGCGCGCAGCGTATCGCACAGGCGCTCGACGGTGCGCGCGGTGAAGCGGATCGACATCAGCTCGTTCTGGATCGTTTCCTGTGCCTTCAGGTACGACTTCGACTTGTAGCCTTCCTTCTCGAACGCGCGGCGCATCTTGTCGAACCATTCGCTGATGAGCGCGAACTTCTCGAGCGACGCGCGCTTGAGCGCTTCGAGCTGGGCCGCGTTGGCGGTCGCCTGCGCGGCGCCGTCGTCGTCCTCTTCTTCCTCTTCGTCGTCCTCTTCGGCTTCCGCGTCCTCGTTCTCGATTTCCTCGGCGTCCTTCTCCGAGAAGCCGTCGGTATCGGCGGCGTTCGGATCGATCAGGCCGTCGACGAGCTCGTCGACGCGGCTCTCCTCGTTCGCCACGCGCTCGGCCATCGCGAGGATGTCGGCGATCGTCGTCGGGCACGCGGAAATCGCCATCACCATGTGGCGCAGGCCGTCCTCGATCCGCTTCGCGATCTCGATTTCGCCTTCGCGCGTGAGCAGCTCGACCGTGCCCATCTCGCGCATGTACATCCGCACCGGATCGGTCGTGCGGCCGAATTCGGAATCGACGGTCGACAGCGCGACTTCCGCTTCCTCCTCGACCTCATCGTCGGACGACGCGGCGGGCGCATTGTCGTTCAACAGCAGCGTCTCGGCGTCGGGCGCCTGCTCGTACACCGCGACGCCCATGTCGTTGAACGTGCCGATGATGCCTTCGAGCGCTTCCGTTTCCGTGAAGTTGTCCGGCAGATGGTCGTTGATTTCGGCGTACGTGAGGAAGCCGCGCTCCTTGCCGAGCTTGATCAGCGCGCGCAGCTTCGTACGGCGCTCTTCGAGCTCCTCGGCCGTGCCGGGCGTGCTCGTCGCGAACGCTTCCTTCAGCAGCGCCTTTTCCTTGGCGCGACGGTCGCGCGCCTTGGCCTTTTCGCCTTTGCCCGACGCAGCGGTAGGCTGGTCGTCGCTCTGGTTTGCGTCGTCATCGACGGATACTTCGTTCAGCTTTTTCGTCATGGAGTTCGCCGTACCGGCTAAATCGACTCGCGGCTGCTGGACTACAGCCGGTTGAACCGTGGATGCTCGAGTAGCTGCCGTTTCGTCCGGCGCGGCAGCCGCTCCCCTTGCGCTTTTCGCACTCGCCCGCGTCGAAGCCGGCTTCGCCGCCTTCGCCTCGGACCTCACGACGACCCGCGATGCGCTGGCCGTCGGCGCCGGCGCAGCCTTCGCGGTGCCGGCCGCGGCTCTCTTCCTCTCAGGGTGCGCCGCGCGGGCCGAAGACGTCTTTGCGGAAGCCGCGGAGCGGGCCGGCGCGACCTTCGTGGTCGATTCAGTCGCCTTGCCCGTCGCTTTTTTTCCGCCGGTAGTCTTTGCCATCGCGATTCTCGCCTCTGCTAGGAAAACAAACCGCTGAAAACCTTATATTATAGCACGTTGAGGCAGCCCCCTCCCCGGCCGGTTCACAGCCCGAGCCTCCGTTTCATGTCTGCCAGGTTCTGATGCAAGTCCTTGATTTCCGCCAATTCCTCGGAAGAGGGCGCCGAGCGCTTCGACAGGCTGTTGAGCCGGTCGCAGCACGCGTCATAGCGCATCTTGAGCACCGCTGCCTGAAGCTCCTCGCCTGCGATCCGTTCGCGCTCGCGCAGCCCTTCCTGCGCCGCGTCGCTTTCCGGATTCTGCTGCATCAAGTCGCGGACATTTTCATCATAGACCAGAATTTCCCGGAAAATTTCGTCGTAGGTCGGCGCGTTGGCCGAATTGCGTAGCACGTCGGACAAAAGCCGGAATTCCGCCCCGTCCCCAAGCGCGCGCGCGTGGCCGATCACCTCGTCGAACAGTTCCCCGATCCTGGGCAGCGCCCGCAGCGTCGCGACGCTTTCGTCGTCGATCGCCGCCGCGATGCGCGGGTGCATCACCAGATTGCGCAATGCGCGCTTTTCGCTCTCCGTCACGCGCCGCCGCTCGTTGCGGGCGGGCGCCTGGCGGGCCGGCGCGGCGATCCGCGCGTCCACTTCGGCAAGCGCGGCGACTTCGTCGAACGGAATCTGCAGCCGATCGGCGAACATGTGCATGATCTGAGCGCGCAACGCGTTCGCGGGCAGCGCCTGCAGCAGCGGCTTCGCATCGAACAGCGCCTTCGCGCGCCCTTCCGGCTGGTCAAGCTCCTTACCTGCCGTGGCCTCGTTCAGCAGGAACTGGGACAGCGGCATCGCCCGCTTCACCTGTTCCGAAAACGCATCCGTCCCGAATTCCCGCACATAGCTGTCCGGATCGTGCTCCGGGGGCAGGAACAGGAAACGGATCGTCCGGTTGTCCGCCGCGTGCGGCAGGCACGCCTCCAGCGCGCGCCGCGCGGCGCGCCGGCCGGCCGCGTCGCCGTCGAAACTGAAGACGACCGTGTCCGTCTGCCGCAACAGCTTCTGCACGTGGATCGGCGTGCACGCGGTGCCGAGCGTCGCCACCGCGTTCGGAAAGCCGAGTTGCGCGAGCGCGACGACGTCCATGTACCCCTCGACGACGAGCGCGTACTTGTGCTCGCGAATCGCGAGCCGCGCCTCGAACAGGCCGTACAGCTCGCTGCCCTTGTTGAACAGCGGCGTCTCCGGCGAATTCAGGTATTTGGGCTCGCCGCCGTCCAGCACCCGGCCGCCGAAGCCGATGACCTGCCCCTTCACGTTGCGGATCGGGAACATGATCCGCTCGCGGAACCGGTCGTAGCGGCGCGCGACGCCGTTCGCGTCGGTCTTCTCGCTGACGATCACGAGGCCCGCGTCGACGAGCGAATCGTGGCGGTAGTCGTCGAACGCCGCCTCGAGGTTCTGCCAGCCGTCCGGCGCGTAGCCGAGCCCGAAGCGCAGCGCGATCTCGCCCGTCAGGCCGCGCCGCTTCAGGTACTGGATCGCGTTCGGCGCGCCGCGCAACTGCTTGCGGTAATAGTCACAGGCGGTCTGCATCACGTCGGACAGCGCGGTCGTGACCGATTTCGACGCCGCGGGCGGCGCATGGCCGTCGCTCGAGCCGCCGCCTCCGCGCATCGGCGACGGCTCGTGCGGCACCGTGAGCCCGACCGATTGCGCGAGCTCCTGCACCGCCTCGGGAAACGTGAGCCCCGCGTGCTCCATCAGGAAGCCGATCGCGGTGCCATGCGCGCCGCAACCGAAGCAGTGATAGAACTGCTTCGTCGGGCTGACCGTAAACGACGGGCTCTTCTCGTTGTGAAACGGGCACAGCCCCATGAAGTTGGCGCCGCCCTTCTTGAGCTGCACGTACCGGCCGACCACGTCGACGATGTCGACGCGGTTCAGCAAATCCTGCAGGAACGAATGCGGAATCACCGTTGGATCGATCGAAAGACGTGCCGGCCGACGCGCGCCGCAGCGGCCGGCGCAGGCCGCCTGAACGACGCTCGCGCGCCGTGCCGGCGGGAAGTTACTTCGAGAGCGCCGCCTTGACGAGCGCGGACACGGCCGTCATGTCGGCGCGGCCGGCGAGCTTGCCCTTGAGCACGCCCATCACCTTGCCCATGTCCTGCGGGCCCGCCGCGCCCGTTTGCGCGACGGCGGCCTGCACTTCGGCCGCGACCTCGGCATCCGAGAGCTGCGCCGGCAAGTACGCGCTCAGCACCGCGACTTCCGCCTGCTCCTTCTCGACGAGATCGGTGCGCCCGGCGGCCTCGAACTGGCTGATCGAATCCTTGCGCTGCTTGATCATCTTGTCGACCACCGCGGTGACGCCCGCGTCGTCGAGCGTCACGCGCTCGTCGACCTCGCGCTGCTTGATCGCGGCGAGCAGCAGGCGGATCGTCGCGAGCCGCTCGCTTTCCTTCGCGCGCATCGCGGCCTTCATGTCTTCACTGATCTGGTCTCTCAGACTCATCGTATTTCCGGTATCAAAATTTCCATGAGGCGCCGCCTAGCGGCGTCAACACAAAAACCCGCTTGAGACGGTTTCTCAAGCGGGTTTGCTCGAATTCGGCATCGACGACCTCGCTCGTGGAGCCCGCCGGTGCGCCGCCTAGCGAACCACGCGGCGCGGACAACGCTCAGTAGAGCTTCTTCGGCAGCATCTGGCTGCGGATGCGCTTGTAGTGGCGCTTCACCGCAGCGGCCTTCTTGCGCTTACGCTCCGCAGTCGGCTTCTCGTAGAACTCGCGCGCGCGCAACTCCGTCAGCAGACCGTTCTTTTCGATCGTGCGCTTGAAGCGGCGCATCGCGACTTCGAAAGGCTCGTTTTCCTTAACGCGGATGATCGTCATGACCCGTCACGTAAAAAAAGAAAGTAAAGGTATTGCGGAGAAAGGTTTTCGAGTATAGCAGACGCTTTGCACAAACGCACTAACCCGTCAAGCGCCGCGTGCCGTCGGCGGCCGCGCGCCCGGCCGCGACGCCCGACGCCCATGCCCACTGGAAATTGTAGCCGCCGAGCCAACCCGTCACGTCGAGCGCCTCGCCGACGAAGAACAGGCCCGGCACGCGCTCGCTCATCATCGTCGCCGACGACAGCTCGCGCGTGTCGACCCCGCCTTTCGTCACCTCGGCCTTCCGGTAGCCCTCGGTGCCGCTCGGCGTGAGCGTCCAGCGCGACAGCGTCTCGCCGATGCGGCGCAGCGTCTTGTCCGGCAGGTCGGCAAGCCGTGCGTCCGCGTGCACCCGCTCCGCCTCGAGCCACGCGTGCGCGAGCCGCGCGGGCACCCATTCGGCGAGCAGCGTGCCGATCTGGCGGCGCGAGCCGGCCTTCGCGCGAATCAGTTCGTTCGCCGCGTCGATTTGCGGCGCGAGATCGACGTGAATCGGCTCGCCCGAGCGCCAGTAGCTCGAAATCTGCAGGATGCCCGGCCCGGACAGTCCGCGATGGGTGAGCAGGATGTCCTCGACGAACTCACCGCCGCCCCGCTTCGCGCCGGTCGACACCCGCGCCTCGAGCGACACGCCCGACAGCGCGGCGAACGGCGCCCACGCATCGGCCGAAAAGGTCAGCGGCACGAGCGCCGGCCGCGTATCGACGAGCTTGTGGCCGAACTGTTTCGCGATCCGGTAAGCGAAATCGGTCGCGCCGATCTTCGGGATCGACAATCCGCCCGTCGCGACGACGAGCGCCTGCGCGCCGATCGCGCCCGCGCTCGTATCGAGCGCGAAGCCGTCCGCCTGCGCGTGCCGCACCGCGTCGACCGTCACCGGCCGCCGCCATGCGACGCCGCCCGCGTCGCACTCGCTTTTCAGCACGTCGATGATCGCGTCGCTCGAATGGTCGCAAAAGAGCTGGCCCTTGTGCTTCTCGTGCCACGTGACGCGATGGTTCTTCAGGAGCCCGAGAAAATCGCGCGGCGTGTAGCGCGCGAGCGCCGAGCGGCAGAAATGCGGATTCGCGGACAGATAGTTGTCCGGCCCCGCGTACAGATTCGTGAAATTGCAGCGCCCGCCGCCCGAGATGCGGATCTTCTCCGCGAGCCGTGGCGAGTGATCGAGCAGCACGACGCGCCGCCCGAGCTGCCCCGCCACCGCAGCCGTCATCATGCCGGCCGCGCCCGCGCCGATCACCGCGATATCGAATTTTTCCATGGCGCGGATTGTACCCGCGTCGCGTGCCGCTTCGCCCGCGCGCCGGCTGGCGAAGCGGCCGCGCTGTTATACTTTTCTGTTACGTTGATTTTCCGGCCGTGTGCGCACGCGCGCGTCGATGCGGCCGCCGCACACCATCATGCTCGTTCTCGGCATCGAAAGCTCCTGCGACGAAACCGGCCTCGCGCTCTACGACACCGAGCGCGGCCTGCTCGCGCACGCGCTTCACTCGCAGATCGCGATGCACCGCGAATACGGCGGTGTCGTTCCCGAGCTCGCGTCGCGCGACCACATTCGCCGCGCGCTGCCGCTGCTCGAAGAGGTGCTCGCCGCAAGCGGCGCGCGCCGCGACGACATCGACGCGATCGCGTTCACGCAGGGGCCCGGCCTCGCGGGCGCGCTGCTCGTCGGCGCGAGCATCGCGAACGCGCTCGCGTTCGCGTGGGACAAGCCGACCATCGGCATCCACCACCTCGAAGGGCATCTGCTGTCGCCGCTGCTCGTCGCCGAGCCGCCGCCGTTTCCGTTCGTCGCGCTGCTCGTGTCGGGCGGCCATACGCAACTGATGCGCGTGAGCGACGTCGGCGTCTACGAGACGCTCGGCGAGACGCTCGACGATGCAGCCGGCGAAGCGTTCGACAAGACCGCGAAGCTGCTCGGCCTCGGCTATCCGGGCGGGCCGGAGGTATCGAGGCTCGCGGAAGCCGGCACCCCGGGCGCGGTCGTGCTGCCGCGGCCGATGCTTCATTCGGGGGATCTCGACTTCAGCTTCAGCGGGCTGAAGACCGCCGTGCTCACGCAAATGAAGAAGCTCGAAGCGGCGCACGCGGGCGGCGCCGTGCTCGAGCGGGCGAAGGCGGATCTCGCGCGCGGCTTCGTCGACGCGGCCGTCGACGTGCTCGTCGCGAAGTCGCTCGCCGCGTTGAAGGCGACGCGGCTCAAGCGGCTCGTCGTCGCCGGCGGCGTGGGCGCGAACCGGCAATTGCGCGCGGCGCTGTCGGCCGCCGCCCAAAAGCGCGGCTTCGACGTCCATTATCCCGATCTCGCGCTCTGCACCGACAACGGCGCGATGATCGCGCTCGCGGGCGCGCTGCGGCTCGCGCGCTGGCCGTCGCAGGCGAGCCGCGATTACGCGTTCACGGTGAAGCCGCGCTGGGATCTCGCGTCGCTCGCGCGATAGCGCGCGAAGCACGACGAGCCCGCCATACGGAGCCGGCGCGGCGTGCGGCGGAGCCGAGGCCGCAACGCGCGCGTGCCTGCTCTCGGGCCCGCCCGATGCCGGGCACGAAGGCGAGCGCGCGCAAACGGCGCGAGCGCGCCGCGCGGCCGCGTGATCCGTTCGGCACTTGCCGCCGGACATCATGCTCGCCCGACACGCGAGTCGGCGACGATCGTCGCCGAACGCGGTCGCCGGCCGCGCAGTCAATTGCCTGCACACCCAAACCGCAACCGGGCTGCGGCGGCCGCGCCGAACCCACACGCACCGCCGCCACGCCCAAACGAAAAAGGCCGTTCGATTCGAACGGCCCCAGATTGCTGACAAACCCTCGCCAAGTGGGGGATTTTTGTTTTTTAATGGCGTGATGCTGAAGACGCCCATGCCCACGCAGCACGAACTCGAGATGGTGACGCTCGAGGAACTCGTGCCGAAGGACCACCTGCTGCGCCAGATCGATGCGGCGGTGGATTTCGAGTTCATCCGCGCGAAGGTGGCGCATCTGTATTGCGCGGACAACGGGCGGCCGGCGCTCGATCCCGTGGTGATGTTCAAGCTGTTGTTCATCGGCTACCTGTTCGGGGTGCGCAGCGAGCGGCAACTGATGCGTGAGGTCCAGGTCAACGTCGCCTATCGCTGGTTCGCCCGGTTCCGGCTGACCGACAAGGTGCCGGATGCGTCAACGTTCTCGCAGAATCGCCGCCGACGCTTCACGGACACGACGGTGTATCAGGAGATCTTCGACGAGATCGTGCGGCAGGCGATCAAGCGCGGGCTGGTCGACGGTCGGGTGCTGTACACGGACAGCACGCACCTGAAGGCGAACGCGAACAAAGGCAAGTTCGATGTGGTGAAGCTGGAGCAGACGCCGGCCGCCTACACGGAGGCATTGAACGCGGCAGTGGATGCGGACCGGGCCGCGCATGGCAGGAAGCCGCTGGATCGCGACGACGATGAGCCGCCGTCTAGCAAGGACACCAAGCTCAGCCGGACCGATCCGGACAGCGGCTACATGGTGCGGGACGACAAGCCGAAGGGGTTCTTCTATCTGGACCACCGCACGGTGGATGCCAAGCACGCGATCATCACCGATACGCATGTGACGCCGGCCTCGGTGCATGACAGCCAGCCGTATCTGGATCGGCTGGATCGCCAGCGCGAGCGCTTTGAGTTCAAGGTCGAGGCGGTGGGGCTGGATGCGGGCTACTTCACGCCGGCGGTGTGCCAGGGGCTGGAGGAGCGAGGGATTGCCGGGGTGATGGGCTATCGCACGCCGAACCACAAGCCGGGCATGTTCTACAAACGGCAGTTCAAGTACGACGCGTATCGCAACGAATACGTGTGCCCGCAGGGGCAGGCCCTGCCGTACAGCACGACCAATCGGCTCGGCTATCGGGAATACAAATCCAATGCGCAGATCTGCGGGCGCTGCCCGGTACGATCGCAGTGCACGAACAGTGCGATCGCGGTGAAGGTGGTAACGCGCCACGTGTGGGAGCGCGCCAAGGAGCGGGTGGACGCGCGGCGCTTGACCGAATGGGGCCAACGCATTTACGCGCGGCGCAAGCAGACGGTGGAGCGCAGCTTCGCCGATGCCAAGCAGCTGCATGGGCACCGTTATGCCCGTATGCGTGGGCTACGCAAGGTGGCCGAGCAGTGCTTGCTGGCCGCGGCGGCACAGAACATCAAGAAGATTGCGATGCTGCTGGCGCGGAAGCGGAAAAAGGGGCCAGCGGGTCCCGATTGGCGCTTCGTGCGCATGCTGCTGCGTCTGGTGAGCGGTTTGCGCTGCAGCTTCGACTACCCGCTCGCGGCGAACCCGCAATCCTGATCCCAGAAAGACAAAACCCCACGCTCACAAAAACGTGGGGTTCGTCAGCAGTCTGAGGCCGTTCGATTCGAACGGCCCCTTCCTCGAATACGGCGAACGCCGCCGCGCGACAGCGGCGCTCACGCGCCTCGCCGCTTGTCTCGCTCGATCAGCGCGTACGCGCTGTGATTGTGGATCGACTCGAAATTCTCCGCCTCGAGCACATAGGCGACGATCCGCTCGTCCGCATCGAGCCGCCGCGCGACGTCGCGCACCAGATCCTCGACGAACTTCGGATTCTCGTACGCGCGCTCGGTGACGAACTTCTCGTCGGGACGCTTCAGGAGGCCCCATAGCTCGCACGAGGCCTCTTCCTCCGCGATCCGGATCAGATCTTCGACCGGCACGTCGGCCGCGAGCTCCGCGTCGATCGTCACGTGCGAGCGCTGGTTGTGCGCGCCGTACTGGGAAATCTTCTTCGAGCACGGGCAAAGGCTCGTCACCGGCACAAGCACCTTCGCGAACACGCGTGTGAGCCCGTCGCGCACGTCGCCCGTCAGCGTCACCTCGTAATCGAGCAGGCTGCGCACGCCCGACACGGGCGCCGTCTTGTTCACGAAATACGGAAACGACACCTCGATGCGCCCCGCCCGCGCCTCGAGCTTCTCGAGCATCGTCGCCAGCATCGTGCGGAACGCATCGGCGGTCAGCGGCCCGCCGCGCTCCTCGAGCAGCGCGACGAAGCGCGACATGTGCGTGCCCTTCTGATCGGCGGGCAGATGCACGTCGAGATTCCAGGTGCCGACGGTGGCCTGCGTCTCGCCTTCCGCGGTGCGCACCGTCAGCGGATGCCGGACCGCGCGCACGCCGACGCGCTGGATCGGCATCTGCCGGGTATCGACGGTGCTCTGCACGTCGGGCATCGCGAATTCGGGATTCATCAGGTTCATCTTGTTCGATCCTTGTAGGGTCATGCGGCGCGACATCGCCCTATGCCGCATGGCCTGCCGGAAATGCAACATGGGCCCGCAGGCCCATGCTTTCGGGGGAAAGCCGTCGCGCGCCCGCCGCGCGGCGGCCCGATGCGACGTGAAGCGACGTTATGCGACGCGCTTCGCCGGGCTCGCGACGTCCGCCGCGTGGCTCAGGAAGCGTTCGCGAATCGATTTGGCGATGCCGTCGCCGTCGAGGCCGCACAGCGACAGCAGCTTCGCCGGATCGCCGTGATCGACGAAACGGTCCGGCAAGCCGAGCTGCAGCACCGGGCGGACGGCGCCGCTTTCCATCATCGCCTCGACGCATGCGGAACCCGCGCCGCCCATCACGCAGCCCTCCTCGACGGTGACGAGGTAGTCGTGCGTCCGCGCGAGCGCTTGCACGAGCTCGGCGTCGATCGGCTTCACGAAGCGCATGTTCGCGACGGTCGCGTCAAGCGCGTCGGCCGCCGCGAGCGACGGCGCCACCATCGTGCCGAACGCGAGAATCGCGATGCGCTTGCCGTCCGGCTGCGACGTGCGGCGGCGCACTTCGCCCTTGCCGAGCGGGATCTCGGTAAACGCCTTGACGGTGGCAACGCCCGTGCCCGCGCCGCGCGGATAACGCACGGCGGTCGGGTTCGGCTGTTGCAGCGCGGTATGCAGCATCTGGCGGCACTCGTTCTCGTCCGACGCGGCCATCACCGTCATGTTCGGAATGCAGCGCAGGAACGCGAGATCGTACGCGCCCGCGTGCGTCGCGCCGTCCGCGCCGACGAGGCCCGCGCGGTCGATCGCGAACACGACGGGCAGGTTCTGCAGCGCGACGTCGTGAATCAGCTGATCATAAGCGCGCTGCAGGAACGTCGAATAGATCGCCACGACAGGCTTGAGCCCTTCCGTCGCAAGGCCGCCCGCGAACGTCACCGCGTGCTGCTCGGCGATGCCGACGTCGTAGTAGCGCTCCGGGAAGCGTTTCTCGAACTCGACCATGCCCGAGCCTTCGCGCATCGCGGGCGTGATGCCGACCACGCGCGCATCGAGTTCCGCCGCGTCGCACAGCCATTCGCCGAACACTTGCGTGTAGGTCTTCTTCGCGGGCGTCGTCGACGGTTTGATGCCTTCCGCCGGGTTGAACTTGCCGGGCCCGTGATAGAGCACCGGGTCGGCCTCGGCGAGCTTGTAGCCCTGGCCCTTCTTCGTCACGACGTGCAGGAACTGCGGCCCGCGCAGCTCCTTGATGTTCTGCAGCGTCGGGATCAGCGAATCGAGATCGTGCCCGTCGATCGGCCCGATGTAGTTGAAGCCGAATTCCTCGAAGAGGGTGGCCGGCACGACCATGCCCTTCGCATGCTCCTCGAGCTTGCGCGCGAGCTCCAGCACGGGCGGCGCGACGCTCAGCACGCGCTCCACGCCCGCACGCGCGGCCGCGTAGAAGCGGCCCGACATCAGGCGCGCGAGATGGCGATTCAGCGCGCCGACGGGCGGCGAGATCGACATGTCGTTGTCGTTCAGGATCACGAGCAGCTTCGCGTCCTCCGACACGCCCGCGTTGTTCATCGCCTCGAACGCCATGCCGGCCGTCATCGCGCCGTCGCCGATCACCGCGATCGAGAAGCGGTCGTCGCCGTTCAGCTTGCTGCCGATCGCCATCCCGAGCGCGGCCGAGATCGACGTGCTCGAGTGTGCGGTGCCGAACGTGTCGTATTCGGATTCCGAGCGGCGCGGAAAGCCCGAGATGCCGTCGAACTGGCGCAGCGTCTTCATCCCGTCGCGGCGGCCCGTCAGGATCTTGTGCGGATAGGTCTGGTGACCGACGTCCCACACGATCCGGTCGTCCGGCGTATTGAACACGTAATGCAGCGCGATCGTCAGCTCGACCGTGCCGAGATTGGACGACAAATGGCCGCCCGTCTTCGACACGCTGTCGAGGACGAACGCGCGCAGCTCGTCGGCGAGCGGCTGCAGTTGGCGACGATCGAGACGGCGCAGGTCCGCCGGATCGTCGATGGTTTTCAGCAAGTCGTACATCGTCGTTCCATTGTAGGAAAACAAACGCGCCCGCACTTCTTGCGCGCCCACCCGTGGCGTGGGCGCGGCGGCGGGCTTTCGCGTCAGCTGACCCGGTTCACCACCAGGTCCGCCAGTTCGGCCAGGCGCTGCGCGCGCGCGCCGAACGGCTCGAGCGCGGCGTGCGCATCGGCGCGCAATTGCGCGGCAA
The DNA here is from genome assembly GCF_000011705.1 of Burkholderia mallei ATCC 23344. Taxonomy (NCBI): domain Bacteria; kingdom Pseudomonadati; phylum Pseudomonadota; class Betaproteobacteria; order Burkholderiales; family Burkholderiaceae; genus Burkholderia; species Burkholderia mallei. The sequence continues at coordinate 316,362 of NC_006349.2, read as the reverse complement.
GCGCGCGCGACGCGTCGAGACCGATGATCGACACGTAGGTCGGCTTGTCGTTCGCAGCGTCCTTGCCGGCCGTCTTGCCGAGCGTCGCGGAATCGGTGGTGACGTCGAGAATGTCGTCCACCACCTGGAACGCCAGGCCGACGGCCGCCGCATAGGCGTCGAGCGCGCGCATCGCGTCGCCGGACGGCGTCTCGCCCGCAAGCGCGCCCATGCGCACCGACGCGCGCAACAGCGCGCCCGTCTTCATCCGATGCATCTTCTCCAGCGCGTCGCGCGTGAGCGCCACGCCGACGCTCGCGAGATCGATCGCCTGGCCGCCCGCCATGCCGATCGAGCCGCTCGCGAGCGCGAGCTCGCGCACGAGCGCCGCCTGCCGGTCGGCCGGCAGCGCGGCGGCGTCGGTCAGCGCGACGAAAGCCTGCGACTGCAGCGCGTCGCCGACGAGCAGCGCGGTCGGCTCGTCGTACTTGACGTGGACGGTCGGCTTGCCGCGACGCAGCGCGTCGTCATCCATGCACGGCATATCATCATGCACGAGCGAATACACGTGAATCATCTCGAGCGCAGCCGACGCCGCGTCACGCGCCGCCTCCGACGCGCCCGTGAGCTCGCCCGCCGCATGGCACAGCAGCGGACGCACGCGTTTGCCGCCCCCGAGCACCGCATAGCGCATCGCTTCGTGCAGTTGCGCGGGCGCCACAGTCCCGGCCGGTAAATAATGGCCGAGGGCCGTCTCGACACGCTCGAGCACCGAGCGCATCCATTGGTCGAATGTCATAGATCGTCGTCTTCGCCGTCCGCGGCGGCCGTTCCTGCGGAAAGCGGCTTGAGCGAGGCGCCGTCGAGCACACGCACCTGCTGCTCCGCTTTTTCCAATTGTTGTTGGCAAAATGCAACGAGCGCCGCGCCGCGGCGATACGCCGCAAGCGAATCCTCGAGGCTCAGCGTCCCGCCCTCCATTCGGGCGACGAGCGCCTCCAGTTCCGCGAGCGCCATCTCGTAGTTTTCAGGCAGCGGCCCGGAACCGGGGTCCGACGCGCACGCGCCTGGGGTTGCGGTTTTCGCCATGGACGGGGTGTCAAATTTCAAAACAAGTCGGACATTCTACGGCAAAAGAGAATTTTCCGACCTGCCGACTTGGCTTCGCGGGGCTTGGCCGCCGCGCGCCACGCGTGCAATTCGCACGACGCGCGTCCATATTCCGGGAAAAATTTGACACAAATCAGTCACTTACCCCACCCCAAGAATGTCGATCCGGGTATAATCGCCGGTTCCCCTAAATCGAATTTTCGATGGTTGGGTTGTTCACTGCTTTCACGCTTTCACCGGGAGTGGGAATGTCCAATCTGAGCGACGCACTGCAGCTGAAGTCGGCACATAGCCAGCTTCCCGTCACCGCTTATTTCGATGAGGCGCTCCTCGCGCGCGAAATCGAAACACTTTTCAAGAAAGGACCTCGCTATGTCGGGCACGAATTGATGGTGCCCGAAGCAGGAGATTATTTTGCGCTGCCTTCCGAAGACGAAGGCCGCGTGCTGGTGCGCAACCAGGCTTCGCAGATCGAGCTGCTGTCGAACGTGTGCCGCCACCGCCAGGCGATCATGCTGAACGGCCGCGGGCGCACGCAGAACATCGTGTGCCCGCTGCATCGCTGGACCTACGATCTCGAAGGCCAGTTGCTCGGCGCGCCGCACTTTCCGGACAAGCCCTGCCTGAACCTGCACGCGACGCCGCTGCAGCACTGGCAAGGGCTGCTGTTCGAGGCCGAGGGCCGCGATGTCGCGCACGATCTCGCGCAACTCGGCACGAAGCACCATTTCGACTTTTCGGACTACCTGTTCGATCACGTCGAGATCCACGAGTGCAATTACAACTGGAAGACCTTCATCGAGGTCTACCTCGAGGACTACCACGTCGTGCCGTTCCATCCGGGCCTCGGCAGCTTCGTGTCGTGCGACGACCTGAAGTGGGAATTCGGCGACTGGTACAGCGTGCAGACGGTGGGCGTGCACAACGCGCTCGCGAAGCCGGGCAGCCCGACGTACCAGAAGTGGCACGATCAGGTGCTCCGTTATCGCAACGGCGTGCCGCCGGAGTTCGGCGCGATCTGGATGGTCTATTACCCGGGCCTCATGATCGAGTGGTATCCGCACGTGCTCGTGGTGTCGTGGCTGATTCCGCGCGGCCCGCAGAAGACGACGAACATCGTCGAGTTCTACTACCCCGAGGAAATCGCGCTGTTCGAGCGCGAGTTCGTCGAGGCGGAGCGCGCCGCCTATATGGAGACCGCGATCGAGGACGACGAGATCGCATGGCGCATGGACGCCGGCCGCCGAGCGCTGATGGAGCGCGGCGAATCGCAGGTCGGCCCGTATCAGAGCCCGATGGAAGACGGCATGCAGCACTTCCACGAGTTCCTGCGCCGGCAACTCGGCGCGATCTGAGCGCAGCGGCGGCGTGCGCCGCGCGACGTTCGCCGAAATCTTGAGCGATCCGGACTCGCGCCGGGCCGACACGGAAAAGACGGGCTGCAGCCCGTCTTTTTTTGTTTAGACTTAGAGCATCTGGCCCGTATCTCCAAGGGAGGCGTCATGCCGCACACTCACTACACCACGCTCATCTCGGCGGACAATCTCGCCGAACGTCTCGCGGCCGCCCCCGGCAGCGTGCTCGTGTTCGATTGCCGTTTCGATCTCGCCGATACCGACCTCGGCGAGCAGGCCTACGCGGCCGGCCACATTCCGGGCGCGCATTACCTGCATCTGGACCGCGATCTGTCGGGCGCGAAAACCGGCACGAACGGTCGTCACCCGCTGCCCGCGCGCGATGCGCTCGTCGATACGCTGAAGGCTCACGGGCTCAGGCAGAATCAGCAGATCGTCGCATACGATGCGCAGGGCGGCATGTACGCCGCGCGCCTGTGGTGGCTGCTGCGCTGGCTCGGCCACGATTCCGTCGCGGTGCTCGACGGCGGCCTGCAGGCGTGGCAATCGGAAGGGCACGCGGTATCGCAGGATACGCCGCCGAAGTCGATGGGCGATTTCCGCGCGGGCGCGCCGCTCGCGACGGTCGTCGACGCGCAGACGGTGCTCGCAAACCTCGCGACGAAAGACCGGCTCGTGATCGACGCGCGCGCGGCCGACCGCTACCGCGGCGAGAACGAGACGATCGATCGCGTCGGCGGACACATTCCCGGCGCGCTCAATCGCTTCTTCAAGGACAACCTGACGGCCGACGGGCGCTTCAAGAGCGGACACGAGCTGCGCGAGGCGTTCAGCCCGCTGCTCGGCGCGACGGAGCCGAAGAAAGTGATCCTGCAATGCGGCTCGGGCGTCACCGCATGCCACAACGCGCTCGCGATGGAAATCGCCGGCCTGCACGACCCGGCGCTGTACGCGGGCTCGTGGAGCGAATGGAGCGCGGACCCGTCCCGCCCCGTCGCGACGGGCGCGAACCCGTAAGCGCGCCAGCCGCGCCTTGCCGCGTGCGCCACCCACCCGTGGCGGCGCACGCGCGGCATCACATCACGCCGTGATGCCGAAACCATGCGATAGCGCGCTTCCAGCCGTCGTCGGCATCGGCCTTCACGTAACTCGGGCGGTAATCGGCGAAGAACGCGTGGCCCGCATCCGGATACACGACGATTTCCGATTCGCGCGCGGCCTGCGTGCCGGCCGCCGCGAGACGCTCGCGCATCCGCGCGAGCGAGCGCTGCGAAATGCTGTCGTCCTTGCCGCCGTAGAGGCCGAGCGTCGGCGCCTTCAGTTGCGCCGCATGATCGTCAGGATTGAACGGCGTCATCTCGTTCGTCTCGCCGGCCACCTTGCCGTACCACGCGACAGCGGCGCGCACGTGCGGATTGTGCTCGGCGAAAAGCCACGTCTGCCGGCCGCCCCAACAAAAACCCGTCACGCCGAGCCGCGACAGGTCCCCGCCGTTCTTCCCCGCCCATCGCACCGTCGCGTCGAGATCCTCGATCACCTGACGGTCGGGCACCTTGCTGACCACCTGATCGATCAGTTCCTGGATCGACGCATGCTTCGACGGATCGCCCTGCCGCGCATACAGATCCGGCGCGATCGCCAGATAGCCGAGCTTCGCGAAGCGCCGGCAGATGTCGGCGATGTGCGCATGCACGCCGAACACCTCGTGGATCACGACGATCACCGGCAGATTGCTCTTGCCGTCCGGCTGCGCGCGATAGGCGGGCACGCTCGCGTCGCCCGAGCGGATCTGGACGGTGTCGACGTCTAGGCCGGCGGCATCGGTGGTGATCGTCTGCGCGGACACGGGCAGCACCGCCGCGGCGAACGTGCCGCCGAGCGCCGCCTGGACGAACTTGCGGCGGCTGAACGGAACGTGCGGAACTAGACTGTCGACTTCGGGTTTCAACATGGATGCGCTCCTCTCTTCTCGCTGTCGCGCACGCGCGGCACACGCGTCGCCGACATGAATTCGAATCACGGCGGCCGGCGCGATGCAGTCGCGCCGCCGCCCGCCCCGCCGAGGCGGAACCCGCACACGATGCCCAACAATCCAGGGACGCGTCAACCTTTTGTCAGAGGGAAAGCGGCGGCGACGCCCGATCGTTCCGTCGATTGGCCCGGCTTCGAATGCCCCGCCGCGGCGTGCAAGCCGAAGCGCGTACGGTTCGGGCGCGCCGCAACGAGGCGGCGCGATGCGCGCGCATACGCGCAAGCCGCCCGCGAAACGCCCCCCGTGCGCGGCATGGGCGCGTTGCGCGCATCGGGCGACGCGGCTGTCGCCATGCAGGCGATCGCATGGGCCGATTTCGCGCCGCTTCGGAGGCCGGCCTGCATGCGCCCACTTCATTCACAGTCCTACGAATTGCACGCACCGCTTTTCATTTTCCTTTGCATACCGAGATAAGTCTTCTTCGATACGTGCATTCCGGGAAAACATTGGATTGCCAATCACCCGGATTGACCGCATGATGCACTGGCGCGATACGCGCGCAGCCGGCGACATCGCGCGATGTCGGCCGGCCGGATGCGCCGCGGACGACCCACACAGGCCCGATGACGCCGCTCGACCGCGCATCGCGTCGACAACGACACGCAACGCCGACGAAGCACTACGAGGTTGGAATGAACGAGCCGACACGCCAGACCACCGGGGACCTTTCCGAGCGTCGCGGGCCGAATCGACGGCGCCGCGCGCCGCGCTCGCCGGCGCGCCAGCGCGGCTCGCTCGCCATCATCGCGGCAATCGCGATCGGCGTCGTGATCGCCGCGCTCGGCGCGGTCGACCTCGGCAACCTGTTCTATCAGCGCCGCGCGCTGCAAAGCATCGCCGACCTCGCCGCGCTCGCGGCCGCGCAGACGATGGACGACGGCTGCGCGAAGCCGGCCGCCACCGCGCAATCGGCCGCGCTCGGCAACGGCTTCGACAGCACCGCGTCGGGGCAATCGATGACGGTCGTCTGCGGCAGATGGGACGTGAAGGACAACGTCGGCCCGAGCTTCTTCGCGGGTTCGGCATCGGGCGCCGCGGCCGGCAGCGACGCGCAGCTCAACGCGGTTCAAGTGACGGTCACGCGCGCCGTGCCTTACTACTTCCTCGGCGCGCAGCGCACGATCGCGGCAACCAGCACCGCAGAGGCGACCAACGTCGGCGCCTACTCGATCGGCACGACGCTCGCGCAACTGCAAGGCGGCGTCGCGAACGCGCTGCTCAACGGGCTGCTCGGCGCGAATCTGAATCTGTCGGTGTTGTCGTATCAAGGCCTTGCCAATGCGCGAATCAGGATCAAGGACCTGATGGCCGCCGCGAACGTCGGCACCGTGAGCGCGCTGCTGAGCACGCAGACGACCGTCCCGCAGCTCGCGAACTGGATGCTGAGCGCGCTGTCGCAGACCTCGGTCGCGAATGCCGACTTGCAGACGAGCATCGGCGCGCTACAGACGATCGTCAGCGCGAACATTCCGGGCGGCCGGACTTTCACGATCGGCAACACCGCGAATTCGGCGGGCATCTTCTCGATCGGCCTGTCCAATCCGCAGGCCGCGCTCGACGCGACGTTCAGCCCGTTCGACGCACTTCTCGTCGCGGCCGAGATCGCGACCGGGCAAACGGCGTTCTCGCTCGCGAACGGGCTGAACATCGGCGGGCTGAACGCGAATCTGCAAGTGCAGATCATCCAGCCGCCCGTGCTCGGCATCGGCGAAGCGGGCATCGACCCCGTCACGAAAACGTGGCGCACGATCGCACGCACCGCGCAGGTGCGACTCTATCTGAACATCGGACTCGGCACGGCGAACCTGCCGCTCGGGCTGCTCGGCGCGCTCCTGCCGGTGCAGGTGAATCTGCCGCTATCGCTGCAGATCGCGCCGGGCCAGGCGTGGCTGCAATCGGCGAGCTGCACGGCGTCGCCGTCGACTTGCGCCTCGGCCATCGGCGTGCAGACGGGCCTCACGAATCTGTGCATCGGCGACACGCCGGCCAACATGTCCGCGTCGCTGCCGTTCACCTGCTCGACGCCCACGACGCTCGTCAACGTCGCGAACCTCGTGACGATCAAGTCGCTCGTGTCGTTCCCGGCCGACGTGCCCGCGAGCCAGACGCCGACGCTCACGTTCTACGGCACGACGGGCGGCTATCAGAGCACGAACTCGAACGGCGTCGGCAGCGTGCTCGGCAATGCGCTGTCCGGCCTCGGCGCATCGCTGCAGCAGACGCAGATCTCGCTGTTCGGCATCAGCCTGCCGCTCGGCCCGATCCAGACCGCGCTCAATTCGTTCCTGGGCGGCGTGCTGCCGCCGCTGCTGTCGGGGCTCGACGCCGCGATCGTGCCGCTGCTGCAACTGCTAGGCGTGCAGGTCGGCGAAAGCACGATTCACGACATGTCGCTGACTTGCGGGGTGTCGCAGCTCGTCTATTGACGATGCGCCGATCGAACGGCGAACGGGCAACGCGTTACGGACGATGAGCGACGACGACCGACGGGAAGCGGCGCGGCCGCCGGCTTCGCGCCGCCCGTCCAGGCAATGGTGACAACGCACGCGCCTTCGACCGATTCGGCTGCCCGACCAACCGTTGAACCGCACACGCGAGGCGGTTGTCTCGACCGTTGGGCGTTGGGCGTTGGGCGTTGGGCGTTGGGCGTTGGGCGTTGGGCGTTGGGCGTTGGGCGTTGGGCGTTGGGCGTTGGGCGTCGGGCGTCGGGCGTCGGGCGTCGGGCGTCGGGCGTCGGGCGTCGGGCGTCGGGCGTCGGGCGTCGGACGTCGGACGTCGGACGTCGACACCCACGCTAATGCAGCTTCACACGCGGCAGCGTCGAGCGCCTCAACCAGTGCGCGACCGTATCGAGCACCATCCGCGGATAGCCGTGCAGCGCCGCGATGTGCAGCCGATACAGCGACATATACATGAAGCGCGCGAACAGCCCTTCGATCAGCATGTTGCCGCCGATCAGCCCGCCCATCAGATTGCCGACCGCACTGAAGTGCCCGAGCGACACCAGCGAGCCGAAATCGCGATAGGTGAATTCGGGCAGCGGCCGGCCTTCGAGCCGGTTTGCGAGCGCGCGCAGCATGAAGCTCGCCTGCTGATGCGCGGCTTGCGCGCGCGGCGGCACGTTACGCTCGTGGCCCGGCCACTCGCAGCCGGCGCAATCGCCGAACGCGAATACATCCGGATCGGTTTCGGTCTGCAGCGTGCGGCGCACGGCCAGTTGGCCGAGCTTGTTCACTTCGAGGCCGTCGAGCTTCGCGAGCACCGAAGGCGCCTTGATGCCCGCCGCCCACACGGTCAGATCCGCCCGCACGCTCTTGCCACTCGCGGTGCGCACGACGCCCGGCGCGACCTCCGTCACGCGCTCGCCGAGCAGCAGGCGCACGCCGAGCTTCTCGAGCAGCTCGGCGGTCGCCGTCGACACGCGCTCCTGCAGCGCCGGCAGAATGCGCGGCCCCGATTCGATCAGCACGATGCCGACGTCGTGCCGCGGATCGAGCTTGTGCAACCCGTACGCGGACAGCACCTGCGCGGTATTGCGCAACTCGGCGGACAGTTCCACGCCCGTCGCGCCGCCGCCGACGATCGCAACCTGAATGCGCGGCGAGGCCGACACCTGCGCCGCGTCCGTCGGCTCCACGGCCTGCTCGGGCCCGCCCTCGGCGGTCCGCACGGCCGGCTCCGCGGGCTGATGCTCGGCGCGCATGCACGCGGCGATCAGGCGCTTGCGGAACCGCTCCGCCTCGGCGACCGTGTCGAGTGCGATCGAGTGCTGCTGCGCGCCCTGCACGCCGAAATAATGCGTCGTGCTGCCGATCGCGATGACGAGCGTGTCGTATTCGAGCTCGCGCAGCGGCAGCAACTCGGCGCCGTCGTTATCGGCAACGGGCGCGAGCGTCACGCGCCGCGACGCGCGATCGAGCGCGATCAGTTCGCCCTGGTGAAATTCGAAGCCGTGCCAGCGCGCCTGCGCCGCGTATTCGAGCTCCTGCGTGAACGGATCCATGCTGCCCGCCGCCACTTCGTGCAGCAGGGGCTTCCAGATATGGGTCGGGTAACGGTCGACGAGCGTCACGAGCGCGCGCGCGGGACGATCGCCGCGCGCGCCATAGCGATCCCCGAGGCGGGTCGCCAGTTCGAGTCCGCCCGCACCGCCGCCGACGATGATGAAACGATGCATCCGATTCCCCTTACGATTCGAGACTGCCTGCGGTCACGGCGGCGAGCGCGTCCGCGTTCGTCGCCAATCGACATCCTAACTAGTTCGGACACTTTGGGCACGTCGCATGCGTCCGTACGCGACGGACGCGGACGAAGCCCGTGTCTGCATTGTCCCGGAGTTTGTGTGACGACTGCAAGCGCTCAAATGCGATCGAGCGAGAAAACGGCGCAGCGGCGGCGAAACGATGACGAGGCGCGATGCGATGGGAACGGTACGCACCGCGCACGCTGCACGCACGGCGCGTACCCGCGGCGCGCGAGCCGCGCGAGCGGCGCGTCAGTGCGCCTCTTCCCAGTTCTCGCCGACGCCGACCTCGGCGACGAGCGGCACCTTCAGTTTCGCGACGCCGCACATCATCTCCGGCAGCTTCTCGCGCACGATGGACAGCTCGTCCTCCGGCACCTCGAGCACGAGTTCGTCGTGCACCTGCATGATCATTCGCGCGCGCAAGCCGCCGCGCTCGAGCCAGTCGTCGACCGCGATCATCGACAGCTTGATCAGATCGGCGGCCGTGCCCTGCATCGGCGCGTTGATCGCCGCGCGCTCGGCGGCCTGGCGGCGCGGCCCGTTGCCGCCGTTGATCTCGGGCAGCCACAGGCGGCGGCCGAACACGGTTTCGACGTAGCCCTTCTCCTTCGCCCGCATGCGCGTTTCCTCCATGTAGCGGGCGACGCCCGGATAGCGGAGGAAGTAGCGGTCGATATAGAGCTTCGCCGCATCGCGCGTGATGCCGAGATTCGACGCGAGGCCGAACGAACTCATCCCATAGATCAGACCGAAGTTGATCACCTTCGCGATGCGCCGCTGATCGGACGTCACTTCGAGCGGCGTCACGCCGAACACCTCCGCCGCGGTCGCGCGGTGAATGTCCTCGCCGTGCGCGAACGCGCGCAGCAACGATTCGTCCTCCGAGATGTGCGCCATGATGCGCAGCTCGATTTGCGAGTAGTCGGCGGACACGATCTTGCTGCCCGGCGGCGCGACGAACGCCTCGCGGATGCGCCGCCCTTCGGTCGTGCGCACCGGGATGTTCTGCAGGTTCGGATCGTTCGACGCGAGCCGCCCGGTGACCGCCACCGCCTGCGCATAGTTCGTGTGCACGCGGCCCGTGTCCGGATTGACCATGCGCGGCAGCTTGTCGGTATAGGTCGATTTCAGCTTCGACAGGCCGCGGTGCTCAAGCAACAGCTTCGGCAGCGGATAGTCCTCGGCGAGCTTTTGCAGCACCTCCTCGTCGGTCGACGGCGCGCCGCTCGGCGTCTTCTTGACGACGGGCAATTGCAGCCGCTCGAAGAAAATCTGGCCGATCTGCTTCGGCGAGCCGAGATTGAATTCGCCGCCCGCGAGCGCGTACGCCTCCTGCTCGAGCGCGACGAGCCGCGTCGCGATCTCGCCGCTCTGGCGGCTCAGCCTGTCGCCGTCGATCAGCACGCCGGTGCGCTCCATCTTGCGCAACACGAGCGACACCGGCAGCTCGATGTCGCGATACACGCGCGTGAGGCCCGGCTCGCGCGCGATCTGCGGATACAGCGCGTGATGCAGCTGCAGCGTGATGTCGGCGTCTTCCGCCGCATACTCGGACGCCTGCGCGAGCGGCACCTCGTCGAAGCCGATCTGCTGCGCGCCCTTGCCCGCCACGTCCTCGTACTTGATCGTCTTCACGCCGAGATGGCGCAGCGCGAGGCTGTCCATGTCGTGCGTGCGGTGCGATTCGAGCACATACGATTCGAGCAGCGTGTCGTGCTCGATGCCGTTCAGCGCGATGCCGTAGTTCGCGAGCACCTGCGCGTCGTACTTCAGGTGTTGGCCGAGCTTCTTCTTGCCCGCATCCTCGAGCCACGGCGTGAGCTTCGCGAGCACTTCGTCGCGCGGCAGTTGCGCGGGCATGTCCGGCCCGCGGTGCGCAACCGGCACGTACGCGGCATGGCCCGGCTCCACCGAGAACGACAGGCCGACGATCTCTGCGCGCATCGGGTCGAGCGACGTCGTCTCGGTGTCGAACGCGGTCAGCTCTGCGGCGGAGATCTTCGCGAGCCACGCGTCGAACTGCTCCCACGTCTGCACGGTCGCGTAGTTGCGCGCCGTGGCGAGCGGCAGTTCGGCCGTCGCGCCGCTCGCCGGATCCGGCGCGGCGCCGGCGGCGGCCGCACCGGCCGCACCGGCCGCGGCGGCGGGTTCGCTGTCGAGCTCGCGCAGCCACGTCTTGAAGCCGTACTTCGCGAAGATCTCGCGCAGCGCGTCGCGGCCCTCGCCGTCCGTCGCGAGCGACGCGTCGAACGATTCGACGTGCGGCGCGAGCTCGCAGCCGGTCTCGACCGTCACCAGCTTGCGCGCGAGCGGCAGGAAATCGAGCGCACGGCGCAGGTTGTCGCCGACGCCGCCCTTGATCTCGCCCGCATGTTCGACGACGCCGTCGAGCGAGCCGTACTGCGTGAGCCACTTGACGGCCGTCTTCGGCCCGCACTTCTCGACGCCCGGCACGTTGTCGACGGTGTCGCCGATGAGCGACAGGTAATCGACGATCCGCTCCGGCGGCACGCCGAACTTCGCGAGCACGCCGTCGCGGTCGAGCGCCTCGTTCGTCATCGTGTTGATGAGCGTGACGCGATCGGTGACGAGTTGCGCGAGATCCTTGTCGCCCGTCGAGACGATCACGTTCATGCCGTGTTGTTCGGCCTGCTTCGCAAGCGTGCCGATCACGTCGTCGGCCTCGACGCCCTCGATCATCAACAGCGGCCAGCCGAGCGCGCGCACGGCCGTATGGATCGGCTCGATCTGCAGCGCGAGATCGGGCGGCATCGGCGGGCGGTGCGCCTTGTAGTCGGCATACAGATCGTCGCGGAAGGTTTTGCCCTTGGCGTCGAACACGCACGCGCTATACTCTGCACTGACATCCTTGCGCATGCGGCGCAACATATTGACGATTCCGTAGAGCGCTCCGGTCGGCTCCCCGCCAGGGCCGCGCAAATCAGGCATCGCATGGTAAGCCCGATACAGATAGCTCGAACCGTCAACCAATAGCAGGGTCTTACCTTCCAGATTTCGTTCTTCAGGCATTATGAATAAGAGAAAAGTGATTCCGAGTCTGCGCTCGCTCGCAGATCAAGAACGCGCGACGGCGAAGAAGGCCCGCGCTTCGTGGCAGATGTTCACGATTATGGCAGAGTTTATCGAGGCGACCGAGTACCTGTCCGAGATCCGCCCTGCCGTCAGCATCTATGGTTCCGCGCGTCTGAAGCCGGATTCGCCGCACTACAAGCTCACCGTGCAGATCGCGCGCAAGCTGTCCGACGCGGGCTTCGCCGTGATCTCGGGCGGCGGCCCCGGCATCATGGAAGCGGCGAACAAGGGCGCGCACGCCGGCAAGGCGCCGTCCGTCGGCCTGAACATCGAGCTGCCGCATGAGCAGGCGGGCAACCACTTCCAGGACATCTCGCTGCGCTTTCGCCATTTCTTCACGCGCAAGGTCACGTTCGTGAAGAATTCGGACGCGGTGATCGTGATGCCGGGCGGCTTCGGCACGCTCGACGAGCTGTCCGAAGTGCTCACGCTGATCCAGACGAAGAAGTCGCGTCTCGTGCCGATCGTGCTCGTCGGCAGCGCGTTCTGGAGCGGCCTGCTGCAGTGGTTCCGCGACCAGATGATTCCGATGGGCCTCATCAATCCGGACGACATGAACCTGATGAAGGTGATCGACGATCCGGACCAGGTGCTCGAAGCGGTGCTCGCGTTCTACGAGGATCGCGGCGAGGAAACCGAGGAATCGCACCCGCCGCGCCCCGAAGAGGATCGGATGTTCTATCTGTGACGGCGCGCGCCGCGGCTGCGGCGCGCCTCGCGCATCCCCGGACGGGCGGAGCCGACGAGGCGTCCGCCCGTTTTTCGTCGCGTGCGTCGCGCGCGGCCGAAGGCGCCGGCCGGCGCGCGGCGTGGCGCGCACTTCGTAACCGTTCATTTCATCCACCACAGGGCGAATGTCAAATTCGACGCGCAATGCGCCGCGAAGCGCAACGCTCGCCGGCCGGATTGTCAAGCAAGACGCCGCGCGCGTCCGGGCGCGCGCATCGCGCATGAACGCACCGTTACACATCCATACGCCAATTAATCCGCCGCGCCGCCACACTCCTTCCTGCAGCGTACGCGTGGAAACGGACGCGGCGGGTTCGGGGCTCGCAGCCCGCACACGTCGGCACAGACGCTCATTTCGACTCGTGAGGAAAAGAACATGAAACGCTCGTTGATCGCCTTCGCACTGACCGGTGCCGGTATCGCGCTGTCGGGCGCGGCGCACGCCGTGAACGTCGACGTCAACATCGGCACGCCGGCGCCCGTCGTCGTCGCCCCGGCCCCCGCTCCCGTCATCGTCGCCCCCGCGCCCGCGATCGTCGTCGGCTGGCACGGCGACCGCTACTGGGACGGTCACCGCTACTGGGAACGCCGCGAATGGGAAGAACGTCACCGCCGTCGCGGCTTCTGCCCACCGGGACACGCGAAGAAGGGCGAGTGCTGACGCCGCGCGCCTGAGCCGCGCGACGCGCCGTGCGAAGCAGCGGTACAGCACCGCGGCGCGGCACAGGGCATCGGCGCCGGCTGCCGACGCAGCCGGCGGCGGCGGAGCGAAGAGGCCGTCCATGACGCGATCATGGGCGGCCGCTTCGTTTTCGTGTTTCCTAGTGCCCTCTATCGTCGCGCGATCGCGGCGATCTTCACGACGCCGAGCAAATTGCCGCCGCATCGATCTTTCCATTCGCCGCGTGGCCAGACGCCCGCCCGCGACGGGTTCGGGGCGGCAATCCCCGTATGGCGGGATTTTGCGAGTTGCGGCGCGTGTAGGCGAACACGCGCGTGGACGCGCGGAACCGAGGCGATCTGCGCGTCGGATATGATGTTCGCGTCCCCAACATGCCGTTGCGGGCGCGGCCACGCTGCGATTTCGAATAGCCGCTTGCGACGTGCGCTGCACGACGGTTCGTCGAAATGGAAGCGCGAATCGCTTGCGCGGCCGGCTATCGCGCGGCACTGCGATCGGCCGGCTGGCGCACGCGCGCATCGGTCAGCGAAGAAGCGGGACGCCCGCGGCGATCCGTCGAAGCGGTCACGGGCGAGTCTCCTGCCGCACCGCGAACGGCGCGCTCGGGATCACAACCTGCCAACCGACGCATTCACATCATGAACAAAATTCTCGTCAGCGCCTGTCTTGCCGGCCTGCCGGTGCGCTACGACGGCTCGTCGAAAACGGTCGAGGATGCGCTGCTGCACACCTGGCGTGACGAAGGACGGCTCGTCGTCGTGTGCCCCGAGCTCGCCGCAGGCTTCGGCACGCCGCGCCGCCCCGCCGAGATCCGGTTGCATCGCGGCGGCGGCGACGTGCTGGCCGGCGCGGCGTCGATCTGGGACGATACCGGAGCGGACGTCACCGCGCGCTTTATCGACGGCGCGCACCACGCGCTGCGGCAAGCGATCGCTCACGGCTGTCGCTACGCGCTTCTCGCGAACGGCAGCCCGTCTTGCGGGAGCGGCTTCATCTACGACGGCACGTTCTCGGGAAACCGACACGACGGCTCCGGCGTCGCCGCCGCGCTACTCGAGCAGCACGGCATCCGCGTATTCGCGCCGTCCAAGCTGAAAGCGCTGGCGTCGTTGATCGAGCGCGACGGATAACATCGAAAGGCGGCTTTCTTCGTCGCCCCGAAAATCGCAGCGGCGTCGCGCGCCTTGGCGAAACGCGTGAATCCCGCTCGCGGGTGGGGCCGGCCGGTGGCAGGACCGACGGAAATGAGTTGCCGACTCGCTCCCGTCGCGGCGCCCGATTACTGAAACGTCATTTCCGCGAAGCGGCGCAGCTTGCCGACATACAGCGCAATGAAAACAACTGTTTACGTGAGACCGTCAAACTTTCGGCCGACCAAGCACGCCAATTTTCGTTCGGATTTTTTGCAGCCTTTATCAGGAGTTAGACAACCTAGGATACGTTTACGTCGGCGCTCAGCGACGATCACTTACAACACGGCGCATTGTTTCTATTACAAAGGAGTATTGCGTTTTTTGCACGTATATATAAACGCGGCCGCCCAGGCCGATAAAAGGCGAGTTTCCTCAAAAACCGATGCGCACGAGGCTCTCGTATACGTGCCGCCTTGTGGTCGACATCGAGAATCGAGCTTTTGCGCACGGCGTTGCGTGCTTGCCGTTGAATTTCGTTCGCATCCGTACCGGCAATGGTGCCGGTCGCCCGCGCGTGGCGCGAGCATTCGCCTTTGTCGTGCCGCCGGGTACAGCGCGCTCGTGATCCGCGCGGCGAATCGGGCGTC
Source organism: Burkholderia mallei ATCC 23344 (assembly GCF_000011705.1). Classification (NCBI taxonomy): domain Bacteria; kingdom Pseudomonadati; phylum Pseudomonadota; class Betaproteobacteria; order Burkholderiales; family Burkholderiaceae; genus Burkholderia; species Burkholderia mallei. The sequence goes on along the minus strand of NC_006349.2, from coordinate 301,356 downwards.
GACAATGGCCACGAGACACGAACAGCGTTGCGAGCAGCGTGTGCCGCATGTGCACGGCTTCTGTTTACCGAGAATGTCTCACGCGGACGCCGGGCAGTTCGACTTGGAATCGCTTGCTTTCACTCGAAAACGGATGGGATGACGCGCTGCGCGAAGCGTCTGGCTTGTCGCGCATGATCGGCATAACAAACGTGACAACATGCGCAGCGCATTCCGTTTGACTGCTTTCAACACGCCGCGGGTGTGCCGCTGCACACGGTACTCACGAGCGTCACGATGTTGCTACTCGTGAACGGGGACGCACCTTGCTGTTTTACTGCAAGATCCGTAAAGCCCCAGCTCGTCACGCCGACCACGGTATTGTGCGCGCCCGAGTTACCGAAAGTCGTGCCACTAAGCGTCGGCGGCATGCCGAGATTCACGAGCCACGGACCGCCGCTCGAACCACCGGTCATGAGTGATCCAATAATCGTATTATTGGAGTAGCCAGAGGATACGTAGCCTTACGATTCGTTGCGCTCCATGAAAACGCCGCTATCCAGCGCCACGGGGTAACCGAGTTGATCGATTAAGGCGAGTCCCGACGGATTGTAGCCATAGCCGTTCCAGCCATAGCCATACCATCCGGCGCTATTACCCGCGTACGAGCCGCCTTGCGGCGCCAGCAAAATGACGGCGACATCGTCTTGTCAAACGATGCCCGAAACGGCACATGAGTCGGTGCCATCGTAGTAAGACGTCATGACAGTGGCGGACGCTGCGCTCCACACGCCATAGGGCGCGCTACCGTTACTATAGTCCGGAACGAATACCCAGTTCGAGTAGAACTGCCGCTGGCCGAAATTCGCGACACAATGCGCCGCCGTGACGACCACCCCTCGCTTAATGAGGGATGCGGAACATAAATAAGACGCCGAGCCGATGTTGAAAAACAGCTTGCCGGCCGGACGAAATGGATAATAGTACTGTGTATTGTCGCCGTATGCGTTTACTTGACTGGTGGTGTACGGTTGATTCGATGAGCCGAATTCCTGTGGTTCGATACCGATTTGATTCAGGTCCATAGGCGCCACCAGTCGCATTGGCCTTTGCTTGCCGTCTCCAGCGCCACCAGGCGAGTAGCCAGGAACACCCAGGGACGGCTTAGCGTTGTACATCAGTGAATCTAGCATGGTGGGCGGCGCCACGATCGGCTTCGGCAATGGAATCGGTATCGCGTTCTTGAAATCGATCGAAGAAGCCTGCGATCCGTGTTCCGGTAACGTGATTTGCGTCACTGCACCGTGGGTTCTAATCTGCTGGGAATGGCTGCTCGTCACGATCAGAGAGCCAAGCGCAACGATATAGATTTTTGCGACAAAATTTTTCATTTGAATCCCCTGGTAAGTTCTGGATGATTTTTCTGAGATTCGAATTTTCGAACTTTCAAGCGCCTTCAGCTTGCATGAAATCATGCGGGGCGAATTAACCGTTTCGCGAGGTCGCCATACGAATGGGCCATTGAGGCAAACTCTCTTTTTTATTTGATGCTTAACTAATAGACGGCCGCGAATTTTTAATTAATGATTTATTGCGCGACGCCATATTTCCCCATCGAAACCAAAATGGAATTGGTTTCATTAAATTTTCAGGTTTATGGTGTTAATTAAAAATGGCCGGAATTTTTATATCCGATGGGAATTTTATATCAGATTCCAATTTTCGCCTCAATTGGCAATATTGTATTATTTCATTATGTTTATGATTTTTTGCAATTAGCCTGCCTGTGAGGCTGCCAAGATACCCTGCAAAAAATGGTAGTCCAAAGAGTCGGATCCTCACGAATGCCCGCCAGATGACCTCAGGTCAGTTCGAAGCGGGAACTAGGCGCCTGATGGCGTGTGGCAGTGGCGCATTGCGTGACTGCAATAACCACACGACAAGTATGTTTCATCGTGTCTATCGTTTTCCAAAGATCCATTGCATCAAAAGCTGCCCGACGTTGCGCGTGGGATAGCGCCGCTTGTGCTAACCGTAGACATCGTGCACGTCCCGCGCCGAATCGAGAGCGTTCCTGCTCGTGCCACGCTCTGCTGTTTCTGGCGCGAGGCGAGCTGGATGCATCACGCGGTCGCTGTTGAGCGCTCGGTCGATCAGACCGCGCATCCCCGACTCGGGTAGCGAAGCAATCGATCGCGCACGAGCTCACGATCCGCTCCGCGAAACCGAGCGCGACGCGAACCGGATACCGCGCGATCGGCCCCCCCCGGCTCAACGGGCGCTTTCTGGCCCTCCTGGTGGACACGTGCGATGCGCGACAGCCGTTCGTCGATGCCGAGCGCCAGGCCTGTATTGGCGACGTCGATGCGCAGATAGCGCGCGGTCACGACTTCGCGGCCCGTGTTGTGCGCATGGGTGGCGAATGGTTCGAGCCGCCGGTCGGCTTCGCCGCCCTGGCGAAATCGTTTCGCGCGAGCACGCACCATAGCTCGGCGTTGTTCTTCAAGGCGAACGTGCTCGCGTCGACGTTTCGCCCGCACCGCTGGCTGTCGCGGCACGCGTTCGAGCGGTGGGCGCTCGATTTCCTGACGTTCGGCAACGGCTGTCTGGAACGCCGCCGCGACATGGTCGGCGGCACGCTGCGGCTCGAGCCCGCGCTCGCGAAGCCCGTACGGCGCAAGGCCGATTGCTGTCTTTGATCTTCGCGCACGCTGTTCGGCGTGGACTTCGCGATCGCAACCCGGCTCGCGAGATTGGCTCGGCGAAGGAAACGAAGCGTGACCGCTACATCACGGACGACGAGCTTGACACGGTACGAGCGGCCATCGTTGCCAGTGCCGACGACAAGACGTCCTCCGCACGATCGTTCCTCTGCCTGATCGACCTGGCGTATCAGACTGCTCAACGTATAGGCGACCTTCTCGCGCTCAACTGGCAAGACGTGTCCGACGACGGAATTTCGTTTCGTCCAAGCCAGACGGTGAACCGCAGCGGCGTGCGCCTGTTGATCGAGATGACGCCCGACCTGCAAGAAACGCTGAATCGGGCCCGCGGCGGCAAGATCGCGTCAATCGGGCCAATGATCTGTACGCATGCAAGCGGCTGCTACACTTACATCGGCGCGTACTCTGGATGGAAACGCGCTTGCCTGCGAGCGCGATCCGCGTACGAGAAAGACTGGAAAAAGAAGGGGATCACACCGAATCCGAAATATCTGATCGGCATGCATTTCCATGATCCGCGGGCGAAAGCGCTGACCGATCCGAAACGGCAGCAAGGGGCGGCGGCAGCTCAATCGCTGGCCGGCCACACAACCGAGAGCATGACGGCACCATTACACGAAATCGCGCGAAGTGGAACGCGTCCGGCCAGCCCCCATTGAAGCGCGCAAGTCAGACACTGACTCGCATGTTAGACAATAAGGCTCCTCGAACAAGCCGGGGAGCCTTATAGAGCAAGGGTTCGTTACTGAAACGCCACTTCCGCGAAGCTGCGCAGCTTGCGACTATGCAACCGATCGAGCCCATTCGTGCGGAGAATCTCCATCGCCTTCACGCCGATCTGCAAATGCTGATCGACCTGCCCGCGGTAGAACTGATCGGCCATCCCCGGCAGCTTCAGCTCGCCGTGCAGCGGCTTGTCCGACACGCACAGCAGCGTGCCGTACGGCACGCGGAAGCGAAAGCCGTTCGCGGCGATCGTCGCGCTCTCCATGTCGAGCGCGATCGCGCGGCTCTGCGACAGCCGCTGCACCGGCTCGCGATGGTCGCGCAACTCCCAGTTGCGGTTGTCGACGCTCGCGACGGTGCCCGTGCGCATCACGCGCTTGAGCTCGGCGCCTTCGAGCTGCGTGACCTGCGCGACCGCGCGCTCGAGCGCGACCTGCACTTCGGCGAGCGCCGGAATCGGCACCCACAGCGGCAGATCCGCGTCGAGCACGTGATCCTCGCGGACATAGCCGTGCGCGAGCACGTAGTCGCCCAGGCGCTGCGTGTTGCGCAGCCCCGCGCAATGGCCGAGCATCACCCACGCGTGCGGACGCAGCACCGCGATGTGATCGGTGATCGTCTTCGCGTTCGATGGCCCGACGCCGATGTTGACCATCGTGATCCCGCTGCCGTCCGCGCGCTTGAGGTGATACGCGGGCATCTGCGGCAGGCGCGGCGGCGGCGTGCCTTCGCTCGCGTCCTCGCCGAGATTCGCGTTGTACGTGATCACGTCGCCCGGCTCCACGAACGCCGTGTATTCGCTGCGGTATGCGCGCACCTCGGGATCGTCGCTCGCCGACATCATCGTGCGGCCGAGCTTCACGAATTCGTCGATGTAGAACTGGTAGTTCGTATAGAGCACGTAGTTCTGGAAATGCGTCGGCAGCGTCGCCGTGTAGTGCCGCAGCCGATGCAGCGAAAAATCGACGCGCGCGGCCGTGAAGAGCGCGAGCGGATGCGGCTCGCCCGGTGCGGGCTCGTACGTGCCGTTGACGATCCGGTCATCGAGATACGCGAGATCCGGCGTGTCGAACACGTCGCGCATCGCGACCAAGCGGTCGCGGTCGAGATCGCCTTCGAGGTGAATGCCTTCGGAGAACGCGAAGTGAACCGGGATCGGCTGCGCCGATACGCCGACTTCGATCCGAACGTGATGGTTCTTCGCGAGCAGGCGCAATTGCTCGCGGTAGTAGTTCGCGAACAGGTCCGGGCGCGTGACGGTCGTCTCGAACACGCCCGGGCCGGCGACGAAGCCGTACGAGCGGCGCGAATCGATGTGCGTGTTGACGTCGGTGCGGATGCGCACGAACGGATAGCACGCGCGCACGTGCTCGTCGAACGCTTCGTTGCCGCGATAGCGCGCGAACGCGTCGCGCAGGAACGCGGTGTTCGTCTCGTAGATCTCGGAGAGCCGCGCGACGGCGGCGATCGGGTCGTCGAACGCTTCGACGCACGGGCTACCCGGCGTGCGCGTCCGGGAACGGCGGTTGGGATCGTTCTTCATCTAGCAGTGCCTCTTCAGATCGTTTCGACATTATCACGGAACCCGCTCGCGCAGCCGATGCCCATCGCGGCGGCAAGGCCGCTCGCGCATCGTCGAACGGCATCGGCACGACGCCGGTATTTGCTAAAATCGAACGGTTCAATGGGAGAAACACGATGAAGCCGCTCCTTTTCGCCGCCGCCCTGACGGCACTCGCCCTCGTCGGCCCCGCCCGCGCCGCCGACGCCGCACAAGCGGCCGCCGACGCAAAGGCCCAGGCCGCGGCCAACGAGGCGGCCGGGCTGCCCGATCTCACGAAGATCAACCGCCCCGGCGCCGAAGTGACTTCGAAGGTCGATTTCAACGACGTGCGGCGCACGCCGAGCTTTCACGAAAAAAGCAAGAACGGCACCGAAGTCACCGAATTCCGGGATCGCGGCAAGCCGGTCGAGATCAACGTGAAATCGAACTTCGGCACCCGCTATCAGATGAGCGCGTCGCCCGATACGTCGCCGCGCCCGCACGACGCCGGCGTGCCTGTCACGCGCCTGCCGTCGGTCAACCTGCACTATTGACGCACCGCCGGCGCCGCGCGGCGCCGGCCCCCTTCCGCCCTTTTGCGACACCGGCACGCCGCCGGCGCGCCAACCCGAACCGACGTTTCCTGCATGGCCGTTTTCACCGCAGTTTCCGACGCTGACCTCGCACTCTGGATGCGCCACTACGATCTCGGCGACGTTGTCGCGTTCCGCGGCATTCCGTCCGGCATCGAGAACAGCAACTTCTTCCTGACGACGACGCGCGGCGAATACGTGCTCACGATCTTCGAGAACCTGACGGCCGGGCAATTGCCGTTCTACGTCGATCTGATGAGCCATCTCGCGAAGCACGGGGTGCCCGTGCCCGCGCCCGTCGCGCGCGACGACGGCACGCTGTTCGGCGAGTTGCACGGCAAGCCGGCCGCGATCGTCACCAAGCTCGAGGGCGCGGCGCAGCTCGCGCCGGGCGTCGAGCACTGCGTCGAAGTCGGGCAGATGCTCGCGCGCATGCACCTCGCGGGCCGCGACTATCCGCGGCATCAGCCCAACTTGCGCAGCCTGCCGTGGTGGCGCGACACGGTGCCCGCGATCGCGCCGTTCGTCACGGGCGAGCAGCGCGCGCTGCTGGAAGGCGAGCTCGCGCACCAGGCCGCGTTCTTCGCATCGGACGATTACGCGGCGCTGCCGGAAGGCCCGTGCCATTGCGACCTGTTTCGCGACAATGCGCTCTTCGCGCACGCGGAGCCCGACACCGGCCATTCGGTGCGGCTCGGCGGCTTCTTCGATTTCTACTTCGCCGGCTGCGACAAATGGCTGTTCGACGTCGCGGTGACGGTCAACGACTGGTGCGTCGATCTGCCGACGGGCGCGCTCGACGCCGCGCGCGCCGACGCGCTGCTGCGCGCGTACCAGACGGTGCGCCCGTTCACCGCGGGCGAGCGCCGCCGCTGGGGCGACATGCTGCGCGCGGGCGCGTACCGCTTCTGGGTATCGCGCCTGTATGATTTCCACCTTCCCCGCGCCGCGCAGATGCTCAAGCCGCACGACCCGGGCCATTTCGAACGCATCCTGCGCGAACGCATCGCGCACGCGGGCGCGCTCCCCGAGACCCACGCATGCAACTGATCGAAGTCTCCGCCAAGACCGGCTACGTGTGGTTCCGCCAAGGCATCTGGCTGTTCCGGCGCAATCCGCTCGCATTCGTCACACTGTTCTTCACGTACCTGCTCGCGATGATGCTGGTGTCGCTCGTGCCCGTGATCGGCGCGGCGCTGCCGCTGCTGCTCATTCCCGGAATCGCGGTCGGCTTCATGGCGGCCTGCCGCGACACGATCGCCGGCAAGCAGGTGCTGCCGACGATCCTGATCGACGGCTTCCGCTCGTACGGCCCGACCGTCACGCAGCGGCTGCTCGCGCTCGGCGGGCTCTACATCGTTTCGATGGCGGCCGTGTTCGCGTGCTCGGCGCTCGGCGACGGCGGCACGCTGCTGAAGATCATGTTCGGTCTCGGCGCCGAGAACCTCGGGCCGGAGGCGCTCGATTCGCCGGGCGTCAGGATCGCGGTACTGATCGCGGCCGCGCTGTACGCGCCGGTCGCGATGATGTTCTGGTTCGCGCCGGTGCTGACCGCGTGGCACGACGTGCCGCCCGTGAAAGCGCTGTTCTTCAGCGTCGTGAGCTGCTGGCGCAACAAGGGCGCGTTCACCGTCTATGGACTGCTGTGGTTCGCGCTAGCGCTCGGCGTGTCGTTCGGGCTCGCCGCGCTGATGCAGGCGCTCGGCGCCAGCGCCTACGCGCTCACGGTGATGATGCCGGCCTCGATCGTCATCACCGCGATGCTCTACTGCTCCTTCTATGCAACCTATCGCGGCTGCTTCGGCGTGCAGGAGCCGGGGGCGCAGAGTCCGCCGAACGCATCCGGCCGTTGAATGTCCCGGCGGCAAGCGGCGGGCCGGCGGCTCGCTTGCCCGAGCCTCTCGCGCAGGCCGTCGCACGGCTCCGAACGGCCGATGGGGCCGCGACGGATGTTTTGACGAGACAAACGCCGCGGCAGCATCACTCAAGTGAAGGAATCGGCGTTCGCCCGACAGCGATGCCGCAGCGCCGCGAACGCGCGCCCCTTCATGCCGAGCGGCCTCGTCGCGGCGTCTTCTCGCGCCTTCTGCCGTTTTCCGCCGTTTTCCACTGCGGGCACGCATTGCGCCGCCCCGTTCCGGCAGCGCATGCGCGTCCGGCCTGCGCCATTGGCCAGTGCCGCCGCCATCGGCTTCCCGTCATCGTGCGCGAGATCGCCGCCGGCGAGGCCCCCCATCGATCCTCCGATTCGTCGAGCCCTTTTCCGGCCGACGCTCGTGGCCCCTCGCCAATCGGCGTGATCGGGCGCAAAATCATTAGCACACGAATATTTTGCGCTTTACTGACGCTTCCGCCATGAACGACTCGCCGACTTTCCCGCTCACGCTCGACGATCAGCTCTGCTTCGCGCTCTATTCGACGTCGCTTGCGATGACGAAGGCGTATAAGCCGCTGCTCGACAAGCTCGCGCTCACCTATCCGCAGTACCTCGCGATGCTCGTGCTGTGGGAAACCGACGACATGGCCGTCAAGGACATCGCCGCGCGGCTCAGCCTCGATCCCGCGACCGTCACACCGCTCCTGAAGCGGCTGGAGGCGCTCGGCTATATCGAGCGGGTGCGTGACACGAACGACGAGCGGATCGTTCACGCCCGCCTCACCGCCGACGGCGCGGCGCTCAAGCACAAGGCTCGGGCCGTGCCGGCCGAGCTGTTTTGCGCGATGCGCCAGACGCCGGATTTCCTGATCCGGCTGCGCGAGGATCTGACACGGCTGCGGCAAGCGCTGACCGACGCCGACGGCGCCTGATCGTTCTTCGCCTTTCGTCGGCGAGTCGGAACGCAAAAATTAATTTGCACACTAATGATTAGCGAGCTATATTTCAGCCGTGGCCCGAGTGTTGCGATTCGTCGGGACCCATTCCTCTCACGAACCAGGAGTCCAGTATGAACATTCTGTACAAGACGGCGGCAACCAGCACAGGTGGCCGCGACGGCCGCGCGACGTCCCACGATCAGAAGCTCGACATGAAGCTTTCCGCGCCGCGCGAACTGGGCGGCGCGGGCGCCGAAGGCACGAATCCCGAGCAGCTCTTCGCCGCCGGCTATTCGGCATGCTTCCTGAGCGCGATGAAATTCGTCGCGGGTCAGAACAAGCAGACGCTGCCCGCGGACACGACCGTCACGGCGGAAGTCGGCATCGGCCCGAACGAAGAAGGGGGATTTGCGCTCGATGTCGAGCTGCGCGTCGCGCTGCCCGGGCTCGACGCGGCGGCCGCGAAGACGCTCGTCGATCGCGCGCATCACGTATGCCCGTACTCGAATGCGACGCGCAACAACGTCGCGGTGCGCCTCGTCGTCGCGTAACGGCGGCACGCCGGCGCCCACAACAAAAAGGGCGCGCCGGCCAAAGCCGGCGCGCCCTTTTTTCAATCTGGCAACTTTATGCGTATAAATTCAATATGCGCTTAACGCGATATTACGCGCGGTCGAGTGCGGCTTCGCGATCGAGCTTTCGCATCCGGAATTCGAGATCGTACAGATCGGACGCGCCGGCGAGATACGCATCGGCACGTTCCTTCGCGCGTTGCTCGGGCGACTTCGTCAAAAACAGGAACAGGCGGCTCAGCAGGTACATGATCGGTCACTCCAATCCAAGGGTTTTCTCTTAGGTATTTACCCGTATTATAGGGAAAACCCTGAATCAATGCCAGCCGTTCCCGAGCGTGCGTCGTTACGACGCGACAGCCGCTCGCTCACGCGACGCGAAGAAAGACCAGATCAGCTCGCTCGCATCCGGGCCGGCGGCCGAGTGGAACGGCACACTGTCGTCGCCGCCCGCCCACGCATGCGCGAGGCCGTGGACCCGGCAGAGGCGCACGACCGATTCGCCGTCGCGGCGATAGTCGAGCGTGCGCACGTCGGCTGCGCGCGTCTCGAAACGCTCGACGCCCGCCGGTTCACCATCGGCGTCGGCAAGACCGTTCAGCCGCAGGAACTGAACGGCGAGTTCGTCCGCGTTCTTCGGCACGACAACGCGATCGTCGTCGCCGTGCACGATGAAGGCCGGCATTCCCGGATGCGCGCCCGGCTCGACGAGCGCGTCGACAACGGCGGCGGGATCGCGGTGCAGGCCGCGGCGCATCACGTCCATCGCGGTGATCCCGGAATGCGCATCGCCGAACGCCGGCCCCGAATGGAGCGCCACGGCCGCGAAGCGCCGCGGGAAATGCAGCGCGAGCAACGATACGAGCCCCGCGCCCGCCGACATGCCGGCCGCATACACGCGCGATGCGTCAAAGCCGCGCTCGGCGACGAGCGCGTCGACGAGCGCGACGACCGCCTGCGCTTCGCCGCGCCCGCCGTGCACGGTGTCCTCGTACCAGTGCCAGCAGCCGTGCGCGTGCGCGCTGAGCGACTGCTCCGGGTAGAGCACGGCGAAGCCGTATCGGTCCGCGAGCAAGTTCATCCGCGTGCCTTGCGAGAACTGATTCATGTCCTGCTTGCAGCCGTGCAGCATCACGACGAGCGGCAAACCGAGCGTCTTCGCGCCGGACGGCACGTACAGCCCGTATTCGAGATGCTTGACGAAGCGCCCGAACGCGGGCGGCAACGGGTGATCGGCGCGGATCCATTCGCCGCCCGCCCAAGCGGCCGCGCGCGGCCGTACGCGCGATTCGCGCGCGGCGGGCGGTACCGTGTCGGCGGACGCCGCGACGGAGGCGACTGAAGCGGCCGCCGCCGCGGCCATCGTTTCGGCGAACGGCCAGTCGGCCGTCATCTTTTGGGCAGCCTTCAGGGCGGACGCCGACGTCCGCGCGTTCGGCATGTGCAGCATGCGTTTCACACCGCCCAGCCAGAATTTCGTCAGACTTTTGGTCATCGGTCGGGGCTCGCAGTTAGAAGAATGAGGGACACCTCAGTGGGTGCAATCGTTTTGGTTTGTGCAATGCACAATAACACTGTTTCTGGGATTTATCCCGACTCCCGATAGTTCCCTGCCGGCTCCCGAACGGAGCATAGCCCGTGGCGACCGGTATACTGAGCGCTCGCGCTTGTCTTCGTTGTAGTCGCTATTTTCGGCTCACGCGTTAAACAAGTACCCGCATTCTCCCATACCTGCCCGCAGCCCGATGTTCGATTTGCCGCCCCGTCTGTGGATCTCGATCACCGCCCTAGGCGGTGCCGGCCTGACCTTACCCCTCGCCGTCACGATCGCTGTCTGGCTCGCGCTCGGCTATTCGCTTCGCCGCGCCGCCGCATGGCTTGCCGTGCTCGGTACCGCGATCGGCGCCGTCGCGCTCACGAAGATCGCGTTTCTCGGCTGGGGCATCGGCGTGCGCGCGTGGGATTTCACGGGCTTCAGCGGCCATGCGATGCTGTCGACGTCGGTCTACCCGGTCGCGATGTTCCTCGCGCTCGCCCGCGCGCGGCCGGCCGTGCGTGTCGCGGGCGTCGTCGTCGGGCTGGCGGCAGGGGTGGCCGTGGGGCTGTCGCGCGTCGCGCTCGATGCGCATTCGCCGTCCGAGGCGGTCACGGGCTGCGTGATCGGCGCGCTCGCCGCGCTGTCGTTCATCGCCGGCTCCTGGCGCGCGATGCCGCACCGCTGGTCGGCGCCCGCCGTCGCGACGAGCCTCGTGGCCGTCACGATCGCGCTGCATGGCATCACCGTGCCGTCGCACCGCTGGGTCACCGCGGTCGCGCTGCAACTCTCCGGGCACGAACGGCCCTACGTGCGAGCGCGCTGGAAGGCGAATCTGAATTACCGGCCCGCGTCGCGGCCGACTCAGCAGCAGACGCTCGGCGCGCCGGCGGCGGTCGAACGCGCGTAAGGGCGCGCCGGAGGCTCGGTGGGGCACGGCTCGTGAGCCAGGCCGGACCGTCGACGTGTTCGCGTCATGACTCTTCACGGATCATGCCGCGCCAATAGCCCACCGATATGCGATTCCGCCTTTCTGCTTTTCTAACGTTTCCGCCCTTCTAGCGTCTCGGGCACTTCTGCACCTCGGCACCTCGGCCATACTACGTCCGACACCCCTTCCTCCGACACCCCTTCACCTCGTCGCCTTCCCTCCCCGATTCTTCGATCCACGGCGGCTACCACCCGATCCACCAGCCGATCGCCGGCTGACCACCCTGCTTCCCGTGTGCCCGTCGCCCCACGCGCCCCACTGCGGCGTCATGCAGCACCCGCACAGTTCGGCAACCCCATCCGTTATAACCTCGCGTATATTACGATTGCAGCTTTCGTCCACATCATTGTTTCCCGCCATGTCCGCTCCCGTTCGTTCCGCCCGCCGCCTGTTCCTGCGTCTCGCCATGCTGTCCGCGCTCGTCGCCGGCTTCGCCGCGCCGGCCGCGCATGCCGCCGACGAACTCGTCGTGTCGGCCGCGGCAAGCCTGACCAATGCGTTCAAGGCCGTCGGCGACGCCTACGAGAAGCAACATCCGGGCACGAAAATCCTGTTCAACTTCGGCGCATCCGACGTGCTGATGCAGCAGATCGCGAAGGGCGCGCCGGCCGACGTGTTCGCCTCGGCCGACCAGAAAGCGATGGACCGCGCGGCCGCCGAGCGCGTGATCGCCGACGGCACGCGCCGCGACTTCGCCGCGAACTCGCTCGTGCTGATCGTGCCCGCCGACAGCCGCGCGACGTTCGGCTCGCTGCGCGATCTGACCGCGCCCGCCGTGAAGCGCGTCGCGTTCGGCGATCCGGCGTCGGTGCCCGTCGGCCGCTACACCGAGGGCGCACTGAAGGCGGCCGGCGTGTGGAACGACGTCGGCGTCAAGGGCGTGCTCGCCGCGAACGTGCGCCAGAGCCTCGACTATGTCGCGCGCGGCGAAGTCGATGCGGGCTTCGTGTTCGGCACCGACGCGGCCGTGATGCCCGAGCGCGTGAAGGTGGCGCTGACCGTCCCGACGCAAACGCCGATCACCTACCCGATCGCCGTCGTCAAGGACAGCCGGCATGCGGCCGCCGCGCAAGGCTTCGTCGCGTTCGTGCTGTCGCCCGCGGGCCAGGCGGTGCTCGCGAAGTACGGCTTCAAGCCGGCCGCCGGCGGCGCGAACTGAGCGGAATACGCGATGCACGACGCCTGGGTTCCGCTGCTGCTGTCGCTGAAGGTCGCCGGCTGGGCGACGGCGCTCGATCTCGTGCTCGGCGTCGCGGCGGGCTACGCGCTCGCGCGCTGGCGCTCGGGCGCGCGCGACGTCGTCGATTCGCTGCTGACGCTGCCGCTCGTGCTGCCGCCGACGGTGCTCGGCTATTACCTGCTCGTGCTGCTCGGCCGCCGCGGCGTGCTCGGCGCGTGGCTCGACCGGATCGGCATCCAGCTCGTGTTCACCTGGCAGGGCGCGGTGATCGCGTCGATGGTCGTCGCGTTTCCGCTGATCCTGAAGTCCGCGCGCGCCGCGTTCGAAGCGGTCGATCCGCAGCTCGAGCGCGCGGCGCGCACGCTCGGCATCAGCGAAACGGGCATCTTCTTTCGCGTGACGCTGCCGCTCGCCGCGCGCGGCATTCTCGCGGGCGCGCTGCTCGCGTTCGCGCGCGCGCTCGGCGAGTTCGGCGCGACGCTGATGATCGCGGGCAATCTGCCCGGGCGCACCCAGACGCTATCGGTCGCGGTCTACGCCGCCGTGCAGGCGGGCGACGACGCGACCGCGAACTTCCTCGTGCTCGTCACTTCCGCGACGTGCGTGCTCATTCTGCTCATCGCGGGCCGGCTCGTGCCGCAGCGCGCGCTCGCCGCAGCGAGATGAAATGAGCCTCGTCGTCGACATCCGCAAGACGCTCGTCACGCCGGAGCGGCATTTCACGCTCGACGTGTCGTTCGCGTCGAACGCACAGCGCATCGTGCTGTTCGGGCCGTCCGGCGCAGGCAAGAGCCTCACGCTGCAGGCGATTGCCGGGCTGCTCGCGCCCGACCGCGGCACGATCTCGATCGGCGGCGACACGCTGTTCGACGGCGCGCGCGGCATCGACGTGCCGACGCAGGCGCGCCGCGTCGCGTACCTGTTCCAGGATTACGCGCTGTTTCCGCATCTGAATGTCCGACAAAACATCGCATTCGGGCTGAAGCGCGGCTGGCGCAATCCGCGCGCGCAGGAACTGCCCGACGACGCCGCGTACTGGCTGCGCGCGTTCGAGCTCGAAGCGCTGGCGGGACACTATCCGGCGCAGTTGTCGGGCGGGCAGAAGCAGCGCGTCGCACTCGCGCGCGCACTGATCGCGCAGCCGCGGATCCTGCTGCTCGACGAGCCGTTCTCGGCGCTCGACGTCGCGATGCGCCAGCGGATGCGCCGCGAGCTGACCGACTTGCAGATGCGGCTCGACATTCCGATGGTGCTGATCACGCACGATCCGGACGACGTCGCCGCGTTCGGCGATCAGGTCGTGCGGCTGCAAGAGGGGCGCGTGTTGCCCGATACGCCGATCGCCGAATGGGTGACGAACATGCGGTGACGATGGCGCCGCTCGACGCGCCGAATCGGCCGGCGGCGGCCGAAGGTTGGCGCCGATCAGCGTGCGCCGCGAGCGCGCCGCCTTCCGCGGCGCTCCGTTCCCGGCGACAGCGGGACGCCGCGACGGCCGACGCCCGCGCGCCCCTTTACGCGTGACGCCGCACGCGCACCGATCGCCCACCCGCGCGGCAGGCCGCACGAATGCACGAACCACGAACGTCGACGGCTGAATCGGGAGCAAAGCCGGTTCGCATGCTTCGCTTCACGCCGCGGCGACGATGTCGTCCGGGCAACGCCGACCGTATAACGACGCACATCCCCGCCGCTCGCACCCACATCAGCGGCGCGGCGGCGGTGCGATGCGGCGTCCGCGCGGTCCCGCTCCCAGCTCGTCGTCCGACGGCCATGCGCGCAACGTGCCGCGCGCCGGCGCGCCGTTCGATCCGCGCCCCAGACAAGCAAAAGCCGGCATCGAGCCGGCTTCGCTGCGCCCCCACCGCTTACCCGCGCCGCCGAGCACTGCCCGGCAAGCGCGGCCGTGGCGTCATCCGTTGACCGCGAGAATCACGCTCGACGCCTTGAACGCCGCCACCGCGCTCACGCCCTGCGCGAGCCCGAGCGCATCGACGCTGTCGTTCGTGACGATCGCCGCGAGCGTCATGCCGCCGTCGAGCGCGAGCAGCACCTCGCTGTTCACCGCGCCGCGCGTGACCGTCTCGACGACGCCCTGCAATTGATTGCGCGCCGATAGCCTGAGCGGCGAGCCGTCCTCGACCGCGAGCACGACCCACGACGCCTTCACGAGCGCACACGCGTCGACGCCCGGCGCGAGCCCCAGCTCCTGCACGCTCTCGTGCGTCACCACTGCCGTGATCGTGTGTTCGCCCGGCAACGCGAGCACCACTTCGTCGTTCACCGCGCCGTGCTTGACGGCCAGGACCTTGCCGAACAGTTGGTTGCGTGCGCTCGTCTTCATGCCGATTCTCCCGATAAGTTTCCAATTGACCTCGAAGCCTTCGACCGCGGCGCTCGCCGCGTCGATAAAGCGCCGATGCTCGCGCTCGATCGCGCGAAACGCCGCGATCAGCGCGGTCGCGCGCGGCGTGAGCGTCGTGCCGCCGCCGCCCTTGCCGCCCGTCGCGCGCAGCACGAGCGGCTCGCCCGCGAGGTTGTTCATCGTGTCGATCGCGTCCCACGCGCCTTTGTAGCTGAGGCCGACCGCCTTCGCCGCGCGCGTGATCGATCCGGTCTCGCCGATCGCGGCGAGCAGCGCGATGCGCGCCGCGCCGCCGAGCGTCTGCCCGCCCGCGTGCAGCCACAGCTCGCCGCTCAACGCGAGCGACTCGCGCGCGGCGCGCGCATCGGAACGGGAGGAGAGCGAATCGGCGGTCATCGGCGCGGCGAACCAGGACGGGAGGCCATTATAGTCACGCCTTTCTGCCGCCGATCTTCGGCGCGCGCATCCCGCGCAGCAACTGCTCGGCCGCCTCGGCCGCATAGCGCTGCGCCGCTGCGCCGTAGCCGCGCGCGAAGCCGAGCTGATACGGCAGCGCCGACAGACGCTCGAGGCAGCGCAGCGCGACGGTCGCATCGTTCGCATCGCCGAGCGCGTTCTGCACGCGCGCGAGCAGCCGCACCATGTCCTCGCGCGTGCGGCGCGACGCAAGCGACGAGAAGAACTCCAGCGCGTAGCGCAGCCGCTTCGCGTCGATCCGCACGCGGTGACGCGCGGCCGCGTCGAGCGCCGTCAGGCGCCTCGCGCCGTACAGATGGCCGAACAGCCGGCTCACGCGCTTCGCCGCGTGCCGCTTGAGCGACGGCGCCTTGCCGCGCGCCGGATCGTCCTCCCCGAGCGGGAAGAGGCTCAGCCATTCGAGCCACGCGAACACGAGCCGCGTGTAGCGCGCCGTGCCGAGCGCCTGCCGCAGCTCGGCGCGCGCGGCGTCGCCTTGCGCGCGTGCCGCATCGAGCGTGCCCGCCCACGCGGCCTCGTCGCCGTCGGCCGCGGCAAGCGCGGGCAACGTCGACGTCACGCACACATCCCAGTCGCGCACCGCGCCGAGCATGCCGGCAAGCCAGCGGATGTCGCCCGAGAACGCGTCCTTCCATGCCGCGTCGGCATAGCGCGGGAAAAGCCGCGCGAGCGTGCGCAGCCGGCGCAGCGCGACGCGCATCTGATGGACGTATTCCGGCTCCGCCGTGTCGCGCACGCCGGCCTCGTTGCCGAGCCATTGCCCGGTCACGCTGCAGCCGAGCGCGAAGAATGCCGCGCGCTGCGTGCGCGTGTTCGACAGGTCGACCGACTGCGCCTTCGCCGGCGCGCCGTTCGCGTCCGGCGCGTCGACCGCGCATGCGCGGTCGAGCACACTGATGGGCGACAGCGACGCCGGCCACGCGCCGCTCAGTTCGCGGGCCGCGTTGAAGAGCGCGCGCAGCGCGGCAGCGCGTGCGTCCGGATCGTCCGGGTCGGCAACGGCAAGACGCAATTCGCAGACGCGTGACGCGACGGCGCGAATGGTGTCCGACGAGGCGGCAGCCGGCGCGAACACGATGTCGTCGAGCGTCAGTTCGACCTCGATGCCGTCCGCGCCGAGCCAGCGTCCGCGTCGGCGTTCGACGACGAAGTCGGGCGCGGGCCGGGC
Source organism: Burkholderia mallei ATCC 23344 (assembly GCF_000011705.1). Lineage (NCBI taxonomy): Bacteria > Pseudomonadati > Pseudomonadota > Betaproteobacteria > Burkholderiales > Burkholderiaceae > Burkholderia > Burkholderia mallei. The sequence goes on along the minus strand of NC_006349.2, from coordinate 284,691 downwards.
GGTCGATCCGGATTCGAGGGAGGCCGTGCCGGCGACGGCATCGCCGACCGGGACGGCCCCCGCCGACGGCGCCGTGGATTCGGCCGAAACGGAGTCGGAAGCGGATTCGGCGGCGGATTCGGAAGCTGAACCGGATGTGGAAGATCGCGAGCTTCCGCTCGCATCGGCCGCCCCGGAGACGTCCGCATCCGGCGCGACGGGCGTGCTCGCCGCCGCGCGCGCGGCCGTCCGCGCGGCGGCGGCCCTCGACGCCCGACCGCGCGACGGCGGCGCATCCCCCCCATCACGCACATCACGGGCGGCCGCGGCCGAATCGCGCGGGACCGGCGTCGATCCGGCCGCAATCGGCGCCTGCTCGTCCGCCAACGGTGTCGCGACGCGCACGTCGCCGCGGTAATCGTCGAAATGCTCGCGCACCGTCACGCCCGGCACGAACGGACGGCACCGCGCGGCGAGCACGCGACGCGCCTGCGCGGTCGTCTCGATCCAGGTCTGCCAACGGCCGCCGTCGTTGGGCTGCGCCTCGACGAACCGGCACGGCTCGATCGTCACGCGCTCGTGCCCGCGCCGCATTTTCACCGGCGGACAGATCCGCCATGCCCGCGCGAGCTCCGCGCCGAGATCGCGTGCCGCGCGCACCCGCGCCCCGCGTGTGGCTTGCCAGTCTTGCAGCGAAAAATCCAATACGATTTCCAGAACGCGCGCCATGGAAGCTCCGGCGTAGGTCGGCCATCCGCCGCGCGCCCCGCGCACGTCGGCGAACTCCGACGTTCTCCATCGTACACGGCCCTTTTTACAGCGAGTGAGGCGCAACGCCGCGTGCGACGAGCGAATCGCCCGCACGCGGCGCACCCACCCGCCCTGTCGGTCAGTCAACCTTCCGACCAGCCCGAATGCGCCGAGTTTCAGCTCACGTACTGCGCGATGCCGTTGCCGAACGACCAGTCTTCCTTCAGCACCTCGACGAGGCTGACGAACACGTCCTCGCGGCGCACCCCCGGGCGTTGCGCGAGCTGATCGGCGATCAGCCGGTACAGCTCGCGCTTCTGCTCGAGCGTGCGTGTGTTGTTCGCGGTGATCTGGATCATCACCAGATCGTCGCTGCGCGCGATCCCGAGATAGTCGCGGCCATAAAAGAAATTATCCGCGCTGTGCTCGGTCACGGTCATGAAAATATCGTCGACAGGCACGGCGAACGCGTGTTGCAACGCGCAATGAACGCCTTCCGACAGCGCCCGCCGATATTCGGCGGACTTGCCTTCGCGCAATGCGATACGGGTGAACGGCATCGGGTTTCTCCTTGACGGTTGGGACACGCATGCAGCTTAGAAGCCCACATCTATAATGAACAGACATCAATGTACATTTCATCCATTTCCATTTGAAATGAAACCACTCGATCTCGACGCCGTTCGCGCGTTCGTGCTCGTCGCCGAACTCGCGAGCTTCACGCGCGCCGCCGACGCGCTCGGCACCACGCAATCCGCCGTCAGCCTGAAGCTCAAGCGGCTCGAGGCGCAGCTCGGCAAGCCGCTGCTCGAGCGCACGCCGCGACGCGTGACGCTCGCCGCCGTCGGCGCCGCGTTCCTGCCCGCCGCGCGCGAGCTGCTCGACGCGCACGAGCGTGCGCTCGCCGCGCTGTCGTCCGCGCAGCGCAGGCTCGTGATCGGCGTGAGCGAGCACGTCGCGGTGCCGGATCTGCCCGCCGTCCTCACCGGCTTGAACCGGCACGATCCGGGGCTCGCGCTCGAGATGCATGTCGGAATGTCGGCCGGGCTGCTCGCGCAATACGACGAGCGGCGGCTCGACGCGGCGTTCGTGCGCCACGAGCCCGGCGAAGACCCGCCGCGCGACGACGCGACGCTGCTTTTCACCGAGCCGCTCGCGTGGCTCGCCGCGCCCGGCTGGACGCCGCGCGCGGACGAGCCGCTGCCGCTCGCGGTGCTGGCGGGCCCGTGCGGCGTGCGCGCGGCCGCGCTGCGCGCGCTCGAGCGCGCCGGCGTGCGGTGGCGCGAGCGTTTCACGGGCGGCGGCGTCGCGGCCGTCGCGGCGGCGGCCGCCGCGGGGCTCGCGGTGTGCCCGCTGGCCCGCCGCGTCGCGCCGCGCTCGCTCGTCGACGTCGGCGCGCGCTTGCGCCTGCCCGCCTTGCCCGATTCGCAAGTCGCGCTGTATTCGCGGGTGCGCGACGCGCGCTCGATCGACACGCTGCGGCGCTTCGCCGACAGCCTGGCGGGGCCGGCGCAATCGGCCGGACGCGAGTAGACTGTCAGGTTTTCGTTGGCCGACCGGCCGCCTTTCGCGCGACTTTCGCACGCCTGCCGCCGCCGCATGAAACACGACGCCCGCAAACACCTTCGCGCCAATCTGCTGATGCTCGCCGCCGCCGCGATCTGGGGGTCGGCGTTCGTCGCTCAGCGGCTGAGTCTCGCCGTGATCGGCCCGTTTCTGTTCACCGGGTTGCGCTTCCTGCTCGGCGCGGCGGTGCTCGTGCCGCTGTTGTGCGCAAACGGCGCGGCCCGCGCGCACTGCGCGACGCTCGCGCGCGAGCGCACGCGCTTGCTGCCGGGGCTCGCGCTGGGCGGACTGCTCGCGGTATCGATCTCGCTGCAGCAGATCGGGCTGCAATACACGAAGATCGCGAACGCGGGCTTCATCAGTTCGCTGTACGTGGTGCTCGTGCCGGTCATCGGCGTGTTCTTCCGGCATCGCACGGGCATCGGCACGTGGCTCGGCGCGCTGCTCGCCGCGATCGGCCTGTATTTTCTGAGCGTCGACGCGCATTTCTCGATGCTGTATGGCGATTGGTTCCAGCTCGCGGGCGCGATCGTGATCGCCTTTCACGTGATCGCGGTCGGGCATCTCGTGCGCCGCCACGATCCGCTCGTGCTCTCGTTCATGCAGTTCGTCGTCTGCGGCGCGCTGTGCCTCGCGCTCGGGCTCGCGATCGAGCCGCTCGACCGCGCGACGCTTACGCGCGCGCTGCCGACGCTGCTGTACGGCGGGCTGCTGTCGGTCGGCGTCGGCTATACGCTGCAGGTCGTCGCGCAACGCGACGCCGCGCCCGCGCACGCGGCCGTGATCTTCAGCATGGAAGGCGTGTTCGCCGCGATCGCCGGCTGGGCCGCGCTCGGCGAGACGCTGTCGCTGCGCGCGCTCGCGGGCTGCGCGTTGATGATCGCCGGGCTCCTCGTCTGCCAGTTGCTGCCCGGCCACGCGCGGCGCGCGAGCGACAACGCGCTTGCCGCCTGACGCGCGCGAAACGCCGCACGCGCGTGTGGCCTCCGTCCGGTCCCTATAATGTCGATTCGCCCGTCATCACGATTTCACTCAAGGGAAACACTGTGATTCCGTCCGCCGAACCGGCCGCCGCGCTGCTGCGCGAGCGCGCCGCACGCTATGCCGCCGAGGTGGCGCTGTTCGTCCGCGACCACGCGCTGTCGGTCGCGTCGCACGATCTGCGCAGCCCGCTCAACGCGATGCACAGCTGGGCGTACGTGCTCGAGCGCCGGCTCACGGCGAGCGACGAGAACCTCGCGCGCGCGCTCGACGGAATCCGGATCGGCATCGAACAGCAGACGAAGCTGCTGGAGACCACCATCGACGCGCCGCGCGCCGAGACGCGCTCGCTGCCGATCGCACGCGCCGGCGTGGCGCTCGACGCGCTCGCCGACGAATGCGCGGCGCTCGCGCGCATCGCGCTCGGCGACGCGCGCGGCACCGCGGTGACGATCGCCTCGCCCATGCGGCCTGCGTCGCTCGAATGCGACCGCGAGCGCGTCGCGCAAGCGCTGTGGTCGATGCTGACGTTCGCGATCGAGGCGAGCGCGCCGGGCGGCGAAGTCGCGCTCGGCTGCGACGGCCCGGCGGACGCGGCGCGCTTGAACGTGACGTTCCTCGCGCGATTGCCGGCGCTGACCGACGCCACGCTGCCGCACGTGTTCGAAACGTTCGCGCGGCGCGAGGCGCTCGCCGAGCGCCAAGGCGAGCGTCCGGCCGCGGTGTTCGCGCTCGCGCAGCGCGTCGCGCGCGCGCACGGCGGCGCGTTCGCGCAGGAACCGAACCCGCTCGCGGACGGCGCACGCGCGACGCTCGCGCTGACGATTCCCGCCGCTCGCGCGTGATCGGCCGCGCGCGTCGCGACGCTCGATATTACGTTTACCTTTCCAACCTTATACTGTCGCTTCGTTCATTCTCGGAGTTCCTTCGTTGATACAGATCTTCGCGCTCATCGGCGCGTTGCTCCTCGTGGCCCTCAACGGCTTTTTCGTCGCCGCCGAATTCGGTCTCGTCAAACTGCGCGCGACGCGCGTGAAAACCCTCGCCCGCCAGCACGGCCTGCGCGGACGCATCCTGCGGATCGTCCATGCGCGGCTCGATGCGTACCTGTCCGCCTGCCAGCTCGGCATCACGCTCGCGTCGCTCGGCCTCGGCTGGATCGGCGAGCCGGCGTTCGCCGCGCTGCTATCGCCCGTGCTCGCGTTCGCGGGCGTCGAATCGGAAAAGCTCGTGCATCTGATCTCGCTCGTGTTCGCGTTCTCGGTGATCTCGTTCCTGCACATCGTCGTCGGCGAGCTCGCGCCGAAATCGATGGCGATCCGTCAGGCCGAGAAGACGGGCCTCTGGGTCGCGCTCCCGCTCTATGCGTTCTACTGGGCGATGTATCCGGCGATCTGGGTGCTCAACACGAGCGCGAACGCGGTGCTGCGGCTCGCGGGGCTGTCCGCCGATCACGGCGGCGACGCGCACTACTCGACCGACGAGCTGAAGCTGATCCTGCGCAGCCGCCGCAACGCGGCCGGCGCCGCGAAAGCGCCGAAGCACGCGTACAGCAACGACGAATGGAACACGCTCGCGCACTCGCTCGATTTTTCGTCGATGACCGTATCGGATCTGATGCGCCCCGCGCACGAGATGGTGGGCCTGCGCCGCGATCTGCCGCTCGCGGACAACATGGAAGTCGTCGCGCGCCACCGCTTCAGCCGCTATCCGCTGTTCGACGACCAATCGCGCGAAACCGTGAACGGCCTCATCCACCTGAAGGATCTGCTGCTCGCGCGGCACGCGGGCGCGGCGCTCGCCGATCTGTCCGATTATGTGCGCCCGGTGCAGTACGTGAAGCCGGACACGCCCGCGCTCGACCTGTTCCGGCGCTTCCGCAAGGGCGCGCCGCACTTCGCGCTCGTCGGCAAGAAAGGCGAGAAGCCGATCGGCTTTCTCACGCTCGACAACCTGCTCAGCGCGCTCGTCGGCCAGATCCACGACGAATTCCGGCAGGGCGATTCGGACTGGAGCCGGCTCGACGACGGCACGCTGATCGGCAAGGGCAGCCTGCCCGTCGTGTCGCTCGAGCAGGCGCTCGGCATCGACATCGACGAAGGGCGCGCGGAATCGGTCGGCGGCCTCGTCATTCAGGCGCTCAACGATCTGCCGACGGAAGGCCGGCGCGTATCGTTCGATCGCTTCGACATCGTCGTGAAAAAGATGATCGGGCCGCGAATCGTGCTCGTGCGCGTGTATCCGAAGTCGCCCAAGGAAGCGGACGAGTGAGCGCGCGCGATGGCGACCGCGCCGCGGATCACGACATGCACGACGACCTCGCGCTGCCGCCGTACTACCTGATCACGCCGGAGCCCGCCTCGGGTTCCGACGCGGATCTCGCGGCGTTTCTCGACCGGCTGTCGGACGCGCTCGCGACCGGGCTCACGCTCGTCCAGCTGCGCGTGAAAACGCTCGACGCGCCCGCCTACGCGGCGCTCGCCGCCGGCGCGCTCGCGCGTTGCCGCGCGCAACGCGCGCGCATGATCGTCAACGGGCCGATCGCCGTGGAAGCCGCGCTCGCGCTCGGCGCCGCCGGCGTGCACCTCGGCAGCGCGGCATTGCGCGCCGCGACCGCGCGCCCGCTTGGTTCGGAGGGCCTGCTGTCGGCCGCGTGTCATTCGCTCGACGAGCTGCGGCACGCGCAGCGCATCGGCGCGGATCTCGCGACGCTGTCGCCGGTGCTGCCGACGCTCACGCATCCGGGCGCGCCGACGCTCGGCTGGACGCGCTTCGCCGAATGCGCGGCGCACACGCGCGTGCCCGTCTACGCGCTGGGCGGCATGACGCGCACGCATCTGGAGACGGCCCGCGCGCATCACGCGCACGGCATCGCGAGCATTCGCGGACTCTGGTAGGAAATGATGCGCGACCGGGCGCGGCGCGACCGTCGCCTTGTTGCGCCCCTCGTCACGCCGTGCGCGTCACACGGAACCCGCCCGACATTGCGTCACGCACCCTGATAAGCCGATCGAACCGCGCGCAAAGGAAACGAAGCTGAACGGATGCCGCCCGCTCAAGCGCCGCCCGGCGAGTGCGGGGCGACATCCGCGTAACGACGCACATCGTGCGTCAGCGCGTACTGATTGACGTCGCCCGTCAGCCACGCGACAAGCGCATACGGCGGCAGCACACCCGCGTCGACGCGATCCCGCGCGCGCGCCGGCGTTTCGAACACGATCGTTCCGTCCGGCGCGCCATGAAACGGCAACGCCTGCGGCGACAGGTTCAGCGCGATGCTGAGCGTCTCGCCGTCGCCGAGCCGCCATGCGGCGACAAGCGCATCGGCCTCGACGCCGTCGGCCGCGCGCAGCATGTCGGCGCGGCGCGGCCGCACGTCGATCAGGCGCGGCGCGATCAGCTTCGCGCGCACCGCGAGCGCCGATTGCACGAAATGGCGCCGCGACGCGTCGCCCGCGGCTTCATCGAAGATCAGCGGAATCTGCGGCGTCAGCAGCGACAGCGCGAGCGCCGCGAGATCCGCCTCGCGCGCGTCGCGCACGACGCCGTCGGACAGCACGAGCGAGGTCAGCGGCAGGCCGACGTCGGCCATCCCGCCTTCGCCGGCCGGATGCGCGCGCTGGAACACCGCGCCGTTCGCGGTCAACGCGCGCGCAAGCGCATGGATCGACTGATGCGTCGACACGCCGTCGTCGTGCGCGCGATCGCGGCGCCCCGTCAGCCGGTACAGCGCGCGCTCGCCGCAACCGTTCCATTGCGCGTCGAAATGCGTGTCGGCGAGGTGCGACGGATGCCGCTCGCTGCCGAGCACGAGATGCACGATCCGGTCGGTCGGCATCGCCGCGTGCACGCGATCGGCGATCTCGCGCAGCCACGCGCTGTCGATGCGGTCCGCCTCGCGGATCCGCAAGCCGTCGCATCGATATTCTTCGAGCCAGTACAGCGCGTTGTCGCAGAAGAAGTCGCACACCTGCGGGTGGTCGAGCGCGAGCGGCGGCGCCTGCAGCGGATCGTCGCGGGTGTGGAAGAACGGCTGCGCGTAGCGCCGCATTTCATCGGAGCCGCAGCCGAAGCGCGCATAGTCGAGATCGAGCAGCACCGCGAGGCCGAAACCGTGCGCCTCGTCGATCAGGCGCTTGAGCGCGTCGACGCCGCCGTATGCGGCGATCGGCGCGAACGGCAGGCTGTCGTCGCGCGCCTGCGGCGCCGCGAGCAACTCGAGCGCGGTGACGCCCAACTGCGCGAGCTGCGGCAAGCGCTCACGGACACCGTCGTAACCGCCCGCCGCGCCGGGCTGGATCGCGTAGAGCGCGATCTCCTCCCACGGCCTGCCACGCCAGAACGTGTGGCGCCACGTGAACGCGCGCGGATCGATCACCTCGCTCGGCCCGTCGGCGCCTTCCGGCTGCGAGCGCGACGCCGGATCGGGGATCGTCAGCGCCTCGTCGAGCCGATACCGGTAGCGCGTATGCGCGCCGCAATCGGCGAACGTCTCGAACCAGCCGTCGCCCGCGGGTGCCATCGGCAATTCATGCAGGCCGCCCGCGGTGTCGAGCGCGAGCGTCACGGCCGCATGCGCGGGCGCCCAGACGCGAAAGTGAGTGCGTGTCGTCGCGCCCGCGGCGCCGCAGGGCTGGGCGCCGAACGGCAGGCAATGCGAGTGATGCTGCGCATACGGATCATGAGGACATTCGGACATGATGCGCTCCTCCTGCGCTCAGAGGCATGGCGAAGCGCCGTGTGCGGCGCGCATGCGTGACGCGCGTGGCCCGACGAAGAAGGGGCACCCAGTATGCGCCGATTCGCATTACGATGCGAGATTCGGCGGGAGGTTTTAAACGTGAAGCGACCCCGAAATGGCCGGTAGCCGCCATACCATGATGGCCGCTCGCCTTGTTGCGCGCCGCGTCGGCGCTTAGGCTGCGGTTTCGCGCGCCATTGTCGGCGACGCGATTCGTCAGGAGTCCGATCGCCATGTCCACGCCGTCCGCCGCAGCCAAATTCGATCCGGCGCGCGCAGCTGAATACGCCGAGCAAAGCCGCATCGCGCTCGCGGGCTACGACGCATGCCGCGCAGGTCCTTGTTGCGGGCGCGGGCGGCACCGCGCGCGAAATCGCCGCGCTCGCCGGCCTCGCGCCCGGCTGGCGCTTCACGGCGGTCGACCCGTCGCGGCCGATGCTCGATCTCGCGAGCGCGAACGTCGCCGCGGCCGGTCTCGATGCGCGCGTGACGACGCACCTCGGCTATGTCGACGATTTGCCCGCCGACGCCCGCTTCGACGGCGCGACGCTGATCGGCGTGCTGCACCACGTGGCCGGCGACGGCGCGAAGGCCGCGCTGCTGCGCTCGATCGCACGCCGGTTGAAGCCGGGCGCGCCGCTCGTCGTCGCGGGCAACTATCGCCGCTACGCCGAGCATCCGCGGCTCCTGAGCGCGTGGGCGCAGCGCTGGCGGATGCACGGCGCGACGCCGGAAGAAGTCGCGCGCAAGCTCGCGACGATCCTGCGCGGCGCGGACCCTCCCGCATCCGAGGATGCGGTGCATGCGCTGCTCGACGCCGCCGGGTTCCGCGAGCCGGTGCGATTTTTCGCGAGTCTGTTCTGGGGGGCATGGATCGCGATGCGCGGCGCATGAACGGGCCTGCCGGCAACCCGGCCCGCGGCGCCCGGGACCCGCGCCCCCCCGCAACGGCGGCCGCGACATCGCGCGCCGGCGCGAGCGCCGCGCGTACGCGCGCCCCGCGCGGCGCAAACCATGCGCGGCGCGCCGAACCGCGATCGGGCCGCGCTCACCTCGAACGTCATGCATCGATGACTGCCCCGGGCGAGCTTGCACAATCGTTCAATACAACTTGCGCCGAGTGCGTTAGCTTATCCGTTCCGAGGGTTCACCAAAGATGCGGGAGCAAGGATCGTCGAGCCTGCCCTTGCTCCCGCCGATAATACAAAAGCGGGCATGCAGGCTGCACGGAGGGCCACGAACGTGAGTGTTGAATCGGTTCGCCAGTTCCTGGCGGAAAAGGCGCCGGATATCGATGTCATCGCGCTGAGCGAAAGCAGTTCCACGATGACGCTGTCGGCGGCCTGGGACATCAAGCCGGCGCAAATCGCCAAGACGCTCGCGATGAAAGTCGGCGACGCACACGTATTGCTCGTATCCTGCGGCGATTCCCGCCTCGACAACCAGAAAATCAAGGCCGCGCTGGGCGGCAAGGCGAAAATGCTCTCCGCGGAGGAAACGGTCGCCGTCACCGGCCATCCGGTGGGCGGCGTTTGCCCGTTCGGCCTTCCGGCTCCGTTGCCCGTTTATTGCGACGTGATGTTGAAGTCGTACGAGTTCGTCGTGCCGGCCGCGGGCTCGACGCATGCCGCGTTGCGCATCGATCCGGTCCGCCTGGCCGAGCTGGTCGAAGCCGAATGGGTCGACGTCTGCAAGTAGCCTGCGTGATGAGCGCCGTGCGCCGCCGGTTGCGGCGCCACGGCACGCCATCGGCACGTTGACGCTACAGCACGCTCTCCGTCAGTCTACGCGCCCCGCCCTCCGCCCCTTCGACAACCGCCGTCGCGCCATGAACCGGCACCGCCATTCGCAACGCGGACTTGCCCGCGGCCCTGAGTTCCGCGATCGATTCAAAGCCCATCATGTTGAGCGCCGGCAGCATCTCGCCCTTCAGCAATTCGAGACATCGCGAGACGCCCTTCTCACCCGCCGCACCGAGCCCATAGACGTAGGCGCGCCCGATCGAGACCGCGCTGGCCCCGAGCGCCAGCGCCTTGATCACGTCCGCACCGCGCCGCACACCGCCGTCCATCAGGATCTCGGTGCGCTTGCCGACCGCCTCGGCGATCTCCGGCAACACGTCCATCACCGACGGCGCCGGATCGAGTTGCCGGCCGCCATGATTCGAGATCAGGATGCCGTCGACGCCCTCGTCGACCGCGCGCCGCGCGTCGTCGGGATCGAGAATCCCCTTGATGACGATCCTGCCGGGCCAGCGCGCGCGCAGCCACTTGACGTCGGCCCAGGACAAGCGCGTCTCGATCATCCGGCCGACCGCCGCGGATTGCTCGAGCAACGATGCGCCAAGCTCCGGATAGCGCAGCACGTTGCCGATCCTCGGCACGCCATGGGACAACGCACCGGCGCACCAGCCCGGGCGCTTGAGCATCGACCATACCCCGCGCGCCGACAAGCGCGTATCGGCACGAAACCCGTTGCGCGCATCGCGTTCGCGAATCGGGATATAGCAGGTGTCCACCGTCAGAAAGACGGCGTCGACGTTCGCCAGCCGGCAGCGCGCGAGAATGTCCTCGGTCAGATCGCGATCGCGGAACATGTAGAGCTGAAAATACAGCGGACCGGAGCGCGCCGCGGCGACATCCTCGAGCGAACAGATCGAGAACGTCGACAAACACTGACCGATGCCCGCGTCGTCGGCCGCGCGTCCCGCCGCGATCTCGCCGCGCGACCAATACATGCCGGCAAATCCCACCGGCCCGAGCAGAATCGGAAGCCGATGCTCGGCGCCGAGGTATGTCGCCCCCAAACCCGCAACCCGGCTCTGCGCGCCGGTCAATACTTTCTGACGCAGCCGCCAGCGCGCGAAATCGTTTTCGTTCGCGCGCATCGTGGTTTCGCTGTTCGCGCCGCCGTCCAGATAATCGAAGAAATATTTGGGCACGCGCTTTCGCGCCATTTTTCTCAAATCATCGATGTTCCAAGCCTTGCCGACATTGGCCATCTGAATTCTTCTCCGTTCTCCGCCGGCGCACCGCGGGCGTTCGTCTTCGGGCGGGCGCCGGATGCGCACGCTCATTGCGCTCACACCGGCGCACCGCGATCAGGTCTTCGTCGCAATCATTCCGATCCAGCAGGATTTCCACCTCGACTGCATCATGGACATTCTAATGTGATCTTCATCGGCCTTGCGTCGCTCTTTTCAATCATTTAGCAATCCGTCACGTCCATGAGTTTTTCAACCGGGAGAACGCAGATGGATACGAAGCACGATGGCGGCTCGCCGATCGCCGAACGGCGCACCGAAGGCTTTCGCTTGCTCGAATCGGGCATGCCGCAGGCCGACGTTGCGCGAAGGCTCGTCGTATCGCGGCAATCGGTCTGCAGATGGGCGAAACGGCTCGCGGAACGCGACGGGCGCATCGCGAAGGCGCCGGGACGGCCACGGCGGCTGAATTCCGCGCAATGCGCGACGCTTCGCGCGATGCTCGACGACGGCGCGCTCGCGGCGGGCTTCGCAAGCCCGCAGTGGACGCTCGCGCGAGTACGCAAGCTGATCGAACGCGAATTCGGCGTCGCATACAGCAAGACGGGCGGATGGGAATTGCTGCGCACGCTCGGCGTCTCGCTGCAACGAACGGAAAGGCATCCGCACATCGCGCGCTGACCGGTATCCGGAGATTCGTGTCGACTTGGTGACCCGTTCGCGGCGCGATCGCGCCGCAAGTACATGCCTGCGTCACGCGCCTATGATCGGCTGCCGCACGCATGCACACGCCGATCGTCCCGAACGCGTTTTGACGACGGCAAACCAGGGTTCCGTTTCCGCGCCGTTTCGGTCACTCTGCCCCCCTGCACCACGCTGAAGATAACGTGCCGCCTTCGATGAGGCCGGCACGTCGAGTATTTCATTCGAATAGCGCAATCAGCGAAACAATGGCTAATATCGCCGCCAACGAAACATTGATGATGCGAGACGCAACGGGGTCGTGCAAAAACCGGGACAGCGATACGCCCGCCAATAGCCAGCCGAGATGGATGATGACGATCATTACGCTGAGCAGAACGATCTTGGCCGCGGCATCGAGACCGTAATCAGTCGCGACGAGCGTCGTTCCCGCAAATACCGCGCCGATCGCGATATACGCCTTCGGATTGGCGACGGCCAGCAGGAATCCCCCCTTGAAAGCGGGAGACGAGAGGTTTTCCGCCCGCTTGTCGAGTGGCGGCGCGGTGGCGATCCTGTACGCGAGATAGAGGATGTAGAGGGCCGAAACGATATTGAGAATCCTCGCTGCGCTCGGCATCGACATCACGAATGCCGTCACGCCCGTCGACACGAGCAGCAATACCGCCACCGTGCCCGCGATGAGGCCCCACGCATACTTGAGCGACCGGCGCACTCCGTAGGACGCGCCCATCGCGGTCGCACTGACGGTGGAGGGCCCGGGGCTGCCCATCACCACAGCCGCAGCGAAAAGCAGGGCCACCAGAGAGCGCAATGTCTCCGAAACAAGGTCGACTTGGTTTACCATCGAAGCTCCAGCGCGCCATCTTTTTTGAATGGGTAGCTTATGGAAGCGTCAGGGAGGCTGTCTTGAACGATTGTGCACGCGACATCGCGCCCGACCGAGATCAAATTCGGATCGGATCCGGCGCCCCAGGCATCGAACGCGTGGAGGCGCACTTCCTCGATCATGCGTTCACGCCGCATCGTCACGACACGTACGCGATCGGCATCACGCTCTCGGGCTTGCAAACCTTCGGCTATCTCGGCGAAATCCACCACTGCCTGCCGGGACAGTGCCATATCCTGCACCCCGACGAGTTGCACGACGGCCGCGCGGGAACCGACGAAGGCTTCGGTTATCGAATCATCTACGTCGATCCCGCGCTCGTCCAGGAAGCGCTCGGCGGCCGCATGCTGCCGTTCGTTCGCTCACCGATCTTCCAGGCACCCGCCGTTTCCGAGGCGCTCGCGGCCGGCATCTGGAACCTGGACGAGGAAATCGACAACGTATCGCGCATCGACATCGCCGTCGCGAACCTGCTGACGGCCGCCGCCGCGAAGGGCAGCGCGCCGAAAGCCGGCCCGCTCGCGATGGTCGAATTGACACGTATCCGCGATATCATCGCCTCCTGTCCGCACGAGCCGATCTCGATGGACGCGCTCGAGCACGCATCGGGACTCGACCGCTGGACGATCGCCCGCCAGTTCCGACGGCTGTTCGGCACGAGCCCGAGCCGCTTTCGCACGCAGCGACAGCTCAATCTCGTGCGTCGGCTATTGATGGAAGGCGAATCGCTGTCGACCGCCTCCACCGACGCGGGCTTTTCCGATCAGAGCCACATGTCGCGGCACTTCAAGAGTACTTACGGCATCACGCCGGGTGCGTGGATTTCCGCCGTGCGCACCCGGCACGCGCAGCACCCGTCGGACCACTAAACACGTCCGACCGGACGGCGGCGAAACACCCTCGCGCCGCTTTCTTTCGATCGCCGTGCCCGCCCAACAGGCGGATATGGCGTTCTGTCCCAGCGCTCGCGCGCATACGCGGCCCATCCGGGCGCCCGACACCCCGCACGCCGCCGGCCGCATGCCTGCCCGGCTTCGAATGAACCAACCCGTGAGGCCATTCTTTGCGAACCGCCCGTCATTCGATATCCGTCGCCCGGATGCCCGCCGCGTTCGCGGCGGATCGCAACGGCAAAAACCCACACCGTCCGGCTCCGCGCGCTTGCGACATGAACGCGAAAGCAGCGGCCCTTCACATCCGGCGCTCGCGCCGCTCGGGACACAGCTTCGGCCCGGCCTTCAATGGTTGTGCGCTCAACATCCCCTGCCGGACGAGCGCGCGCGGCCCGCATCGCTTTAGCGAATCGCGATATCCCTTTCCGAATCGAGCGATCAACCAGGAGTTTTCCGATTCGATCCCCGCCGAATTTATTGGCCACCAAAAATTCAATTATCCAAAACCCATCACAAACAGCACGATCAATTAAAAGTTTGTATTGCCAATCAATATATGGACGCAGTAATTTAAAGGACCTATTCCAACGCATGCATCCGCCCCGCGCACCGCGAACGATTTGTTGGCGGGCCTTTCCCCATCGGCCCGGCGCTCCGTTTGGTCGCGGCGATTCGTCATGAAATCCGGCAGTCCCCGAAGCATGGCTTGGCGCGTATGGCTCGAAATCGTACAGTGTTGCCTCTCGAACGCGCGCAAGTGGACGTGGTGCAGGAACGCAGCGGCGTCGTCGGCGATAGGCGAATATCGCTCAGGGTGTGCGGAGAGGCGACTCAGGGATATTTGCTAGAGCGATACCATGCGGCGCCGGGCGAGCCTTCGTTCGTCCAACGCGTGAATCTGTTCGACGACGCGACCATTGCATCGTTCGTCGAACACGATCCTTATTCCGCGGAACTGGAAAGCTTGTACCGTGCGGTCATAGACGTGCCGAAAAAAGCATTGAAATTCGCTGGACGCGAAACGATTCAACCCGAATTCGCATCGGAATGCGTGAGCGAGAGCGGTTTATTGACCGTGATGCGCAATACGATACTGGAATGTGGCGCAACGAACTGTTTTTACCATTACTTCAGGATAGACGAGAAAACCGGAAATCTGAAGAATCACGAATTATTGATCGGCGGAACGCCCGTATGGTCGCACCGTTATGTGCATCGCCATTGGTATCTGAATGATCCCGCGATGGCGCACGCGCGCAACGATACGCGCCCGCTGCGCGCATCGACGCTCGCCCCGCTGCCGCACGATCACTGGCTGAACCAGCAGGCGCAATTTCTCGGCCTGACCAGCAATGTGTTTTTCCCTGCGCATCGTCGCGACGACGACACGATCGGTTTGTTGCACGTGAGCTCGTCGCTGCCCGCCGCGCAAGGCGAGGAAATCATCTGGCGCAACCGGCGCACGCTGCGCGGCCTCGCCACCGAGATGCTCGAATGGAAAGTCACGGCGCAGCGCAACACGCTTGCCCGCGAGATGTCGCTCAGCCATCACGAGCTCGTCGCGCTGCGACTCGTCGGCAGGGTGACCTGCCCCCTTCGATAGGGCCAATGGGCTTCTAGCAAAGTCCCTTTAAACCAACTCCTGGAAAGCGGCAGGAGCGTCCGCGGTTGCCCGATGTTTCGCCGCAAACTCTGACGGCGCAAGGTAGTTCAGTGCGCTGTGCGGCCTTTGCTCGTTGTAGTCCTGACGCCATGCCGCGATGACTGCCCGAGCGTGCGCGAGCGTCGTGAACCAGTGCTCGTTAAGGCATTCGTCGCGGAACTTGCCGTTGAACGATTCGATGTACGCATTCTGCGTGGGCTTGCCCGCCTGAATCAACTTCAGCGTGACGCCGTTCGCATACGCCCACTGGTCAAGCGCGCGGCTCGTAAATTCGGGTCCCTGGTCTGTTCGCACCGCCTTGGGATAGCCACGGAAGCGAGCTGCACGGTCCAATGCCCGAGCGACATACAAACCTGAGATGCCATGGTCGACGACGATGTCGACAGCCTCTTTCGTGAAATCGTCGACGACGGTCAGGCACTTCACGCGCCGGCCGTTGGAAAGCGCATCCATCACGAAATCGATTGACCATACCTCGTTGGGTGCGCCCGGCAATGCCAGTTGCTCGCGCTCAATCATGACGCCGTGGCGCTTGCGACGGCGCCGCACAGCCAGCCCTGCCTCACGGTACAGGCGATAGATGCGCTTGTGATTGGCGTGCGTGCCTTCGCGTTCCACCAGGGCGTGCAGTCGGCGGTAGCCGAATCGACGACGTTCGTGCGCCAACTTCACCAGACGCGCCGCGAGCACCTCATTCTCGTGGTCCGGCTTCGCGTCGTAATGCAGCACGCTGCGAGAAAGCCCGACAAGCCGGCAGGCGCGGCGCTCGGAGATGTTGACCTTCTCCCGAATCGCCAACACTGCTTCGCGTTTGGCTTGCGGGCTCAGGGCTTTCCCTTGACGACAACCTTCAACGCTTCCATATCGAGCATTGCTTCGGCCAGCAGTTTCTTCAGTCGGGCATTCTCCACCTCGAGGCCCTTGAGCCGGCGGGCTTCCGAGACTTCCATGCCGCCGAACTTCGCGCGCCAGGTGTAGAACGACGCGTCACTGAACCCATGCTTCCTGCACAGTTCCTTGACCGGCATACCGGCCTCGGCTTCCTTCAGAAACCCGATGATTTGCTGTTCCGTAAAGCGCTTCTTCATGTTCGTCTTCTTCTCCGAAAACGAACTTTACTAGACTCCGGCTGGCCCTGTTTGTAGGGGGCAGGTCAGACCGGCGTCACGCGCGAATCGTTCTTCCTCGCCTGCGTGACCTTTCCCCCCATCTCCTGGTGCACCTTCATCGAGCGGAACTTGTAGATCTCGAACTCGTTGCCGTCGATGCCCTTGCGCTTCTGCCGGAAGAACACCGGGCCGGGCGACGTGAGCTTCACGAGTGTCGCGATCACGAGCATCGCCGGCGAGAGCACCATGAGCGCGACGAGCGCGAACAGCCGATCGAACACGAACTTCGGCAGGATCCGCACATCGGTGATCGGCGAAGCGGCGAGATTGATCGCGGGCACGCCGAGCAGCTCGATGACCTCCTGATTGAAGAACGACAGGCTGCGCACGTCCGGCACGAACCGGATGTTGACGAAATCGTTTCGGAACTCGGTGACGATCCGGTGAATCTGCGGTTCCTCGGAAAGCGGCAGCACGAGCCAGAGCTCGCCGATCTCGCGGCTGCGCACGCGGCGCACGAGATGGCCGAAGCGGCGCTCGATCGCGATGCCGTCGGTTTCGCCCGTCGAGGCGTCGTCGTGCTCGTCGTAGATGCAGACCGGATTGAAGCCCGCATCCGGACGCGCCCGCATGTGGGCGATGAGCCGCTTCGTCGCGCTCGCCTGCGCGCGGCCGACGATCGCGACCGACTTGTGGTTGTAGCCGCCGCGCCGCAGTTGCCGCAGCACCGCGTACACGCAGGCCTTCGACGCGACGAGCAGCGTGATCGTAGCCATCGCCCAGTAGCCGAGCCACAAGCGCGACAGCTCGCCCGCGTGGTGGACGCTGAAGCTCATCAGAATGCCCGCGCCCTCGACGACGAGCCACGCCACCGACACGCGCCACATGAGCCCGAACACCGGCTTGCCGCACCACGACTGATAGATACCGAACGCCGGAAAGAACACGACGACGAGCATGCAGTCGAACACGACGACGGTGCGCTGCAGATCGTCGAGCCACACGAAGCCGCCGCGATGGATCATGGCGGCGATCATGGCGCCCGCCACTGCCATCGCGATATCGATCATCCTAGCCAGCACGCTCAACATGGTTCTTCCTCGTGAGACGGAAACCGGCCGCACACATCTCGTCGACGTGCATCCGATTTAAACATTGCATGCCGTTATTGAACCGGGAAGAAAATTCCTCCCGCAAGCGCACAAGTATTTCTAAAAATAATCGGAAATTTTTTCGTCGTAATGCCGCATTTTTGCCCGCATGTTTTTCCGAATCAATCGTCTCGATAGACAACCAGAAGATATGAAGATTGCCGCCGGAGCCTTACGCGGCGCGGCGCCCACCAGTTGAAGCACAATATTTTTTTAATTTTTTATTCGTCTGTTCATGCGCATTCCGTGCAACTTGTGTGCACCGCACGATAGAGATTCGCCAATCGCCCGGATCCGCGCGAATCTTTTATTGTCGATTTACGTCGTGCTACAACGTCGGGACAGTCTTGTACCCGAGGAGTATCACCATGAACGCCACGCTCGCCGCGGACGCCCGGTCCGCTTGCGCCGCCGACACGCGCGTCGCCGTGCAGCCCGTCGTATTGGCCGGAGGCTCGGGCACGCGCCTCTGGCCGATGTCGCGCGAGCGTCATCCGAAGCAGTTGATCAATCTGCTCGGCGACGAATCGCTGCTGCAATCGACCGCGCGCCGCCTCGACGGCCTGTCGGGCGTTCATCCGGTATCCGAACGAATGATCGTCGTATACGGCGAGGATCATCGCTTCACGACCGCCGAGCAATTGCGGCTCGCGGGCAAAGACGCGACGCTCGTGCTCGAGCCGCTCGGCCGCGACACCGCGCCGGCGCTGACTGTCGCCGCGCTGCGCGCAGTCGGCGGCGGCGACGACGACGCGGTGTTGACCGTGATGCCGGCCGATCATGCGGTGGCCGACGTCGCGCGCTTCCAGCAGGCCATCGCCGCAGCCGTGCGCTACGCCGAACAAGGAATGATCGCGACGCTCGGCATCGTGCCGACGCACGCCGAGACGGGCTACGGCTATATCCGCGTCGGCGCGGCCGCGAACGCGGCCGACGCCGAGGCCGGGGCCGAGGCCGGCGTCGCGGTCAGGAAGCTCGACCGCTTCGTCGAAAAGCCGCATCTCGAGCTTGCCAGGCAATATGTCGCATCGGGCGAATATTGGTGGAACAGCGGCATCTTCATCGTGCGCGCGTCGGTCTGGCTGAAGGCGATTCGCCACTTTCAACCGGCGATTCACGATGCGTGCGCGCGCGCCGTCGCGCAAGGCAGCGAAGACGGCCCGTTCTTCCGCGTCGATCGCGACAGCTTCGCCGCGTCGCCGTCGAACTCGATCGACTACGCGGTGATGGAGCCGCTGTCGAACCTGCCGGCGGTGTGCGAGGGCGTGGTCGTGCCGCTCGATGCCGGCTGGTCCGACGTCGGATCGTGGGACGCGCTCTGGCAGATCAGCGAAAAGGACGACGAAGGCAACGTCGCACGCGGCCGTGTGTGCTTCGAGCAGGCATCGTCGACGTTCGCGCATTCGGAAGGACGCCTGATCGCCTGCGTCGGCACGCAGGATCTCGTCGTCGTCGAGACGCCCGATGCCATCCTCGTCGCCGATCGCGCGCACGTGCAGGACGTGAAGAAAATCGTCGGGCGCCTGAAGGCCGAATCAGGCACCGAAGCGTCCGATCACCGGAAAGTGCATCGCCCGTGAGGAC
This sequence comes from Burkholderia mallei ATCC 23344, assembly GCF_000011705.1. Taxonomy (NCBI): domain Bacteria; kingdom Pseudomonadati; phylum Pseudomonadota; class Betaproteobacteria; order Burkholderiales; family Burkholderiaceae; genus Burkholderia; species Burkholderia mallei. The sequence goes on along the minus strand of NC_006349.2, from coordinate 265,700 downwards.
ATTACGACTCGGTCGACAGCGGCGAGCGCTTTCAGGTGAAGCGGATCGTCGTCAAGCCGGGCGCACGCCTGTCGCTGCAGATGCATCACCATCGCGCGGAGCATTGGATCGTCGTGCGCGGCACCGCGCGCATCACACGCGGCGACGAAACGTTTTTGCTCTCCGAGAACGAATCGACCTACATTCCGCTCGGCGTGTCGCATCGGCTCGAGAATCCCGGCAAGATGCCGCTCGAACTGATCGAGGTGCAATCGGGCGCGTATCTCGGGGAAGACGACATCGTCCGCTTCGAAGACAACTATGGACGACATTGAACCCGCGCCCGTGCCGAAGCGGCCGGGCGCGCCGCGCGGCGGCCGAAGCGCGCCGCCGCGCGGAACCGCTGCTCAACCGACGCGATAGGCGTACTCGTGCCGGTCGATCTGCACTTGCGACGCATCGCCGCGGCCTTCAGCCGGCGCGCGGTGCAGCTCGGCCGCGAAGTGCTTGATGTTGGTCTCGGCCATCGCGAGCGCGGACAGCCCGGCGATCGTCGGCACCGACTTGCCGGCCTGCCCGGCCACGGGCGCCGGCGTTTCGCGCACGCTCGGCGCGCCCGCGCATCGGCGATCGATCCATTGGCGCGCCCAATCGAGCGCATACTGCTCGGCCGATTCGGCATCGGTGAAGCGCGGGCCGATGAGGCCCGAGCGCTCGACGCGCCGATCGTCCTGCACGATCTCCGCCCACGCGCGATACATCAGGTTCTGCACGGGCTGCGCGATGCCGTACACCGTATAGCCGCGATAGGTTTCGGTCTGCGGCGCGTGCGTGGCGAAACTGAACGACGCGGCATGCGCGCGGCCGTGCGCATGATCGCGCACGGGCGGCGCGCCCGGCACGTTGAAGCCATGAGGATGCGCGTCGGCATCGTGCGCCCCGTCCTCGTCGTCCTCGCTCGCGAAGCGGCGCACGTTCACCCCCGCGCCCGGATGACAAACGTCCGTCTGCGCGACGGGCAACTGCCATGACTCGGGGTTCTGCCAAAACACGCCGCGCAGGCGATCGCAATCGGCGGCCGGCTCCGCGCGCCTCACCGGCGCGACGGACTCGGGCGGCGGCGGCACATAGGCGAATGCGCGACCGCTCTCTTCCGACAGCACTCTCACCATCTCGCCGAGCGTGCCGCTCGCAAGCCATTCTTCGAAGCGGCGGCGGCACGTCGGGCCGGACGGATAGCGGCCGGGCAGCTTCGACCACGGCTCGCCCGTGGTAAGAATCCATAGCACCGCGTTCGCGACGACCCGATTCTCCGCCCGCGGACGGCCTCGTCGGTTCAATCGGATGGGTTCATCGGCGATCAACGTCGACAGACGGGCCCACTCCTCATCGTTTAGCTCATCGAAGAACATAGATCTCTCCACGCAGCCAGGCCGGGCTGCGATTGGCGGCACGGCCGCGAGCGAATCGCACTCGCGGCCACGGCCAGGTTGCACAGGGACGCTATTCGGTCGTGCACGCCGGCGCACTAGGCACAAACACGGTGCCGCGGCTCCCGGCGATGATGCACGGACCACTGTCTCACTCGTTTGCGGTATTTTTTGTGCATGAAGCATACCATCATCAGGGTTTATCTCAATATGACAATGGCGTCATGTTACGCACTGAAACAAGAAAGTCACCACGCAGGGTCAGCATTTCTTTTTCAATTGCTATGAGGTTTTATTTCTCCCTACTCGAACCCCGTTCCCAGCAAGGCTGCAGGGAATATGAAAACTACATGGCAGACAGGTCCCGGCACTAGCTCCCACGCTGAGCGGAAGCATTTTCCGATGCTATTGCAACATCGGTAAATTAAGGGAAAATACGTGACAAATTGTTTATTGATCGGCAATTAAATCCTTTCTCGATCGTTATACTTTTCATTACACGCAATCTCATAATTGATTGAATGCGGCCGGTGCCAGCTCCGCGGTCGCCCGCCGTGCTCAGTCGAGATCGCCGGCCAGAGAGGCAGCCACGTCCGGATCGATCCTCGCCGCTTGTATCGGATAGTGAGGATGGTCGCAGCCGATCGACAGCGGCGCGCCCGCCTTGAGCTTCGCCTTCATCGCGTCGCCGAGTTCGAAGCGCAGGAAGTGCACGGCCGACGTCTTCTCGGCGGTGTCGCGCTCGAGGTCCTCGTCGGCGATCGCGTAGACAGGCGCCTCATCGTCTACCCGCAGAAATACCCGGTCCTCGATGCCGACGATGCGCGCGAGCGCCGCGCGCCGCTGCGTTTCGTTTTCGTATTCGATCTGCAGCGTTGCCTTCAGATTGCTGCCGTCCGGCACGAGCGGCAGGTACGCGTCGAGCTCGGCCTGGATGCCGTCCTCGTCGAATATTTTCTCGATGTGCAGCATTTCGTGGATCTGATAGCGAATCGTCGTCTCGTCCTCGAACAGCAGGCGCAGATGATTGCCGATCGACACGGCGCGGCGCTTTTTGTGCGCGATCACGCGCGCATGCTCCTGGCGGCGTACTTTCGCGTACGCTTCGAGCGTCAACAGCGAATCGCGGGTAAGCGTCATCGCATGGTCCTCGTCTGCGGCGCGCTCAGATGCCGTAGGCCCTGCGCAGCAACGTGATCGGATGCGCGAAGGGCGGCGGCTCGACGCCCTTCGCGCCGATGCCCTCTTCGATATGGTGCCCCGCGAGCGCGCAATCCGACGACATGTAATCGGGCGCCTGCTCCGCGATCGCGTTGAATACCGGCGCGCCGATCTTCAGCGCCTGCGCGTGGAACTCCCGCTTCACGCCGAACGTGCCCGCGTGGCCCGAGCAGCGCTCGACGACCTTCACCTTCGTGCCCGGCACGAGCGACAGCGCGTCCGCGGCCTTGCGCCCGATGTTCTGCACGCGCGCATGACACGGCACGTGGTACGACACGACGCCGAGCTCGTGCTTGAAATCGGTCTTCAGCAGCCCGTCGCGATGGCGCGCGATCATGTACTCGAACGGATCCCAGAACGCGTCGGCCACCGCGCGCACGTCGGCATCGTCGGGGAACATCAGCGGCAACTCGCTCTTGTACATCAGCACGCAGCTCGGAATCGCGCCGATCAGCGCATGGCCTTCCCGCGCATGGCGGGCGAGCACGGGGATGTTCGCCGCCTTCTTCGCGGCGACGCCTTCGAGATTGCCCTGCTCGAGCAGCGGCATCCCGCAGCACGCTTCGCTCGCGACGAGTTCGTACGGAATGCCGTTGTGCGCGAGCACCGCGAGCAGATCGTGGCCGATGCCGGGTTCGTTGTAGTTCACGTAACAGGTCGCGTAGATCGCGACGCGCCCCGGCGTGCGCTCGCCGTCGCGCGGCGGCGGGGCGGGCGAGCGCGGCGCGACCCGGCGGAACTTGCGCGATGCGAACGGCGGCAGCCACGCGCGCCGGTCGACGCCGAACGTCGCCTCGAGCGCGCCGCGCATCGCCGGCGTGCGGTTCGCCGCATTGACGGCCTGCGTGACGATCGGAATGCCGGCGAAATGGCCGAGCATGTCGGTGTTCGACAGCAGCTTGTCGCGCAGCCTGACTTCGTTGCGCCTGTAGCGCGCGGCCCGCGCGCGCAACATCAGGTGCGGAAAGTCGACGTTCCACGGATGCGGCGGCACGTACGGGCATTTCGTCATGTAGCAGAGGTCGCACAGGTAGCATTGGTCGACGACCTTGCCGAACGACTTCGGATCGACCGCATGCGCCTCGCCCGTCTCGGTCTCGTCGACGAGATCGAACAGCGTCGGGAACGCGCCGCACAGCGACACGCAGCGCCGGCAGCCCGCGCAGATGTCGAACACGCGCGCGAGCTCGGCGTCGATCGCCGCCTGATCGTAGAACGCGTCCGAGCGCCAATCGAGCGGGTGCCGGGTCGGGGCCTCCAGACTGCCTTCGCGGTGGGACATGGGGGGCTCCATCACGTTGCGCGCGGCGCGCGCGCGTTGCGCCGGATCGCGCGGGCGGCGCGCACGCGCGGCCGCGCCCGGCTGACCGTGTGCGGCGCGCGCGCGCCGCGCTCAGTCGACGAGCCCGTCGAGCGCTTTCGTATACCGGTTCGCGTGGCTGCGCTCCGCTTTCGCGAGCGTCTCGAACCAATTGGCGATTTCTTCGAAGCCTTCGTCGCGCGCAGTCTTCGCCATGCCCGGATACATATCGGTGTACTCGTGCGTCTCGCCCGCTATCGCCGATTGCAGATTCTGGCGGGATGTGCCGAACGGCAGCCCCGTCGCCGGATCGCCGACCGCTTCCAGGTATTCGAGGTGGCCGTGCGCGTGGCCCGTTTCGCCCTCGGCGGTCGAGCGGAACAACGCCGCGATGTCGTTCTGCCCCTCGACGTCCGCCTTCGACGCGAAGTAGAGGTAGCGGCGATTCGCCTGAGATTCGCCGGCGAACGCGTATTTCAGGTTCTCTTCGGTCTTGCTGCCCTTGAGCTGTGCCATCTGCGCCTCCCTATCCGAAGCCGGCGCGCGCCGCGCCGGGCCGGATGATCGATTGTGGGGAACGATGCGCAGATCGGCTGCCGCCGCCGGGGCACCGTGCATTTCAATCTAGGCGCTCGCGCGCGACTCACCCAATAGGCTTTTTCAATGTCGTCGATAGCCCGTCGCGGCGAGGCGGGCAAGCGAAGGCGCGAAGCGGTCAAGCGCGAACGCAACCGGGCCTTGCTGCGCCGTCTCGCGGCGCAGCAAGGCGCGCGGGCGCCGGCGACGTCAGCGCGACGGCGCGGGCGCGAGCGGCCACGCGTCGCTGCCCTTCTCGCCCGTCGGCGCGGTTGCGCCCGGCAACGTCTGCTTGTTGATCGCGCGGCCGCGGTTGAAGTACTTCTCGAGCAGCGCGTCGAGAATCGCGACGGTCTCGACATCCGGCACGCCGTCGTAACGCGACGGCCTGAAATGCATCTGGAACGCCGACACGACGTTGACGGTCTGCGCGTCGAGCGTGCCCGTCTGCGGCGTGTCGTAGCCGTACGCGAGCAGCTTCGACTGCAGGCTCGCGACGTCGCCCGCGAACGGCCGGTTGACGCGGTAGTAATCGACGGCCTCCGCCTCCGGCCATGCGCCGATCTTGTATTGATCGTAGAGCTTCTTCCACGGGAACAGCGGCCCCGGATCGGTCTTGCGGCCCGGCGCGACGTCCGAGTGCCCGACCACCTTGTGCGGCAGCACCTGATGCTGCGCGACGACATCGGCCGCCAGCGCGCCGAACACGGCCACCTGCGCGTCCGGATACGGGTACCAGCGCCGGTTCATCAGCGGCAGGTTTTCGTCCTCCGGCGGAAAGCCGAGATTGACGATCTCGATGCCGACCGAGCCCGCATTGAGCATCCGGTCGCCTTGCCAGTAGCTGACGCCCGCGTGCCATGCGCGGCGCGCCTGCGGCACGAGCTCGAATACCTTGAAGCGCCGGCCGTCGTCGGCCGCGTCGGGCACCAGATAGTGCGCGCTGACCTGCCGCTGCGGGCTCGTCAGCGAGGCGATCGAATCCGCGAGCGTCTGCGCGGTGTAATGCAGCACGAGCGTGCGCACCCGCGAATCCTGGTTCGGCGACTGGATCGAGCGATCGATCGTGTAACCGGCGCCCGACGGCGGGGGCGTATCCTGCGCGTGCGCGGACGGCACGACGCCGTCGCCGTCGCCGTCGCCGCAGCCGGCCAGCGGCAGCATCAGCATCCCCACCGGCCACGCCGACGAACGCGCGAGAAACCCGCGCCTGCCCTCGTTGATGATTTTCGCTTGTTGTTCTTCAGCCATACCCTTTTCCGTTCGAGTCGTAACTTGCGATTGAGAATCGGCGCGATGCGCCGAGCGAGTAGGTTGCGCGATGATGCGACGCGCGAGCGTGGGAGTCCGCGGCGGCGCGCAAGTTCCGATTCGGAGTGCGATGTATTTTTGGAAAGCGGGAGCGCTTCGAAGCGAACGCGATGTCGCGGTGGTGGGTGCGGTGAAGATGTGCCGGGCGTCGATGTTTCGCGAGAAAGGCTTGCGGCTTGCGGCTTGCGGAAGGCTATGTCGATCGGCTCGCCGTGCATCGAAATCAAGCGGCGTCGTTCCATCGGATCAGGAAGGCGGGCGACGGCTCACGCGCGCGCCGTCCGCTTGATCGTCGGATAGCGAGCCGCATGTCGCGCAACCGCCGCGCGCATGTCGATGAGGCCATGCGCACCATGGCGTCCGACATCGCAACTCGCGTGTCATGCGCCGCGCTTGGTCCGAACACCGCGCACTCCGCCCGCGATCTCCCCATCGACCGACGGTGCCCGGAACCCGGCACGCGCGCCGTCTCACGCGCTTCACCTCACCGCTGCGTCGCGCGCGCAAGCAGCATCTCACGCTCGCGCGCATTGAGCGTCATGTCGGCCGCGCGCTGGAATTCGGCCTGCGCCTCGGCGCGCCGCCCGAGCTTCGCGAGCAGATCGCCGCGCACGCTCGGCAGCCAGTGATAGCGCGCGAGCGCCGGGTCGGCCGCGAGCGCGTCGACGATCTCGAGCCCCGCCGCTGGCCCGAACGCCATGCCGACCGCAACCGCGCGATTCAGCTCGACGACGGGCGAGGGCGCGACCTGCGCGAGCGCGTCGTAGAGCGCGACGATCTGCTCCCAGTCGGTATCGTCGGCATGGCGCGCACGCGCGTGACATGCGGCGAGCGCCGCCTGCAGCGCATAGGGCCCGCTCGCGCCGCCGAGCGCCTCCGAGCGTGCGAGCGCGGCGAGCCCGCGCCGGATCAGCAGCGGATCCCAGCGGCTGCGATCCTGATCGAGCAGCAGCACGGGGCAGCCCTGCGCATCGACCCGCGCATGCATCCGCGACGCCTGGATCTCCATCAGCGCGACAAGCCCGTGCACCTCGCTCTCGTCGGGCGCGAGCCCGGCGAGCACGCGCCCGAGCCGAAGCGCCTCGTCGGTCAGCGCGGGGCGCATCCAGTCGTCGCCCGCCGTCGCCGAATAGCCTTCGTTGAAAACCAGATAGATCACTTCGAGCACCGATGCCAGCCGCGCCGCGCGCTCCGGTGCGCGCGGCACCTCGAACGGCACCTTCGCCGCCGATAGCGTGCGCTTCGCGCGCACGATCCGCTGCGCGATCGTCGGCTCCGGCGTGAGAAACGCGCGCGCGATCTCGCCCGTCGTCAGCCCCCCGAGCAGCCGCAGCGTCAGCGCGACGCGCGCGTCGGTCGACAGCACCGGATGACAAGCGGTGAACACGAGCCGCAGCAGATCGTCGCCGATGTCGTCGTCGCGCGCCGCTTCGAACACGTCGGCGACGTCAGGCGCGACGTGCGCGCCGAGCGCATCGAGATCGAGGCCGATCTGCTCGCGCTTGCGCGCGTGCAGCGCGTGCTGCCGCAGATGATCGAGCGCGCGGCGCTTCGCGGCCGTCATCAGCCATGCGCCCGGATTGTCCGGCACGCCACCGCTCGGCCAGTGCTCGAGCGCCGCGACGAGCGCGTCCTGCGCGAGCTCTTCGGCCACGCCGACGTCGCGCACGAGCCGCGCGACGTGCGCGATGATTCTCGCGGCCTCGATCCGCCAGACGGCATCGATCGCACGGTGAACGGCGGCGTCCATCATGCGCGCCCTTCGGCGAGCGCCTTGGGGTTCGCGAGCCCCGTGGAAAAATCCTTGCCGATCATCTTGCCGATGCTCAAGCACGCCCGCATCAGCTTCGACAGAAACGGCGACGGCCCGCGCATCGCCCACGTGACGACCGTCGCGTCGCCGTCCGGGCGCAGCGTGAATTCGGCGACGTCGTGCGCGTCGAACCGCCTCACGAAGTCGAGCCGTGTCCTCACGTGCGACGGCTCGCCGAGCCCGGTGGTCCCGAAGCGCCCCACGCCGGCCTTCTCGCGCGTCCATGCATCGCTCGCGCCGACGCCGGACCTCACCGCGCCGTACGCGCCGCGCAGCGCCGGGGCCTTGCGTTCGCACGGATTGCACGCGTCGAAGCGGCGCAGGTCCGCCGGGGCCGGAAAGATGCGCGCGGCGCCCGCCTCGATCCGCGCGCGGTGCTCGACGCGACGCGTTCCCGGGCGCGATGCCGCATACAGCATCAGCGGCAGCGCGAACGCGAGCGCCGCCGCGCCGGCGATCACCACGATCTGGACCATTGCCGTCTCCTGTCGCTCGCGTCAGCCGAGCTTGCTCTCGAGCTCGCGGAACCGGTCGATACCGTCGCCCGGCTCGAAATCGTCGAGCTCGAACAGTTGCCGCACTTCGATCTCGCCGCCGTCGTGCTCGCCGAACGGCGCGGGAAAGCGGCGGGTCCACTCGAGCGCCTCGTCGCGCGAACGCACCTGGATCAGCGTGTAGCCCGCGATCAGTTCCTTCGTTTCGGCGAACGGGCCGTCGACGACGGCGCGCTTGCCGCCCGAATAACGCACGCGCCAGCCTTTCGACGACGGCTGCAGGCCGGCCGCGTCGAGCAGCACGCCCGCCTTCGCCAATTCTTCGTGATAGGCGGCCATCGCGGCGATCAGCGAAGCGTCGGGCATCGCGCCGGACTCGCTCGCCGCATTGGCCTTCACCATGATCATGAAATGCATCGCTCTCTCCTTTCGCAGATGACGGGACGCGCGATTCGGCATCCTGCCCCCTACGACGGGCGACACGCCCCCCACTCGACACGCGACGCGAAAAATTAAGGGAAACCCCTCGCTCAACGAGGCGACCGGCCCACGGCGGCAGCCGGTCGCGCCGATTCTCGCGCGCCTACCGGAAGCACGGCCCGATTTCTCGCACTTCGACCGAGCACCATTCGGCGGCGGGACAATCCTTCGCGATCGCGAGCGCCTCGCCTTGCGTCCCGACATCGAGCAGGAAGAAACCGCCGACCATTTCCTTCGCCTCGGCATACGGCCCGTCGACCAGGCGCACCTCGCCGTTGCGCACCTGCACGCGCGTCGACTGGTCGTCGGACACGAGCGATTCGGCGCCGATCAGCACGCCGCGCGACTGAAGTTCGCCGGCGAAGTGGCGCATCCGCTCGTACAGGGCCTCGCCTTCGGCCCGCGTGCGCGTCGAGCGCTGGCCTCGCGGCTCGACGATCAACAACATGTAGCTCATTTGCGTCACCTCCTATGACGACGTCTTCCATGATCGCGCGGCGCGACCACGTCGCGCCGCCGATCGCGAAACGGCTGCGGCTCTATTTTGAGCGGGCCGCGGGCGGCGGTCCATCGGAATCGGCGGCCGCGCGGCGGCACGGCGGCACGGCGGCGAGCAGACCGCACCGAAAACGTCCGGCGCCGAGCGGCGCGGCGCATGGAAACGGTTCTGTCGCGCCGCGTTCGATCCGCTTCGATGATGCGCCCGCCGGCGCGCCCCCAAAACCTGGCCAGATTACATATTCACATCCATTCTTTACGCAAAACTGTCAACATGCGCCACTAAGCTTTCAGGATTCCCACACAACGGACCGTTCCCATGCGCACTCCGACGCCCCTGTTCGCCGCACTGTCGCTCCTGTCCACCGTCGCCGCCGCGCCCGCGTTCGCGGCCGCCGCATCGCCCGTCAGCACGAACTGCGGCGGCAGCGCAACGCCGATCGCCGAGATTCAGGGCGCCGGCGCGCCTTCGCCGCTCGCCGGCCAGAACGTATCGATCGAGGCCGTCGTCACGGCCGATTTCGGCGGCGCCGACGGCTTCGGCGGCTTCTTCGTCCAGCAGGCCGATCCGCAGCGCCGCAACCAGCCCGGCGTATCCGAAGGGCTGTTCGTCTACTCGCCGAAAGCCCGCGCGCGCGCGGGCGAGCTCGTGCACGTGACGGGCAAGGTCGAGGAGAAATACGGGCAGACGCAGCTCACGCTGTCGGGCGCCGTCGCGGTCTGCGCGAGCGGCCAGTCGGTCACGCCGGCGACGCTCGCGCTGCCCGTCGACAGCCCGAACGCGTTCGCCGCGTACGAAGGCATGCTCGTGCGCCTGCCGCAAACGCTGACCGTCACCGAGGTCTATGAACTCGGCCGCTACGGCAGCGTGCTGCTCAGCAACGGGCGTCTGCGCACGCCGACGAGCGTCGTGCCGCCCGCGCAGGCGAAGGCGGTGGCCGAGGCGAATGCGCGCAACCGGCTGATCCTCGACGACGGCTCGAACAAGCAGAATCCGGCGACCGTCCCGTATCCGGCGCCGGCGCTCTCCGCCGCGAACACGCTGCGCGCGGGCTACACGGCCGCCGATGTCGAGGGCGTGCTCGAGCTGCGCTACGGCGCATGGCGCCTGCAACCGGTGCCGGGCGCGCGTACGCCCACTTTCGGCGCGAGCGCGAACCCGCGCACCGCCGCGCCCGCGCGCGATCCTCGCGCGAACCTGCGGGTCGCTTCGTTCAACGTACTGAACTACTTCAACGGCGACGGCGCGGGCGGCGGCTTCGACGATCCGAGCAACCGGGGCGCGAAGAACTACGAAGAGTTCGTCCGGCAGGACGCGAAGATCGTCAGCGCGCTGAAGGCGCTCGACGCCGACGTGATCGGCCTGATGGAAATCGAGAACGACGGCTACGGCCCGCTGAGCGCGGTGCGCCAGCTCGCGGCGAAGCTCGGCGAGAACTGGCGGGTGGTGGACCCGGGCAGCGCGCGGCTCGGCGGCGATGCGATCGCGGTCGCGCTGATCTACGACAGCCGCAAAGTGAAGCCGATCGGCAACGCGGCGACGCTCGCGATCGACGACAAGAACCGTCAGCCGCTCGCGCAGACATTCCGGCCGCTCGGCGGCTCGCGTGCGGTGACGGTCGCCGTCAATCATCTGAAATCGAAGAACTGCCCGGATGCGACGGGCGATGACCTCGATCAGGGAGACGGCCAGGGCTGCTGGAATGCGACGCGCTCGCGCGCGGCGGCGAAGATTGCCGATTGGCTCGCGCGCAATCCGACGGGCGCGCCCAGCGAAGGCGTGCTGCTGATCGGCGACCTCAACAGCTACACGTACGAGGATCCGGTTCGCACGCTCGAATCGCGCGGCTACGTGAATCTCGTGTCGAGCAAGGTCGGCTCCGGCGCATACAGCTACGTCTACAACGGCGAGGCGGGCTACCTCGACCACGCGCTCGCGACGAACGCGCTCGCCTGGCGCGTGAAGGCGGTGCACGACTGGCACATCAACGCGGACGAGCCGATCGCCCTGCAATACACGCTCGCATACAAGAGCGCCGAACAGCAGCGCACGTATTACGCGCCCGACGCGTATCGCTCGTCCGATCACGATCCGGTACTGATCGACATCGCGCTCGCCGACGAATATGCGGCCGCGGCGTCGCGCCGAGGCGCGGAGATGGCGGCCGCGCACAGCCGTCGCCCGTGGCATTGACGCGTCCGGCGGGACGTCGCGCGCCGATGTGTCGCGTGAGCGCGGGCTCGAGCGCGACGCGCGCCGCATGACAGGCGGCAGGCGGCGCGCAAGGCATGACGACGCGCCGATAGGCCGGGCGTTCGCGGATGCGGCGCCCGGCATCGCACGCGTGCCGCGCCGGCTGCATCGTTCTCGCCGGTCGTCCGCGAAGCCGAACCTACTCGCGAAGCCAGGCCGGCGCCAGGCCGCGTCGCCCGACATCGCCGCGACGCGGGCGCGCGGTGGGCGAACACGCATCGTCGAGCGCTGCGGCGATCCAACATGCCGACATCCCGGCTACCCCGCAATCGGCCCGACGCCGCCCCCCATCCACCTCGCCTCGCCCGCGCAACGCAAACGCGCCCGGCGTCCGTGCAACGACGAAAACCGGCGGCGTCGATCGTCATCATCGCGTCGCGGCCCGCCTCTCCGGCCACGCCACCGCCGTCACGATGTAGAAAACGGCATGAACGAGAAGAAAAAGCCGACATTCGCCGCCGCGCGACGAAAGCTTTTTTTACCGATCACCCGCACCACGTAAAGCAAAAAAATACCGAAACCGGTTCATACGCGCGGCCGCGCCCGCGTCCGGCCTCCATACAAACTGTTGCATTTTCCGCCGAGCCCCATCCCGCAAAGGCTTCGGCCCCGCCGCGGCGGCTTGCCGCCGCGGCCGCGCGAAACTCAGGGCCGGATAACGAATCACACATGAGCAGCGTCCGCACATTCCCTTCAACCATCAGGAGAACGATCATCATGGCTCTTTCCGACACCGTCGAATACAAGCTCGACCGCGGCCTCTCCGAAGCACGACGCGCCGGCCGCCGGTTCGCGCGCGATGCGCGTTCCGCGGCGCGCGACCTGAACGGCGACGTGAAGGACAACATGCGCTCCCTCGTCGACGAGCTCGACGCGCTGCTCAAGGAGGACGTCGACGTCGACGCGCTCCGCAAGCGCCTGCACGGGCGGCTCGAGGCCGCGCGCGACACGCTCGACGACGCGTCGTGGCACGCGTCGCGCCGGCTGCGGCAGTCGGCCGAGCGCGTGACGCAGGCCGTCCATGACAACCCGTGGCAGACGGCCGGCATCGTCGCCGGCCTCGCGTTCGCGGCAGGCATCCTCCTTGCGCGTCGATAAGCGCGGCACTCACGCCCGATGTTCAACCATCAAGACGGAGGAAGCATCATGCGCAAGACTCTCGTTATGAAGGTCGCGATCGCGACCGTGCTCGGCAGCCTGGCGCTCGCAGGCTGCACCACCACGCCCGACAAGCCGGCGAACGCATCGTCCAATGCGTCGACGCGCGAAGCGATCGATGCGCGCGTGAACGCGACGCTGTCGCGCCTCTACTCGACGGTGCCGGGCTCGCGCGAACTCGTCTCGAAATCCCGCGGCGTGCTCGTGTTCCCGAACGTGCTGCAGGCGGGCTTCATCGTCGGCGGCCAGAGCGGCAACGGCGCGCTGCGCGTGGGCGGCTCCACGCTCGGCTACTACAACACGTCGTCGCTGTCGGTGGGCCTGCAGGCGGGCGCGCAATCGAAGGCGCTGATCTTCCTGTTCATGTCGCAGGACGCGCTCGACAAGTTCCGCAACTCGGACGGCTGGGCCGCGGGCGCCGACGCGTCGGTCGCGCTCGTCAAGGTCGGGGCGAACGGCGCGGTCGATACGTCGACGGTGACCGCGCCGGTCGAAGTCATCGTGCTGACCAACGCCGGCCTGATGGGCGATCTGTCGGTCAACGGCACGAAGGTCACGCGCCTGAAGCTCTGAGCCGCACCACCGACGCGGGCGGCGCCGCGCCTCGCGCGTGCGCGCCGCCCGCGCCGCGCGCCGCGGCAGCCCGCCGCGGCGTTTTCGATCGCAGCCCGAACGACATGCGCTCGGGGCGAGGCAACGCACGCGCGCCGCGCGCGACGCGTCAGGCATAATCGATGCGTCACGGCGGGCCGCCGCGGCGCGGCTTGCCCGTCCGATCAACCATCCTCCCCGAGCACACCATGGATAGCGGGAACGATCACCAAAAATTCTTCCACCTGTTGCTTCTCGTCGTCACCGTCGGTCTTTGCTGGATATTGACGCCGTTCTTCGGCGCGATCTTCTGGGGGACCATTCTCGCGATCCTGTTCCAGCCCGTGCAGCGCTGGCTCGCCGCACGCTTCGGCAAGCGCCGCAATCTCGCCGCGCTCGTCACGCTGTCGCTCATCATCCTGATCGTGATCCTGCCGCTTGCGTTCGTGACCGCGACACTCGTGCAGGAGATCGCGTACGCGTATCAGCAGATCAAGACGATGCAGCCGAACATGACGCAGTACTTCCAGGAGTTCATGCACGCGCTGCCGAGCTCCGTGCATCGCGTGCTGCACAATTACGGGCTCACCGACATCGCCGGCATCCAGAAGAAGCTGACCGACGGCGCGGCCGCGATCAGCCAGTTCGTGGCCGCGCAGGCGCTCAGCATCGGGCAGAACACGTTCCAGTTCGTCGTGAGCTTCGGCGTGATGCTGTACCTCGTGTTCTTCCTGTTGCGCGACGGCGGCGAGATCGGCCGCCGCGTGCGGCGCGCGCTGCCGCTCGACGAAGAGCACAAGCAGCATCTGCTGACGAAGTTCACGACGGTCGTGCGCGCGACCGTCAAGGGCAACATCGCGGTCGCGGCCGTGCAGGGCGCGCTCGGCGGCCTGATCTTCTGGATTCTCGGGATCGAGGGCGTGATTCTGTGGGGCGCGCTGATGGCGTTCCTGTCGCTGCTGCCCGCGATCGGCGCGGGGCTCGTATGGGTGCCGGCCGCCGGCTATTTCGCGGTGACCGGGCAAATCTGGAAATGCGTGATTCTCGTCGCGTTCTGCGTGGGCGTGATCGGGCTCGTCGATAACCTGCTGCGGCCGATCCTCGTCGGCAAGGACACGAAGATGCCCGACTGGGTCGTGCTGATCTCGACGCTCGGCGGCATGGCGCTGTTCGGCATCAACGGCTTCGTGATCGGCCCGCTCGTCGCCGCGCTGTTCATGGCGAGCTGGGACATCTTCGCGCGCACCGAGCAGACCGACTGGGAATGACGCGCCGCCGGCGCGCGTTCGTCCGGACATTCCATTAAAAAACCCGGCTTTCAAGCCGGTTTTTTTTGCGTTCGGCCCGGCGCGATCCGCCCGGGCCGGCGATGCCGCCGCCGACGGGGGCGCTCGCCAAGCACGGCGCCGTGCGCCGGCACGCGCGCCGCGCTATCGCGCGATCTCGCCCGCTGCGCGGCGCATCGCCCGCCGTATCGCGCCGCTTACTCGAAGCTGAAGCGCAGATCCTTGACGACGGGCTCCTTGCCCCAGTTGAACGAGCACACGCGTCCGGTCTCGAGGTTCACCGCGTCCGCGCCCTTGCCCTGCGTCTCGCTCACGGGCGCGCAGCCGCCCGAAATCGTCACGGTGGGCGTGCCCTGCTTCGACAGCGGAAACTCGATCGCGCCGTCCTCCGGCACCGTGTGCGTGAGCGCGACCTTCTCGACGTAGTCGTCGGGCAGCATGAAGATCGGCGAATCGTCGACCCACAGCGTGTAGTAATCGTGCTTGAACGGCGTCTGCTCGACGCACATCTTCGACGTGTGCGCGCCGAGCTTCTGGGTCTGGCACAGCGGCGCGGCGGCGCAGACCGAGCCTGCGACGAGCAGCGGCACGAGCGCCGCCCAGCTTTTCCGGATTGTTCTTTTCATTTTCGACTCGAAAAGGAATGGCGGGAGGGAGGTCATGCCGTTTCGCACGACGCCGCGCGCTCTCAGGGCCGCGCGCGGCGACCGCTATCTTACAAACGAACGCCGCCTAACAGAAGGGGGCGCAGCCGGGCGGCGGGCCCCTCCCCCGACGCCCGGCGCCCGGCGCGCGCTCAGAATGTCGTGCGCATCCCGATGCTCACGCTGCGCCCGCCCTGCGGCGCGATGTTGCGCACCACCGAGCTCGCGTAGCGGATGTCCTGGTTCGTCAGGTTGTCGCCGCGCAGATAGGCGAGCCAGTTCGTCGCGCCGACGCGCAACTTGTAGGTGAGCACGACGCCGAGCGACGTGTAGCCGTCGGTCGCGAGATCGTGCTCGGGCACGCGATGCTGCGCCCATGCATGCGTGAGCTGCGCGCGCGCACCGAACGGGCCGTAGCCGTAATCGGCCGCGAGCGTCGCGCGCAGCGGCGCGATCCGCGGCAGCGGCTCGCCCGTGTCCGCGTTGCGCGCGTGCGTGTAGTCGGCGCTCAGCTCGAGATCGACGCGATGCCCGCGCCGTTCGAACGCGCGCCACCTGCCTTCGAGCTCGACGCCGTAGAACTCCGCGCGCACGCCGCGATAGACGGCCTCGCGCAGCGCGTCGTCGGCGCCCGGGGCCACGGGCACGCCGTCGTCGTCGACGAGCCGTCCGGTGTCGTATTCGGCGAGGTAGTTCCGCAGGCGGCTGTAGAACACGCCGATGCTGCCGCGGTTCGGACCGCTCGCATAGCGCAGCGCGAGATCGGTCGACACCGCCTTCTCCTTCTGCGCATCGGGCCGGCCGATCAGGTACTGTCCCGTCGCGCCGTGCGGGCCGTTCGCGTACAGCTCGTAGAAGGTCGGCGCGCGCTCCGTGTACGACACGTTGCCCGCGAGCGACCACGCGGGCGCGAGCTGGTACAGCGCGCCCGCCGACACGCTGCCCGCATTGAAATCGCGCGAGCGCGCGAAGCCGAACTTGTCGTCGCCGTTCGCGCTCGGATCGAGCCGCACGTGCTCGATGCGCGCGCCGGCGGACAGCTTCAGCGCGTCGGTCGCCTGCCACTGCTCGAGGCCGAACAGCGCGACGCTCGTCGTGCGCGTGGTAGGCGCGAGCGCCTCGCCGCCGAGCGCGGAGAACGTGTTCTGTCCGACCTGCACGCCGAGCGCGCCTTCGAACGGGCCGAGCTTGCGGTGCCGCGCCTCGACGCGCGCCTCGTAGCCGTGATTGCGAAACGTCGTGCCCGTCACGCCGTCCTCGATTTCCTTATGCTGGTAATTCGTGTAGCCGAAGTCGAATTTCAGCTGCGAGAACGGCCCGCGCAGATTGCGCACCTCCGACGCGAGCGCGACGCGCTCCTGCCGCATCTGAAGCCGCGCGTCGGTTTCGGCGACGGAGCCGTAGTTCGATTCGTAGCCGCTGTACGATGCGCCGACGTAGCCGTCCGCCCACGTGTACGAGCCGCCCGCCGCGCCGCCGTAACGGCGGCCGTCGCTGTTCGGCAGCCTGCCGTACGGCTCGCTGGCGTCCTCGCCGTCGAGCGCGCGCTGGCGCGCCGAATGCGCATGGCCCGGAATCCGCAGCGCGTCGGTCTCGCGGCCGAACGCGTCGAGATGAAACGCGAAGCGGCCGTTGCCGCCTTCGACGAGCGCCGCGCCCGCACGCGCGTTGTTCGCGCCGCCGTAGCTCGCGTCGAGCGCGCCCGAGACGCCCGTGATCGCTTCGCGCGGAATCCGGTTGTCGATCGTGTTGACGACGCCGCCGACCGCGTTGCCGCCGTACAGCAACGCCGCCGGCCCGCGCACGATCTCGATGCGCTCGACGCTCAGCGGATCCTGCGGCACCGCGTGATCGTAGGACAGCGACGACGCGTCGTACGCGGCGACGCCGTTCTGCAGGAGGCGGATGCGATCGCCGTCCATCCCGCGGATGATCGGACGGCCGACGAGCGGGCCATAGGTCGTCGTGGACACGCCGGGCAAGCCGTTCAGCGTGTCGCCGAGCGAATCGGTGCGGCGCAGCGTCAGCGCGTCGCCGGACAGCGACGCGGTGGGCGAGCTCAGCGCCGACGCGCCGAGCGGGTTCGCGGTCACGAAGATCGGCGCGAGCGCCGTCGCGGGCGGCGCGTCCGATCGGCGCTCGGCGGGCGGCGCGCCCGTCTCGCCATGCGCGAGGCTCGCGGCGAGCAGCAGCGACAAGGGATGCAGCCTGCGAGCGAAAGGCGGCGCGATACGTCGGTGGTCATCCATTGCGGTAATCGGTGTGGTGTGGTCGGGGTGGACGGAATCACGGGCCGAATCGCGCGATGAACAGGAAACGATATAACGTATCAATATCAGCGCACAGGAAGGCCCGTGAGGCAGCGCATCGATACGACGGCTCGGCGCCCGCGTCGCCGCGGGCGCCATCGGGTCGGATGGCGATGGTATCGATATGTTATATCATTTCAAATTCTGTAACAAATGGCTTACACCGCGCCCCGTCTTCGTCCTTTCCAAACCCTCCGCCGCGCCCCCCCTGCCGTCCCGCGCGGCCGTTTCGCATAATTCATGCATGGTTCGGCGCCGCCGCGCGCCTTGAACTCGCTGCCTCCCCTGTCCGGCGCCCGGGCCGCCCGCGTCGCCCGTCGCCGCAAACGCGCGCCGCCCGGGCCGCGCGCATCGACGTGATATCGTCGGGCGCTCGCAAACCGACAAAACCCTTTCCGTTTCACGCATGCATCCGCTCCGATCGATTCTCCCGTTGGCCCTGTTCACCGCCGTCGGGCTGCTCGCCACCGACCTCTATCTCCCCGCCGTGCCGTCGTTGCCGCAGCAGCTCGGCGGCTCCATCGAAAGCGCGCAGGCGACGCTCGCCGCGTTCTCGGCCGCGCTCGCCGTGTCGCAGCTCGTCTGGGGCGCGGCCGCCGACCGCTTCGGGCACCGCCGCACGCTCGCGTTCGCGGTGCTGCTGCAACTCGTCGCGGGCGCCGCGTGCGCGCTCGCGCCTTCGATGGGCGCGCTGATCGGCGCGCGCCTCGCGCAGGGCTTCGGCGTCGGCGCGGCGATGGTCATCGTCCCCGCGCTCGTGCGACAGTCGTTCGGCGACGGCGGCGCGGTCCGCGCGCTCGCATGGCTCGGCATCGTCGAAAGCGCGGTGCCCGGACTCGCGCCCCTCGTCGGCGCGGCGCTGCTCGTCGTGGCCGACTGGCGAACGAGCTTCTGGATCATCGTCGCGTTGTCCGCCATCGCGGCGCCGCTCGTGTTCCGCGTGATTCCGACGGCTCGCGCAATGCGCGCGTGTGCGCCGGCGAACGTCGGCGCACACGCGGGCGGCTATCGGCGGCTGCTGCGCTCGCCCGTCTATCTCGGCTACGCGCTCGGCCACGCGCTCTGCTTCGCCGCGCTGCTCGCGTTCGTCGCGAGCGCGCCGCAAGTCGTCGAGATCTGGCTCGGCGCGGGGCCGTCGACGTTCAGCCTGATGCAGGCGTGCGGGGTCGCCGCGTTCATGCTGAGCGCCGCGCGCAGCGGCAAATGGTCCGACGCGCTCGGCCTCGACCGGATCATCGCACTCGGCGCGCTGCTGCAGTTCGCGGCGTCGGCCGCGTTCCTGCTGCTCGCGTATGCCGATTGGCGCTCGACGCCGCTCGTCGTCGCATCGTGGATGCTGTTCTGCGGCTCGCTCGGCCTGCGCGGGCCGGCGTCGATGGCGCGCGCGCTCGCGGCCGAGCCCGCCGTCGCGGGACGCGCGGCCGGGCTGCTGATGTTCTTCGGGCTCGGCGGCGCGGCGCTCGCGACACAGGCCGTCGCGCCGTTCCTGCGGCTGGGGCTCGCGCCCGTCGCGTGGATGTGCGCGGGCTTCACGCTCGCGAGCGGCGCGGTCGTGCTGTGGGGCATCGCGATACGCGGCCGACATCGCGCGGCGGCCACGGAAATCGCGTGAGCCGACGGAATCGGGCGCGCGGTGAATGCATGCACGCGCACGGAAAGGCATGCGCCGCGCGAAGCCGATGCGCCGCCCGCACGCCGATGCGCGAAGCCCGAACGGCGGGGCCTGTCGGTGCGCCGCGAGCCACGGCGTGGATCGATGGAGATCGACGGCGAGCGAAGGAGCGAACGCCGGGACGAGCGGGGGAAACGAAGTCGAACGACGGCGAAGCAGCCGCCGAACCGCGAAACCGAGCGCGTCGGCGCGAGCGAGCGTCACGGTCCGCTTTCACGAACGAAAGTGGCGCGGTCTCCGCCGCGCCACGGCGGTTCGTCCATGCGCGCGATCTTCGGCAACTGAGCGGCCTCGGCAATCAACCGGCAAAGGCGGCCGGTTTCGGGCGCATTGCAACGGCGTCCGAAACGGCCTGGCATCCCGCCCCGTCTTCTATGGGCGGCGCGCGTCGCCATCCGCGCGCACCGCGCAAGCGTCCGGGCGGAATGGCCGAAGTGGCCGAAGTGGCCGAAGCGATCGAAGCAGTCGAGGCGGTCGAAGCGGCCGAAGCGGCCGAGGCAGTCGAAGCAGTCGAAGCAGTCGAAGCGGTCGAAGCGGTCGAAGCAGCCGAAGCGGCAGCATCGGCCAAAGCGCGCGCCGCCGCCCGATCAAGCTTGCGGATCGACCCGCAGCACGAGCTTGCCGCGATGGCTGCCGTCAAACAGGCGATTCAGCACGTCGGGCGCGTTGGTCAGCCCGTCGGCGACGGTTTCCTCCGCCTTCAGCCGGCCGTCGCGCAGCCAGCCGGCGAGCGTCGCGATCGCCTCGCGGCTCTTCCGGTAATCGAGAATCAGGAAGCCGCGCATCGTCAGCCGCTTCGCGATCAACACGCTGACGTCATCGGCGGGCCGCCCGTTGTTGTAGTTCGCGATCACGCCGCACAGCGCGACGCGTCCGCCGATCGCCATCCGCGACAGCACCGCGCGCATGATCTCGCCGCCGACGTTCTCGAAGCTCACGTGCACGCCGTCGGGCGTCGCGTCCTTCAGCGCGCGCTTCCAGTCGTCGGACTTGTAGTCGACGGCCGCGTCGAAGCCGAGTTCGTCGGTCAGGTAGCGGCACTTGTCCGCGCCGCCCGCGATGCCGACAACGCGCGCGCCGTGAATCTTGCCGATCTGCCCGGCGACGGAGCCCACCGAGCCCGCGGCCGCCGACACGACGAGCGTCTCGCCCGGCTGCACCGGCGCGATCTCGGTGAGCCCGTAGTACGCGGTGAGCCCGCTCATCCCGCATGCGCCGAGCAGGCGCGGCAGCGGCAGGCCGAGCGCGGCGGGCAGCTTCGTGTACTGCGCGATTTCGTCGGCGCGCACGTGCGCGTAGTCCTGCCAGCCGACGAGCCCCTGCACGAGATCGCCCTCGGCGAACCCCGGCGCGTTCGACGCGACGACGCGGCCGATCCCGAGCGCGCGCATCACGTCGCCGATCGCCACCGGCGGCAGATATTGCGGGATGTCGCTCATCCAGACGCGATTGGTGGGATCCATCGACAGATACAGCACGCGCACGAGCATCTCGCCCGGCCCGAGCGGGGGCAGCGGCGCTTCGGCGAGCGTGAAGTGCTCGTGACCGACGCGTCCGTCGGGGCGCGCCTTCAGGCGCAGTTGTCGATTGACGGGTGTGGACATGGGCATCACCTTCGGGAGAAATGGAAACGGACGGCATGCGCCCGCATCGGCGAACGCCGCGAGTGCGCCGCGGTCGCATTCGCGCGAGGCGCGAGGCGCGAGGCGCGAGGCGCGAGGCGCGAGGCGCGAGGCGCGAGGCGCGAGGCGCGAGGCGCGAGGCGCGAGGCGCGAGGCGCGAGGCGCGAGGCGCGAGGCGCGAGGCGCGAGGCGCGAGGCACGAGGCGCGAGGCGCGAGGCGCGAGGCGCGAGGCACGAGGCACGAGGCGCGATCCGCGATCCGCGATCCGCGATCCGCGATCCGCGATCCGCAACGATGCAATCACACCGCCGCGATTTTTCAAGTTTCGCCGGCGGCGCGCGAAAATGCCGCCGCCGACGCACGCGCGACGTCAGACCGCGCACATCCCGCCGTCGATCACGAGCTCCGCGCCCGTCACGTAGCGGCTCTCGTCGGACGCGAGATAGACGGCCGCATGCGCGACGTCGTCGGGCTCGCCGAGCCGGCGCATCGGCACGCCGCGCGCGAGCTTGCGCGCGGCTTCCTTCTCGCCGACCAGCCGGACGATCGGCGCGACGATGCCCGTCATGATGAACGACGGATGGATCGAGTTGCAGCGCACCTCCGTCTGCCGGCGCGCGCAATCCACCGCGATCGACTTCGTGAGCGACGCGACCGCCGCCTTCGACGCGTTGTACGCGGTGTAGTCGGGCTCCTGCTTGAACGCGGCGACCGACGAGATATTGACGATCGACGCGGGCGCGCCCGCCTCCAGATACGGCAGCGCATGCTTCGTGCCGAGCACGATGCTCTCGACGTTGATCGCCATCACGCGCCGCCACTCGTCGCGCGCGATCTGCCCGATCGCGCCGAACGAGCCGACGCCCGCGTTGTGCACGAGCACCGACAGCCCGCCCATCGCGTCTGCCGCCTGCGAAAGGCGCGACGCCCACTGCGCTTCGTCGGCGACGTCCTGCACGGCCGCCCACGCAATGCGCTCGCCGGCCGTATCGTTGAGCTCGGCCGCGAACGCCTCGAGCACGGCCGCGTCGACGATGTCGGTCAAGAACACCTGCGCGCCCTGCTCGGCCATCCGGCGCGCGATCGCGCGCCCGAGGCCGCCCGCAGCGCCGGTGATGAACGCGCGCTTGCCGGCCAGGCGCGGCGCCAAATGCTTCGTCTTCGTCATGAACACTCCCCTGTCGTTTTCGATGTTCGCTCGCCGCCCGCGCGCTTCGCTCGTGCGCCCGAAGCGTCATGCGCTCGAGCGGCGGGCGGCGGCGATGCGAACGATCGCCGCCGCGATCGTATCAGGCGTCTAGACTTCGAGCGTCGGGTATCCGGCGCTCGCAACCCGCAACTCGCAGCTCACAGCTCGCAGTTCGTGGCTCGTCGCCCACCCTATCGCCGTCAAACCGACAAATACCCGCCGTCGACGTTCAGCACCGTCCCCGTCGTATAGCTCGACGCCGCCGACGCCAGATACAGCACCGCGCCCGCCATCTCCGTCGGCTGCGCGGCGCGCCGCATCGGCACGTGCGCGAGCACCTGCTTCAGCACCTCGGGCGTCTGCGTGAGCGCCGACGCGAATTTCGTGTCGGTCAGCCCCGGCAGCAGCGCGTTGCAGCGCACGCCGCTTGCCGCGCATTCGATCGCGAACGCCTTGGTCATCGAGATCACCGCCGCCTTCGTGATCGAGTAGATGCCCTGCCAGTAGCCGGGAATCACGCCGTTCACCGATGCGACGTTGACGATCGATCCGCCGCCGTTCTTGCCCATCAGCTTCGCGCCGCGGCTCGACATGAAGAAGTAGCCGCGGATGTTCACGTCGACGGTCTTCTGGAACGCGCCGAGATCCGTATCGACGATCGGCCCGTAGTACGGATTGGTCGCCGCGTTGTTGACGAGCACGTCGAGCCGCCCATGCCGGCCTTCGAGTGACGCGTACAGCGCGTCGATCTGCTCGAGCTCGCCGATATGGCACGCGGCCGCCTCGGCCGAGCCGCCCGCCGCGACGATCTCGTCCGCGATCGCGCGGCAATCGTCGAGGCGCCGGCTCGTGACGACGACATGCGCGCCGAACGCGCCGAGCAGCTTCGCGACTTCCGCGCCGATGCCGCGGCTGCCGCCGGTGACGACGGCGATCTTGCCGGACAGGTCGAACAGGTTGGGTGCGCTCATGAAGGATATCCCGAGTGGGTGAAGGAAAAGGAATCAGCGGTGCGTGACGAGCCGTTCGTCGCGCTCGCCGTCGAGGTGCGGCCAGCCGTTGTACGTCGTCACGCGCGCGCCGCCGCGGCCGATCCGGATCCGCGTGACGCTCGTGTTGACGAGCGGCCACGCGAGCTCGAAGCTGCGCTCGGCGGGCACGCCGAACAGCGCCGCGACGATCACGCCGATCGGCCCGCCCGACGTGAACGCCCAGATCTCGCGCGCCGGCTGGCCCGCGAGCGCGTCCCACGCGGCAAGCGTGCGCGCACGGAATTCGGGCCAGGCGCAGCCGTACTCGCCGTCGTGCGCACCGCCCGTCCAGCGCGCCACAGCCGCCGCGAACAGCGTCTGGAACGCGCGGCGCGGGTCGGCCTCGGCCGCCATCGCGCGCAGCAGCGCGTCGCGCGAGGCGAGGGCCGGCCGATGCCGCGCGATCAACTCGTCCGCGTCGAGCTCGTCGAGGCCCGCGAGCGCGAGCCGGGGCGCATCGACGCCCGCCGCGCGCGCGCAGCCGTCGGCCGTCTGCGCGTGGCGGCGCAGCGTGCCGGTGGCGATCAGCGCGGGCCGCCGCGCGCCGCGCGCCATCCACGCGCCGAGCCGCGCCGATTGCTCGTCGCCGAGCGGCGACAGGCAATCGTAGTCGGCCGCGTCGAAGCTCGCCTGCGCATGGCGAATCAGCAACAGCTCGGTCATCGCGCGCCCCCGGCCGCGTCGATCACGCGCCGGCAACGCTCGCCGAGATAGCGCACGACCGCGCCGAGGCCCGCGAACTGCTCGTTCGTCGTGTGGCCGAGCACGAAGCGCCGGTAGATCTGTTGCGCGATCACCATCAGCCGGAACAGGCCGAACACTTCGTAGAACACGAAGCCGCCGACGTCGAGCCCCGTGCGCGCGCCGTAGTATTCGACGAGCTCGCGGCGCGTCATCATCCCGTCCGCGTGCGTCAGCTGGCGGCGCATCGCGACGAACGCGGGATCGTCGTCGGCCTGCGCCCAGTAGGCGAGCGAGCCGCCGAGGTCCATCAGCGGATCGCCGAGCGTCGCCATCTCCCAGTCGAGCACGCCGACGATCGACAGCGGATCGGCCGGATCGAGCACGACGTTGTCGAAGCGAAAATCGTTATGGATCACGCAGATGCGCCGCTCGCCCGCCGGGCGATGGCGCTCGAGCCACGCGAGCACGTCGTCGCACGGGTTCGTGCCGTCGGTGAGCGCGTTGCGCCAGCGCTGCGCCCAGCCGCTCAACTGCCGCGCGACGTAGCCTTCGCCCTTGCCGAGCGCCGCGATCTCCGGGCGCGACGCGTCGATCGCGTGCAGCTCGATCAGCCGGTCGACGAAGCGCTCGCACAGCTTGCGCACGTCCGCGCGATCGAGCTTCAGCTCGGCGGGCAGCTCGCGCCGCAGGATCACGCCGGCGATGCGCTCCATCACGTAGAACTCGCTGCCGAGCACCGCGGGATCGTCGCAGCGCGCGAGGATCGCCGGCACGTAACGGTAGTCGGGCCCGAGCGCCGCCATCACCGCCGCTTCGCGCAGCATGTCGTGCGCGGCGCCCGCCTTCGCGCCCGCCGGCGGGCGCCTGAGCACCAGCTCGCGATCGCCATAGCCGATCAGATAGGTCAGGTTCGACGCGCCGCCGTGAAACTGCCGGATGCGCGGCTCGCCGCTCAACCCCGCAATGCGCGGCTTCAGGTACGCGTCGAGCTTCGCCGCGTCGAGCCGGTCTTCGTCGCGCACGTCGCGCGCATCGTCGAGGCGCACGCTCATGCGGCCTCCGCCGCGGCGAGCTGCCGCTTCACCTCGAGCTTCGCGACGACCGCGCGATGCACCTCGTCCGGCCCGTCCGCGATGCGCAGCACGCGCGCGTACGCGTAGAGCGCGGCGAGCGGGAAATCGTTGGACAGGCCCGCGCCGCCGTGGATCTGGATCGCCGCGTCGGCCGCCTGCTGCGCGACCGCGGGCACGACGACCTTGATCTGCGAGATCAGCGACAGCGCCGCCTTCACGCCCTGCGTGTCGATCGTCCAGGCGGCCTTCAGCGTCAGCAGGCGCGCCTGCTCGATCGCCATGCGCAGGTTCGCGACGACGTCGCCGTTGCCGCCGAGCTTGACGAGCGGCTTGCCGAACGCGGTGCGCGCCGTCGCGCGCGCGCACAGCAGCGTGAGCGCCTTCTCCGCCGCGCCGAGCGCGCGCATGCAGTGGTGAATGCGGCCCGGGCCGAGCCGGCCCTGCGCGATCTCGAAGCCGCGCCCCGGCCCGAGGATCACGTTCGACGCCGGCAGCCGCACGTTCGTGAAGCTGACCTCGCCGTGGCCCGACGGCTCGTCGTACGCGTTGAACACCGGCAGCATCCGCTCGATCCGCACGCCGGGCGCGTCGAGCGGGCACAGCACCATCGTGTGCCGGCGATGCGGTTCCGCCTGCGGATCGGTGAGCCCCATGAAGATCACGACGCGCGCGAGCGGATGACCGATGCCGGTCGACCACCACTTGCGGCCGTTCAGCACGATTTCGTCGCCTTCGAGCTTGGCCGTCGCGCGCATGTTCGTCGCGTCCGACGAAGCGACCTCCGGCTCCGTCATGCAGAACGCCGAACGGATCTCGCCCGCGAGCAGCGGCTCGAGCCAGCGGCGGCGCTGCTCGGGCGAGCCGTAGCGCGCGAGCACCTCCATGTTGCCGGTGTCGGGCGCGTTGCAGTTGAACGCCTCCGGCGCGATGAACGAATGCCCCATCAGCTCGGCGAGCGGGGCGTACTCGGCGTTCGACAGCCCCGCGCCGCCGTGCTCGGCCTC
Organism: Burkholderia mallei ATCC 23344; assembly: GCF_000011705.1. Taxonomy (NCBI): domain Bacteria; kingdom Pseudomonadati; phylum Pseudomonadota; class Betaproteobacteria; order Burkholderiales; family Burkholderiaceae; genus Burkholderia; species Burkholderia mallei. The sequence continues at coordinate 240,080 of NC_006349.2, read as the reverse complement.
GGGCAGGAACAGGTTCCAGAGGCCGGCCGCGCGCGCCTTCGCCTTCAGCGTTTCCATCACGTCGGGCTGCCGCCAGCGCCGCCAGTCGGCGTCGCCCGTCAGTTGCTCGGCGTAGCGCGCCTCGACGGGCGCGATCTCGTCGCGCATGAAGGCCGCGATGCGCTCGCTCAATTCGCGGCAGCGGGCCGAGGGGGAGAAATCCATGGCGTCTCCGATAGTCGGTTCGAATGCAAACGAGCGTACGCGATCCTCGACAATCGATGAAATGAATATTTATTATGCGATGGCATAGATGCCATTGATGGGCTGGCGTGCGCGCGCGAGCCGCGCCGATCCGGCAATCCGGCGGTGCGTCGGAACTTCGGAACTTCGGAACTTCGGAGCATCGAAACGCCAAACGCCAAACGCCAAACGCCAAACGCCAAACGCCAAACGCCAAACGCCAAACGCCAAACGCCAAACGCCAAACGCCAAACGCCAAACGCCAAACGCCAAACGCCAAACGCCAAACGCCAAACGCCAAACGCCAAACGCCAAACGCCAAACGCCAAACGCCAAACGCCAAACGCCAAACGCCAAACGCAGGAACACCAAAACGCCGATGCAGCCAGACCACCGACTCGACCTGAACCTGTTCCGCGTACTCGACGCGGTCTACGTGCAAGGCGGCATCAGCGCCGCCGCCCGCGCGCTGCATCTGACGCAGCCTGCCGTCACCCATGCGCTGAACCGGCTGCGCGCGCATTTCGGCGATCCGCTCTTCGTGCGACAGGGCAACAAGGTCGTGCCGACCGAGCGCACGCGCGAGGTGATCGCCGACGTCCAGCGCCATCTGAAGGGGCTGCAGGATGCGGCGCGCGCGCAGACCCGCTTCAGCCCCGGCGCGCTCGACATGAGCTTCGTCGTCGGCGTGCGCGACGTGCTCGAATCGATCGCGCTGCCGCAGCTCGTCGAGACGCTCGCGCGCGAAGCGCCCGGCGTGCGGCTCGTGAGCCGCCGCGTGCCGGTTGCCGACATCGGGCGCGAGCTCGGCAGCGGCAATCTCGATCTCGCGATCGAGCGCCGCGTGCCCGCCGGGCCCCGAATCGTCGCCGAACACGTGGCGGACGACACGCTCGTCGTCGCGATGCGGCGCGACCATGCGCTCGCGGGCGCGCCGCTGCGCCGCGCCGACTACTTCGCCGCGGGACACGTGACGGTGTCGCCGCTCGGCGAGCCGCACACGCTCGACGTGCTGCTCGGCGCCGACGGGCGCTTCCGGCGGATCCAGCTCGTCTGCCAGCACTACTTCGCCGCGTGCCAGATCGTGGCGTCGGGCGATCTGCTGCTGACGCTGCCGCGCTCCTACGCGCTGCGGATGACGCGGCTCCTGCCGCTCGCGGCGCAGCCGTTGCCGCTGCGGCTCAAGCCGTATCCGATCCTCGCGTACTGGCACGAGTCGCGCGAGCTCGACCGCGCGCATCAGTGGTTCCGGCAACGCGTGATCGAAGTCGTGCGCGCCGCGTCGCCGCATCCCGCGGGCGCATAGGCGCCGCTGCAGGCGCGCGCGAAGCCGTTTATGCTCGACCAGACGCGACCGGCGTGCCGGCCGCTTCCTCCCCTTACCTCGAGAACACGCCATGCCGCTCATTCACGCCACCGCCGAAATGGCCCCCGATGCACCGAACTACGTCGTCGAACTCGAAGCCGGAAAGCACCGCCTGCAAGGCGACGAGAACGAGCACGAGGGCGGCGGCAACGTCGGCCCCGCGCCGTACGAGCTCGTGCTGTCGGGGCTCGCCGCGTGCACGGTCGCGACGCTGCGCATGTACATGCAGCGCAAGGCGTGGCCGGCCGCGCGGCTGCTCGCGCGCGCCGAGCTGCACGTCGATCGCGAGGGCGCGCAATACGTGCGGCGCACGATCGTCGTCGACGGCGCGCTCGACGGCGCGCAGCGCACGCGGCTCGCCGAAATCGCCGAGAAGACGCCGGTCACGCTGTTCGTCAAGCGCGGCACGCGGATCGAGACGACGCTGAAGTGACGGCGCGGGGGCGGCGACGCGATGCGCGTTCGCGCGACCGTGTCGCCGCGCGCGGCGCCGGGCCGCGCGCGCCCCGCCGGTGCGCACGGCGTGTCGGCGCACCGGGCCGTGTCGCACGGCCGGGCGCCGGGCCGACGCATCAGGGCAGCGTCAGCGGAAACGACTTCGGCCCGTTCGGCAGATTGAGCGGCTGTCCGACCGCATGGCCGCCCGTGCTCATCCGGAAGCGGCCGTTGACCACCGAGAACTGATAGTTCGAGCAGACTTCGTTGTGATCCGGCGTGTAGACGGCCGAGGTCGATGCCCGCTTGACCGTGCGCCACTGCGCGGACGCCCTGTCGAGCGCCCATACGTTGCCGTACTGCCCGGCGCGCTGCGTCGCGCCGAGACACGACGCGCCCTGCGTCGCCCAATCCTCGACGAAGCTGTTCGCGTAGTTCGCCGACTGGACGGCCTTCTGGTAGCGCAGCGTCGCGATCAGCTCGCGCGCGTTGGTCGAGGTGTCGGTGAACCAGACCGAATAGTCGGTCTGGTTCTGTCCTGCGACCGGCGCGATCGACGCCATGAAGCGGTAGGTGCGGCCCGCGACGGGCGCATGGCGCTTGGCGCACTTGTAGCCGGTGCCTTCGCCGCCGAACTGCGTGCAATCGACGCCGGGCCCTTTCGCGATGATTTGAGGCGACTTGCCGTTCACGTCCCACACGGAGAACAGCACGAGTCCGTTCTGCTTGCCGTCGATCGACTGGATGCCGGTGTACGCGCCCGGCCAGCCGATCGCCTCCCAATAGGTGGTCGGCGCGAGCGCTTCGGGCGTCACGTCGACCCTGAACGCGGTCCAGTCGCTCGCCGGCTCGTAGTTCAGATGGATCGAATTCGCGCGCGTCGCGTGCGGCTGCGCCGAGCCGCCGATCGCGACGCCCTGCGTCGTGCCGTCGAACCGGCGGATGCTCGCCACCGCCGTCTGCGCGGCGCCGCTGCCGGCGACCCACCACGCGGACGCGATCCCGTTGGCGTCGGTCGACGCGCTCGCCGGGAAGAGCCATCCCGACGCGCCGCCCGCGCCGCGCGGCTGCCAGGCGACGTCGCAGCCGGCGACCGGCCGCCCGTTGTTCGTCACCTTGACCGTCAGCATGACGGGATTGTGCGTGCGATTGTTCGACGTGATCGCCGGATCATAGAGCGTCGACGAGAACACCGAGCCCTGTCGCGCGACGAGCGGCGCACGCGTCGTCGAGGCGATCGTGGAGCCGTTCAGGCACGCGCCGGCCGCCGTCGCGTCGGCGGCGACCGCGGCCAGGATGGTTGCTGCGATGCAGTTGAATTTCAATTCGCTCCTCCTCATCGGGCATTTCGATTCGCGGGTATACGTCGCGCACTATAAGCGAGGGAAGCGGATTCGATCGAATAACCGACCTTATTCGACAGGATAATTCGATCTTTTTAATATTTAATATGTTATATACATGCTTTCATATTGCATTGACGTGCCGCCCGAACCGGGAGTTGCCGCGTCGCGACACATCGAATTGATGCGAAATCGCCGCATTTCCCCTTGTTTTCAATCGAAAACCGCGCGGACGACAAAAATCGGATCGTTCGAATCAGGCTGCTTTTTGACTCATCGACTCCCGTCGATCAACTGACGGCCGTCGGCCGCCCGTTCGCGCCGATATTGCCCGGCGTGTTGAATCGGCTTCGTATCGGCTTCGTATCGGCTTCGACGCGCATTGCGAACCCGACAATGGAATGCCGACCACGCCAACTCCCGGAAGGCATTGCGCATCGCAGATGCGTGATCGCCGTGCCGACGCGCGCGCAATGGGCATCGACATGCCGGGCCCATCGATGCCGCGACGATGTCGCGATGAGCGACCGCCATGCGCCGATCACGGCGCCGCGATGCCGGAACCGGCGTCACGACGAATCCGGCGCGGCCGGGACGCGTCGAAAGCGCCGGCCACGCCGAACGGCATGGTCGCGCGGCGCGGATCGAAACGGCACTGCCCGCGATGAACCACGATGAAGCCCGATGAAGCGCGAGCGGCACCGGCGCGCCACGCGCGGCGACAACGCGCGTCGGCCAGCCACGCCGACGCCACGCCACCGGCATGCCCGCGGCCGTCCCCCACCGCGCGCCGACGCGCCCATCGCGAACGTGCGCGCTTACGGCCTCGCCGGCCGCACGGGCGTCGGCGCGTTCGCGCACCGGCGCGCCGCCGTTACAGCCCGAGCGCCGACAGATCGAGCTTGCCGCCCTTGACGGGCGGGCACCAGAAGAACGAGCCGGTGATCGGCTGCGTGAAGCGGAACAGGCCGTCGTGCACGCCGTCGGTCGCGCCGATCATCCGGCGCATCTGCACCTCGAACGCGCGGAACGAATGGCCGAACGCAACGAAGTACAAACCGGCGCGGCGCTCGTCCGCCCACGGCGACGAGCGGCGCAGCACCTTCGCCTCCGGCTTGAAGCTCTCCTGCTCGGTGCGCTTCACGTGCGCGTAGGCGGGCGCGTCCTCGAGTTCCTCGTTGTCGTCCTTGCGGCGGCCGATGACGCGGTCCATTTCGTCGCCCGGAATCTCGCGCATCTTGCCGAAGTCGTGCACCCATTGCTGAACCGCGACGAAGCTCGCGCCGTCGAGCCCCGCGCCCTTGCCGGACACGAACGCGACTTCGAGCGCCTCGTCGCCCTCCGGGTTCTCGGTGCCGTCCTCGTAGCCGGACAGGTCGCGGTCGTCCGCGTAACGGAACGCGTTCGCCGCCGCATCGAGCTCGAACGCGGGCGCGACGAGCCGCTCGATGTCGCGCGAGCGCACGGTGGCCGCGCCGAGATCGTCGGCGCGCAGCCAGACCCACAGCGCCGCGGGAGTCGACGGCACCGGCGCGCCCGGCACCGACAGCTCGGGAAACTCCTTCAGCCCGTCGATCTTCCTGTCGAGCGCCTGCACGAGCGACGGCCCGAGGCCGATCACCGTGTCAACGCCGTCGAGCGCGTCGCGCAACGCGGCGAGCACGCTCGCCGCATGCTCCGGATGCGAGATCCGGAAAGACAGGTAGCGGCTCGCGGCCGGAATCGGAGCCAGAATGCCTGGTTGAAAATCGCTCATCGTTTCCTCGATGCAATGTTCGGTTCTACAGGGGACGTCGGATTGTCCCATAACGTCGGCACGCGCCGGTTTGGGAAGTCGGTTCGGAAGCCTCGTCCGCGCGCCGTGTCGCAGCGGCCCTTTTGGGCGGGCGGCGCCGGGCGCGCACGTTCGGGCGACCGCACGCGTGCACGCGCCTCGAGAACGTCGCGTGGCATTCGCTTCCGCCCATCGCGGCGCGCGTCCGCCGACCCGATGCCGCCGCGCGCGAGGCGCCGCGCCGCGCGCCGAACGCGATGTTAACCCACTCCTTCCGGCCCCGACGAGCACGACGAGCACGACGAGCACGACGAACCGCGACGCCGCGCGCCGCTCGTCTCGAATCGGCAACATCCATTCGTCTGACATTGCAGCAATCCGAAACGGCCGCTAGAATCGCTTCACGAGCTGCACTTCGGCTCGCTTTCATTCCACCCACTCAACGCTCGAAGGAGGTGCCAGATGTTGCAAATGCATGTTGCCTCCTCGACGGCAGTTCCACGACGCGCGTCTTAAGTCGTCGTCTTCGCGGGCCGCGTTCCGGCTCGCACAGCTTCCGGACCGTTTTTCGCCTTCGCAGCGCGCGCTGACGCGCGGCGTCGCCCGTCCGGCTTTCGTTTCGAACAAACAATCGACAAGTCCCGTCCGCCACGAGCGGCCGGGCCCCGACAAATGGTCCAGAAAACTACCCATCCGGGTGGACGCGCGTTTACCGACGTGCTCGCGTTCACCTTCCGGCACTGGCGCGCGCAACCCGTGCGCATCGCCGGGATCGCCGCCCTTGCGCTCGCCACCGCGCTCGGCGACGTACTCACGCCGCTGTTCGCCGGGCGCCTCGTCGACGCGCTGTCGCACGGCGTGGCCGCCGCCGACAAGGCCGCCGCGTGGAGCCGCGCGCTGCACGCGTTCGGCGTGCTGATCGGCATCGGGCTCGCGTGCACGCTGCTGCGGCAGGCAGTGTTCCGCAACATCATCGTGCTGACGCTGAAGATGATGAGCGAGATCGCGGCGAACGCGTTCCACCGCGTGCAGCGCTTTTCGACCGACTGGCACGCGAACAGCTTCGCCGGCTCGACCGTGCGCAAGATCACGCGCGGCATGTGGGCGATCGACCTGCTCAACGACACGCTGCTCGTCGCGCTGCTGCCGTCCATCGTGATGCTGACGGGCGCGACGCTGCTGCTCGGCCTGCACTGGCCGGTGATGGGCGCGGTGGTGGGCGGCGGCTCGGTCGTCTTCATCGCGGTGACGGTCGCGATGTCGCTGCGCTACGTCGCGCCCGCGGCGCGCCTCGGCAACCTGTGGGACACGCGCATGGGCGGCGCGCTCGCCGACGCGGTGAGCTGCAATCCGGTCGTCAAGGCGTTCGGCGCGGAGACGCGCGAAGAGACGCGGCTCGACGGCGTCGTGTCGAAGTGGCGCGCGCGTACTCGCCGCGCGTGGCGGCGCGGCACGCTGAACGGCGGCGTGCAGGGCGCGATGCTCGCCGCGATGCAGGCGGCGATCCTCGGCGCCGCGCTATGGCTGTGGGCGCACGATCGCGCGAGCATCGGCGACATCACGTTCGCGCTGACGACCTTCCTCGTGCTGCAAGGCTACCTGCGCGACATCGGGATGCACATCCGCAACCTGCAGCGCTCGGTCAACGACATGGAAGAGCTCGTGTCGCTCGAGCGGCAGCCGCTCGGCATCGACGACAAGCCGGGCGCGAAGCCGATCTCGATCGCGCGCGGCGAGATCCGCTTCGAGCACGTGACGTTCGGCTACAGCGGCGCGCACGCGAAGCCGCTGTACGAGAACTTCTCGATCCGGATCGCGCCGGGCGAGCGCGTCGGGCTCGTCGGGCATTCCGGTTCGGGCAAGACCTCGTTCATCAAGCTGATCCAGCGGCTGTACGACGTCGACGGCGGGCACATCACGATCGACGGGCAGGACATCGCGGAGGTCACGCAGGCGTCGCTGCGCAGCCAGATCGCGATCGTCCAGCAGGAGCCGCTGCTGTTCCACCGCACGCTCGCCGAGAACATCGCGTACGCGCGGCCCGGCGCGACGCGCGACGAGATCGAGCGCGCCGCGCGGCTCGCGAGCGCGCACGCGTTCATCGACGCGTTGCCGCAGGGCTACGACACGCTCGTCGGCGAACGCGGGATCAAGCTGCCGGGCGGCGAGCGGCAGCGCGTCGCGATCGCGCGTGCGTTCCTCGCCGACGCGCCGGTGCTGATCCTCGACGAAGCGACGTCGAGCCTCGACAGCGAGAGCGAAGTGCTGATCCAGCAGGCGATGGAGCGGCTGATGGTCGGGCGCACGACGCTCGTCGTCGCGCACCGGCTGTCGACGGTGCGCGCGCTCGACCGGCTGATCGTGCTCGACAAGGGGCGCGTGATCGAGGAAGGCAGCCACGACGCGCTGATCCGGCTCGAAGGCGGCGTCTACCGGCGGCTGTTCGAGCGGCAGGCGCTCGAGCTCGCGAAGGGGCTGATCGAGCAGACGGGCGGCACGGTCGCCGACTGGCTGCGCGATGAGCAGGACGAGCACGGCGGGCGCGACGAACGCAACGAGCGCGGCGAACGCGACAAGCCGGGCGCGCTCGACGGGCACGACGCGCGACGCACGCACGGCGTGCTCGATGAGAGCCGCGACGGCGGGCAGGCGGACAATTCGGCGATGGCGATGGAGAAGTAGCGACGCGCGCGTGGGAGCCCGACGCAGGCGAAGCGGGCGCACGCGCGCGTCGCCGCTTGCGTCGCCTCGCTTGCATGGCGTTCGCGCGGTTCGCCAAACGCGACGCCGGCACATCGCGCGCCCCAATAGCCAAGGCCGCGCGCCCGCTCGATCCCCCAGACACAACGCGACTGAAACGCCCGCCCTCAAGCCGTCACGCGAGGAACGGCACCGCGCGGCGGCCCTCGCCTGCCGCGCGGCGGCGAGCCGCGCCCCGCAATCCGGCGGCGCCGTCCCCTCGCGCCGCCACACCCGGCCTGCGCTTGCGCGCGGGGCCGTCAATCAGCGGGCAACGTGCATCACCCGTCGGCGCGCTGCCGCTCGAGCGCCGCCACGGCGCGCGCGACCACCTGCTCGCGCCGCGCGAGCACCGGCTTCGACCGCTCGCGCATGCGCTCGACGATCCGCGCCGGCACGGTATCCGGATCGCCCGCCGCGAACGGCGGGGCCGGCGCATATTCGAGCTGCAACTGCACCGCCTGCGCATCGTCCTCGCCGACGAGCTCGGCCGCGAGCGTCAGCGCGAAATCGATCCCCGCGGTCACGCCGCCGCCCGTCACGAGATTGCCGTCGCGCACGACGCGCTCGCGTACCGGCGTCGCGCCGAACGGCGCGAGCAGCGAATGGAACGCCCAGTGCGTCGTCGCGCGCCGCCCGCGCAGCAGTCCCGCCGCGCCGAGCACGAGCGCGCCCGTGCACACCGAGCTCACGTAGCGCGCATGCGCCGCGTGCCGGCGCAAAAACGCGAGCGTGTCCGCATCCTCCATCAGATCGGCGACGCCGATGCCGCCCGGCACGCAAATCACATCGAGCGGCGGGCAATCGTCGAACGTCGCGTTCGGCGCAAGCACGAGCCCGCTGCTCGACGCCACCGGCTCGCGCGTTTTCCACACGAGCCGCACCGTGACGCCGGGCAGCGATGCGAACACGTCGTGCGGGCCGGTCAGGTCGAGCTGCTGCACCTGCGGAAACAACAGTAATCCCACTTCGATGGTCATGCCGAACCTCCTCCAGTTCATCAACGTCACGTCAACATCATGAGCGTTGCGCCGGCTCGCGCCGACCGCACCGGCGCGATGGACAAACCGACTGTACGCAATTACCGTATGGCGGATATGCCAAAGTCCCCACAGTTCCCGCCAACGCCATCGGCGGCCGCGCCCGCCGCCGCGCGCCGCGCGGTGCACGTGCTCGCGTTCGACGATGTGCAGTTGCTCGACGTCACCGGGCCGCTGCAAGTGTTCGCGAGCGCGAACGATTTCGCCGCGCGCCGCGGGCTCGCGATTCCGTACGCGCCGCGCGTCGTCGCCGCCCACGCGCCTTCGGTGATGTCGTCGGCCGGGCTCGCGTTCGCCGCCGCGCCGCTGCCCGCCGCGCGCGAGCCGTCCGATACGCTGATCGTCGCGGGCGGCTGCGGCGTCCACGGCGCGGCGCGCGATCCGCGGCTCGTCGACTGGGTGCGCCGGCGCGCGGCGTACGCGCGGCGCATCGCGTCGGTGTGCTCGGGCGCGTTCGTGCTCGCGGCGGCGGGGCTGCTGGGCGGACGCCGCGTCGTCACGCACTGGTCGCGCTGCGACGAGCTCGCGCAACGCTATCCCGACGTGCGCGTCGAGCCCGATCCCATTTTCATCCGCGACGGCAACGTCTGGACGTCGGCAGGCGTCACGGCCGGCATCGATCTCGCGCTCGCGCTCGTCGAGGACGACCTCGGCCGCGCGCTGGCGCTCGACGTCGCGCGGTATCTCGTCGTGTTTCTGAAGCGCCCGGGCGGCCAGGCGCAATTCAGCGCCGCGCTGTCGCTGCAGCACGAGGGCGGCTGCTTCGACGAACTGCACGCATGGGCGGCCGCGAATCTCGGCGCGGACTTGTCGGTCGCGGCGCTCGCCGCGCGCGCCGGCATGAGCGAGCGCAGTTTCATGCGCCGCTACCGCGAAGCGACCGGCAGGACGCCCGCGCGGGCGATCGAGCAGATGCGCGTCGAAGCCGCGCGCAACCTGCTCGCCGACGCGCCGCTGCCGATCAAGCGGATCGCCGCGCGCTGCGGATTCGGCAGCGAGGAAACGATGCGCCGCAGTTTCCTGCGCATGCTCGGCGTGGCACCGCAGGCCTATCGCGAGCGGTTCGCGACGAATCGGCGAGGCGTCTGAGCGCCATTTGCGTCGGCGCGACGCGTTGGCGTTGGCGTTGGCGTTGGCATTGGCACTGGCACTGGCATTGGCTTCGGCTTCGGCTTCGGCTTCGGCTTCGGCTTCGGCTTCGCATTCGACGCCGATCCCGATTTCGACCTCGACTTCGACGTCGTCCTGGGCGTTACCTCGACGCAGCGACCTCATCGCGGCGCGCGCCGCCGCCGAGCGCGTCCTCGACCGCGCGCGCACGACGCGCCGCGACACAGCCTCGCATGGCGAAAAAGCCGAAAATATGCGACCCTTGCCGCATGTCTACGCCATCCCTTCCCCTTTCGCACGTCTGGCGCCGCTTCTGACGAAGCGGCATAGTCACATCCCGATCACGACCATGCCGCCGCATCCGGCCGGCATCGCGTCGATCGCGCCCCCAACCCGGCTCGGACTGCGGCGGTTTTCCCGGAGAAACCGCTCATGCACGACGACACCTCGAATCCTTGCCGAGCGCCGATCGCACTGACCGGCGACCGCCCGACGGGCGCGCTGCACCTCGGCCATTACATCGGCTCGCTGAAGACGCGCATCGCGCTTCAGGACACGCACCGGCAATTCATCCTCGTCGCCGACACGCAGGCGCTGACCGACAACGCGCACGATCCCGACAAGGTTCGCCGCAACGTGATCGAAGTCGCGCTCGACTATCTGGCCGTCGGCATCGATCCGCGCCGGAGCACGATCGCCGTGCAGTCGGGCCTGCCCGCGCTCGCCGAGCTGACGCTCTTCTATCTGAACTTCGTCACCGTCGCGCGCCTCGAGCGCAATCCGACGATCAAGGACGAGATCCACGCGCGCGGCTTCGGCCGCGACATTCCCGCCGGCTTTCTCTGCTACCCGGTCGCGCAGGCGGCCGACATCACCGCGTTCAAGGCCGACACGGTGCCCGTCGGCGACGATCAACTGCCGCTCATCGAGCAGACGAACGAGATCGTCCGTCGCGTCAACCGGCAGGCGGGCGCCGACGTGCTGCCCGAGGCGAGCGCGCTGATCTCGCCGACGGGACGGCTGCCGGGCGTCGACGGCAAGGCGAAGATGAGCAAATCGCAAGGCAACGCGATCGCGCTGTCGTCGTCGCCCGATGCGATCGCCGACGCGGTCAGGCGGATGTACACCGATCCGAACCACTTGCGCGTGTCCGATCCGGGAACGGTCGAAGGCAACGTGGTGTTCACGTATCTCGACGCGTTCGACGGCGAGCCCGACGAGCTCGAGCGGCTGAAGGCCGCGTATCGCGCGGGCGGCCTCGGCGACATGGTGCTCAAGCGCCGGCTCGAGGACAGGCTGCAGGCGTTGATCGCGCCGATCCGCGAGCGGCGCGCGCAGCTCGCGCGCGATCCGGGCTACGTCGTCGACGTGCTGAAGGACGGCACCGCGCACGCACGCGACGTCACGCAGCGCACGCTCGACGAGGTGCGCGATGCGCTGGGCGCGTTTTCGTTCCGGCGGTTCGTCGGTTGACGAGCGCGGCGCGCGGGTGAGGGCGGTCGGCGCATCGCGGCGGTGGGCAGCGGGCTCGCCGCGTCCCAATCTCGGCGCGCCCGAGGTTCGGCCTTCGATGTCGGACGTTGCAGCCGGGGATCCCGCATCGATATTGGGTAGCGGATGTCCGACGTCGAATGTCGAATGTCGAATGTCGAATGTCGAACGCCGAACGCCGAACGCCGAACGCCGAATGTCGAACGTCGAATGCTGAACACGAAGCGCCGGACGCCTTCGAGTGCCGCGTCCGGCAGCGCTCGACGCCGCCCATGCAGCACGGGAGAACGCCGCCGTTTCGTCGGACGGATCGCTTCGCCGCCGGCGCAGCACACCCGTGCGACGTGCGTTTCTCGCCGCGCCATCCGCGCGGCAACAGACTTTACACACTGTTACGCGCGGCGCTCATCCAACGTTGAGCGCATTCCCTATACTGCCGGCGTGTAACAGTAACCCCCCGCTACCATGAACACGAAGCCCATCCAAACAACGACAACGAAGCGCGCGGCTTTCACGAAAACCACCCTGCTCTTAGCGCTCGCCTCGGCGGCCGCGCTGTCGCTGAGCGCGTGCGTCGCGCCGAACGCGTACGGACCGTATGGTTCACAGCCGCAGTACGGCACGCCTGCCTACGCGCAGCCGTCGTACGCGCAGCCAGCCTACACGCAGCCGTCGTATGCGCAGCCCGATTACTCGCAGCCCGGCTATCCGCAGCAGGGCTACACGCAGCCCGGGTACCAGCAGGGCTATCAACCTGGCTATCAGCCCGGCTATTCGGGCTACTCGACGCAATACGGCACGATCGCCGGCATCCGTCCGATCGGCGGCGCGACGAGTCCGTCGGGCGTGGCGGGCACTGTCGTCGGCGCGCTTGTCGGCGGCGTGCTCGGCAACCAGATCGGCCGTGGCCACGGCCGCGACGCCGCAACCGTCATCGGCGCGCTCGGCGGCGCGGTCGCGGGCAATCAGATCGGCCAGCAGATGGGCGCGCAGCCGAGCGCGTACCGCGTCGACGTGCAACTGAGCGACGGCTCGATGCGCTCGTTCGACCTGCAAACGCCGGGTGACCTGCGCCCGGGCGATCGCGTGCGCGTCGACGGCAATCAGATCTCGCGGTATTGACGAACGCGTTCGCCCGTACCGCCACCACTCAGAAACGAAAACACGAAAACGACGAACGGCGCTTCGCGCGGCGCGCCGCCCAACCGCCTCGCCGTCGTGGCGCGCTCCACGTGTACATGAAAACGGCCGGCATCGATTGCTCGCCGCCGTCGCGAAAACGCCGGTGATTGCCGGATGACCGGCCGTCGCCCCCGTCGGGCGATGCCGCCGCCGTCCGGCCCGGCGAGACGGCGAAACCGGTCCGGAGCCGCTCCGTGCCGCGCTTGAACGCCCGGGAAAAAAACGGCGAATCGCTGAAGCCGAAGCGCTCCGCGATCTCGGTCAGCAGCCCGTCCGTGCCCGCCAACCTTCCGACGCCGACGCCCCGCACGCCTCCCCCGGGCAGCGCCCGGGACGTCGCGCCCTCTTCCTGCAAGCGCCGCTGCAACGGGCGCAACCTCGCATTCAACGTCTTCGTCATATCGTCCGGCACCGAAGGCACGATGCGCGGCGTGCCCGTCATGGCGAATCCGCACACCACCGCGCCGGGCCGAAGCCGCCGCGCCTTCCCGAACCGTCGACAGATCGGCCCGCGTATCGACACGCTACACGCTGACCGGGTAGGCCCGCTGCAGCGGCCGCCGCAGCAACGCGCCCGAAAACGAAGCGGGTCGAGCGCGCCGAATGCCGCGAGGGGCGCGACGCACGCCGCCGGACATACGATCACCATTCTCCACAATCCGCGACACCACATTTCCCCGCATGGGATGTACCATTGCGCCCCGTACGCGCCGCATTCCGAGACCTGGCCGAGCGACGTACGCGAAGGCATTTCGTAAGCCGGATCATCGAGAAATCCAGGACGCGCAAATGGGAGATGTGAACAGAACCGGCTGGCCGCCCCGTTTACCGCCGCGGCTCAAACGCATCTGGTACGGTGCGGGCGGCCTGCGCGCCGGCTGGGCCGTGCTGCTTTACGCGGCGATCGTCGCGGCGATCCTGCTTGCGCTCGGCGCCGCCGCGCGCATCGCGCATCATCCGTTCCGGCCGCGCGGCGATCTGAGCACGGCCGGCCAGATGCCGTTCGAGCTCGCGCTGTGCGCGGCCGCGCTGATCGCCACGCACGTGATGAGCCGCCTCGATCGCCGCTCGTGGCTCGATTACGGCCTGCGCGCGCAGCGCGCCGCGTTGCATTTCGGATGGGGCGCGTTCTGCAGCCTCGCCGCCGTGTCGGCGATCATGGGCCTGCTCGTCGCCACCGGCGGCGCGACGATCGAATACTCGGGCGCGAACCGCGCGGCTGCGTTCGAATCGGCCGTCACCTGGGCGTGCGCGTTCGTGCTCGTCGCGCTCGCGGAGGAAATCGCGTTTCGCGGCTATGCGTTCTTCAAGCTCGCGCAGCGCACCCACCCCGTCGTCGCGGCGGCGCTCACGTCGCTCGCGTTCGGCCTCTCGCACGTGTCGAACCGCAACGAGAACATCGCGGGCATCGTGCCCGTCGTGATCTACGGGCTCGTCGCATGCCTCGCGATCTGGCGCACCGGCTCGCTGTGGTGGGCGCTCGGCGAGCACGCGATGTGGGACTGGAGCGAATCGTTCCTGTTCGGCGCGGCCGACAGCGGGCTCACCGCGCACGACACGCTGTTCAAGAGCCATGCGATCGGCCCCGTGTGGCTGAGCGGCGGCACGGTCGGCCCCGAGGCGAGCGTGCTCGTGTTTCCGGCGCTCGCGGCGCTCGCGTACGTCGCCTGGCGCCTGCCGTCGCGCATGGTGAGCGGCCCGCCGCTCGCGCGCGGACGCCGGCAGGCGGCGTGAGCCGGCCTCGCCGACCGGCTCGCGATCGCTCTTCCCGCGGCCCGCTTGCCACGCCCCTTCAATCGTCTTTCGGCTGAGTCGCGATCGCCTCACCCGCGCCGATGGCAACGCGATCGGCGCGGGCGCATCGCATCCGGCGCGCGCACGAGCGGGCACGAGCGGGCACGATCGCGCGTGCCCGGCTCGCCGCCGCGCCGCGTGCTCAGCGCGGCGCCGTCTGCCCCGCCGCCGACTTCGCGACGCACACATCGCCGCGCGGCCCGGGCAGCTTCGCGTGACCGATCCGCTGCGCGCGATAGATGCCAGCGTGCCCGGAGAACAGATACGCGACGACGCAGGCCAGCGCCGCATACACGCCGATCGGCGCGCCGAACAACTCGATCGCCATGATCGTCGACGCGATCGGCGTGTTCGCCGCGCCGGCGAACACCGCGACGAAGCCGAGCCCCGCGAGCACCGGCGCCGGCAGCGCGAGCAGAGGCGACAGCGCGTTACCGAGCGTCGCGCCGATATAGAAGAGCGGCGTCACTTCGCCGCCCTTGAAGCCCGACGCGAGCGTGACGACCGTGAACGCGAACTTGCCCGCGAAATCGTAGACGGGCAACGGCGCGCGAAACGCGGCCTCGATCGTCGGGATGCCGAGGCCGAGATACTGCGGCGCATGCAGCAGCGTCGCCGCGAGCGCGACGAGCGCGCCGCCCGCGACGGGCCGCAGCGGCGGATACGCGATCCGGCGCTTCGCGAGCGCGGCGAGCCCGTGCGTGGCGGCGGCGAACAGCCGACCGACGACACCGAACGCGATGCCCGCCGCCACCGCCGACGCGACGCCCGCCGCGCTCGGCGCGGGCACGAAAGGCACGACGTAGACGGTGTGATGCACGCCCCATAGCCGGCACACCGCGTCCGCGACGATCGACGCCGCGACGCAAGCGAAGAGCGCGTCGTAGCGCAGCCGGCCGATCGCGAGCACTTCGAGACCGAACACCGCGCCCGCGAGCGGCGTGCCGAACACCGACGAGAAGCCCGCGGCGATCCCGCCCATCAGCATGATGCGGCGCGCGTCGCGATCGAGCCCGACGAGCTGCGTGACGCGATCGGCGAGCGCGCCGCCCATCTGCACCGCGGTGCCTTCGCGCCCCGCGGAGCCGCCGAACAGGTGCGTGACGACGGTCGCGACGAGCACGAGCGGCGCCATGCGCGTGGGCACGATCGCCCGCGGATCGTGAATCTCGTCGATCAGCAGATTGTTGCCGCGCTCGACACTACGGCCGACGCGATGATAGACCCAGCCCGTCGCGAAACCCGCCGCGGGCAGCAGCCACAGCAGCCACGGATGCGCGATGCGCGTGCCGGTGGCAAGATCGAGCGCCCACAGGAAGAGCGCGGACGCCGAGCCGGCGAGCGCGCCGACGACGGCTGACAGCGCGAGCCAGCGGCACAGATGCGCGAGCGCCGCGACGGGCTCGAAAGCGTGCAGACGTTTCATGAATTTCCAGATTCGACAGGACATCAAACCCGGGCGGCAGGACGCCGCTTGTCACGGATGGCCTACGACCTCCTGCACCCAGGAACGCGTAGGCATCATCAGCCGGCTCGCCGGCGGTTGTACGGAGGCATGCCATCTCCGGTCGCCGCGGATTGTACGCGATGCCGCGCTCACGCGGCAACCGGCGCGATGAGGGCGCACGCGCGCACCGGCCGGCCGACGCGCGTGCCGGTATGTGGGCCGG
Organism: Burkholderia mallei ATCC 23344; assembly: GCF_000011705.1. NCBI lineage: Bacteria > Pseudomonadati > Pseudomonadota > Betaproteobacteria > Burkholderiales > Burkholderiaceae > Burkholderia > Burkholderia mallei. Next base: position 223,914 of record NC_006349.2, on the reverse strand, counting down.
TATGTGGGCCGGTATGCGGGCCGATGCGCGGATCGACGCACGGACCGATCCGCGCCCCGCCGCGTGAACCGCCGCGCGAACCCGCCCCCGCCGCGCGGCCGTCCGTCACGCGCCGAAGCGCTGCGCGAGCTCGATGAAATCGGCCGCGACGACGTCCCAATCCTGCTCCGCGCGCAGATCGGTGGTCTGCGCGGGACCATGCTCGCGCGCTCGCGCGACGAACGCGGTGCGATAGCCGCAGCGCCGCGCGGCCGCGAGGTCGCCGTTGTGCGCGGCGACGAGGCACACCTCATCCGGACGCAGCGCGAGGATATCGGCCGTGCGCAGGTACGCTTCGGGCGTCGGCTTGTACGCCTGCGCCACCTCGGCGCCGAGGATCGCGTCCCACGGCAGCCCCGCGCGCTTGGCCATGTCGATCATCAGGATCACGTTGCCGTTCGACAGCGGCGCGATGATGTAATGCGCCTTCAGCCGCGTGAGCCCCGCGACCGAATCGGGCCACGGATCGAGCCGGTGCCATGCGAGGTTCAGCGCGTCGAGATCGGCGTCGGCCACGCTCGCGCGATCGATGCCGAACGCGGGCAGCAGCGCGTCGAGATTCTCCCGGTGCAGCACGTCGAGCCGCGTGAACGGCCGGCGGCCGCTGCGCACCTCCTCCATCGCGGGCGAATAGCCCGCGCGCCATGCATCCGCGAACGCGGCCGGATCGGCTCCCGCGCCGCCGTACTTCGCGAGGAACGGCGTCGCGTCGCGAATGACGCCGGAACGCCAGTCGACCACGGTGCCGAACACGTCGAATACCAATGCCTTCACGCCAAGCGTCTGCATGATGTTCTCCTGAGTCGTGGGATGACGTTTCAGGATGCAGCGGCCGCCGTCGGCGGCTCGCACCGGCCCGACGCCGAACGCGCGCGCCCGGCCGAACGCCGCGGCGAGCCGCGCGCCGGCCGGCGGCGCGCGCCTGGGCGACGAACGCAGGACCGCCCCGTACGATCCGCCACGCGCGGACCGCCGCGCCTGCACGTCCGAAAGAAACGCACCTCTGCCGTCCGACATTATCGGCGAACCGCCTGCCTGCATGCCCGGCGAGAAATAGAGGCCGGCTTCATCGCGCACGAGCGCACGGGCACGCAAGCACACGGGCACACGGGCACGCAAGCACGCAAGCGCACGGGCGCACGACGCCGGACAAGCGGGCCGCCGTCGCCGCGCCCGGCTTCAGCGCCAGCGCTGCCTGTTGCGCTGAACGAGCGAGATCAACTGATCGGCGATCCGCTCGAGCGGCAGCACCGCGCTCGCCGCGCCGATCGCGGCCGCGGCCTTCGGCATCCCGTACACCGCGCTCGTCGCTTCGTCCTGCGCGATCGTGTAATGCCCCTTCGTGCGCATCGCCTTCAGGCCGAGCGCGCCGTCGCGCCCCATGCCCGTGAGCAGCACGCCGATCGCCTCGCCCTTCCAGTGATCGACGACGCTGTGAAAGAACACGTCGACCGACGGCCGGTACGGCGTCTCTTCCGGACGCCGCGTGTACGCGAGCACCCCGCGCGACGTCAGATGCAGGTGATCGTTGGTCGCCGCGAGCAGCACCTCGCCCGCCTGCGGCACGCTGCCCTGCCGCGCGATGCGCACCGGCAACGGCGAATAGCCGTCGAGCCACTGCGCCATGCCGATCGCGAACGCCTGGTCGACATGCTGGACGATCACGAGCGCCGCCGGAAAATCGTCCGGCAGCCGCCGCAGCAGCGCGGTCAGCGCGGTCGGCCCGCCCGCCGACGCGCCGATCGCGACGAGCGGCGGCAACGCGCCCTGCGGCGCGGGCGCGGCGGCGGCGGGCGCGGCGAGCGGCATGCGCGTCGCGAGCAGCCGGCCGATCTGGTCGATCTTCGCGAGCAGCGGCTGCGACGGATCGGCGCTGCCGCCCTGCTCAAGCGTCGGCGTGTCGACCGCGTCGAGCGCGCCCGCGCCCATCGCCTCGTAGACGTACGACGCGTTCGCGCCGACGTTCGCGGTGACGATGAGGATCGCGCACGGCGAGCGCTCCATGATGCTGCGCGTCGCCGATACGCCATCGATGCGCGGCATCACGAGATCCATCAGGACGAGGTCCGGCGGCTGCGCGACGCAGAAGTCGAGCGCCTGCGCGCCGTCCGTCGCGACCCACAGCACGCGGTGCTCGGGCCGCAGTGCGATCGTGCGGCGCAGCGCCTCGACGGCGAGCGGCAAGTCGTTGACGATGCCGATGTTCATGGCTTTCTACGCGTCCCCAATCAGGTCGTGCACGGCGTCGAGCAACGCCTCGTCATGGAAGCCGCCCTTCGCCAGGTAATAGTCGGCGCCCGCTTCGAGCCCGCGCCGCCGGTCCTCGTCGCGATCCTTGTACGACACGATCATCACGGGCACCGATTTGAGCAGCGGATCGCCCTTGATCAGCGTGACGAGCTCGATGCCGTCCATGCGCGGCATGTCGATGTCGGTGACGACGAGATCGAACGCGTCGCCGCGGATCGCGTTCCAGCCGTCCATGCCGTCGATCGCGATCGTCACGTCGTAGCCGCGCTTCTCGAGCAGCTTGCGCTCGAGCTCGCGCACGGTCAGCGAATCGTCGACCACGAGCACGCGCTTCGCGCGCCGCGCGAGCGCGTCCCGATCGCCGCGCCGCACCTTCGCAAGCTGGCCGCCGCGAATCAGCTTGTCGATCGAGCGGATCAGATCCTCGACGTCGACGATCAGCACCGGATCGCCATTTTCCAGTAAAGCGCCCGCCGCAATGTTCTGAATTTTGTTGAGGCGTCCGTCTAACGGCTGCACCACGAGCATCCGCTCGCCGAGGAAGCGGTCCACCTCGACGCCGTAGGTTTCCGGCTCGCCTCCGACGACGACGACGGCCGTCGCCGGCCGGCTTTCGTCGAGCTCGCCCGCGTCGAGCAGTTGATGCGCGGTGACGAGGCCGACGCGGCGATCGTCGAGCGGAAAGTGCTGCTGGCCTTCGAGCACGTCGATGTCCGCGCGCTCGAGCTCGAGCGTGCGGCGCACCTGCACGAGCGGGAACGCGTACGGCTCGCCGCCGACGTCGACGATCAGGCTGCGGATCACCGACAGCGTGAGCGGCAACTGCAGCACGAAGCGCATGCCGAGGCCCGGCTCGTTGAAGATGCGCACCGCGCCGCGCACCGACTTCACCATTTCCTGCACCGCGTCGAGGCCGACGCCGCGGCCCGACACGTCGGTCACCCGCTCGCGCATCGAGAAGCCGGGCAGCAGCAGGAATTCGAGCAGTTCCTGATCGGACAGGCGCGCGGCCGTATCCTCGTCGGTCAGGTGGTGGCGCACGATCGCCGCGCGCACCGCGGCGAGATCGGCGCCGGGGCCATCGTCGCTCACGCTGACGAGCAGCGAGCCGGCGCTGTGCCGCGCCTCGAGCGTGATGGTGGCCTCCGCCGGCTTGCCGCGCGCGAGCCGCACCTCGGGCGGCTCGACGCCGTGATCGAGCGCGTTGCGCAGCAAATGGCCGAGCGGCGCGTCGAGCATGTCGAGGATGTCGCGATCGACCTGCGTCGCTTCGCCGACGATCGAGAAGCGCACACGTTTGCCGAGCGAGCGGGCGAGATCGCGCACGACGCGCGGGTAGGCGCGCGTCGCGTCGCCGAACGGGCGCATCCGGCATTGCAGCGCCTCGTCGTACAGTTGCTCGGCGATGTGCGAGCTGCGGCGTTCGAAGCGGTCGAGCTCGTCGAGCCGCGCGGCGAACGTGCGCTGCAGATCGGTGAACATCTGCCGCGCCTCGTTGAGCGCGCCGCGCACGCGCGGGTCCGCGTCGTCGGCGAGCGCCTCGACGGCCGAATCGAGCGAGCGGGCCGCGTCGCGCTGCGCGCGCTTCACGCGCAGCATCGATTCGGCGAACGGCTTCAGCCAGCGCGACTCGACGAGCGATTCGCCGGACAGGCTCAGCAGCCGGTTCAGCGTATCGGCGCGCACGCGGCGCATCTGGCTCGGCGCGCGCGGCGCGTCGGACGGGGCGGAAGACGGCGGCGCGTCGTGCGCCGCGGCGAATGCGCCGCGCGGCGGATGAGCCGCCGATGTCGCGAGGTTCGTGGCGTTCATGCCGTTCGCGTCATTCGCATGGGTCGACGCGCCGATGCCGGTCGCTTCGCCCGCGCCGAAAACCTCCGTCGAACGGTTCGCGCCGCGTGCACCGGCCGTGCGCCGCACGTCGCGTGTGTCGCTCGCACCGCGCGCGTCGCCGGCATCCGCGCTCGCGCGGACATCGGCGGCGCCCGCCGCCGCGCCCGCGCGATTCGGGCCGGCCGCCTCACGCGCGCCGCTTTCGCGCGACGCATCGGCGGCCTCGCCCGGTGCGGCGGCGACGCTTGCGCGCGCCGCGCCGCCGCGTTCGTACGCGTTGCCGTCGCTCTCGTATGCGTTCGCTCCGCGCGCATCGGCGCCCGGCTCCACGCCCGCATCCGCGGCCGCGAGCGCCGCCGCGAACGCGTCGATCTCGTGCGGCGCGACCGACGCCGCCGTCTGCGGATCGCCGACGCGCACGAGCAGATCGACGCCCGTGAGCAGCGCGTCGACATGGCACGGCGTGAGCGGCTGCCGGCCGTGCTGCGCGGCGACGAAGCAATCCTCCATCCGCCCCGCGATGTCGACGCCCTGCGGCACGCCGACGATGCGCGCCGCGCCCTTGAGCGAATGCGCGGCGCGCATGCACGCCTCGAGCGTCGCCGCATCCTGCGCGCCGCGCTCGAGCGCGAGCAGCCGCTCGGACAGCGCCTGCGTCTGCGTGTGCGTCTCCTCGCGAAACAGCTCGAGCAGCGACGCGCGGCCGAAATCGTCGTCGGTGCTCATCGCAGGCTCCGCGTCAGCGAATCGAACAGGCGATCTTCGTCGAGCAGGCCGATCGACTTGCCGCGCCACGCGAACACGCCGCGCGAATGCACGGCGCCCGTGCGCGCGACGGTGGCCGGCACCGGCATCCAGTCGGCGGACGCGAAGCGCAGCACGCCTTCGACTTCGTCGACCGGAAACACGACCGGATCGCCGCGATGCGCGACGACGAGCATCCGCGTGAAGCTCATGCGCGGCGCGGCGCGATCCGCGCGCGCATCGAGGCTCAGCAGCTCGGCGAGCGATACCGCGACGCGCAGCATCCCGCGCACGTTGACGATGCCGAGCACCGCGCGGTTGCGCCGGTGCGGCAGCGGATGAATCGCGCGCGTATCGGTGATCTCGCGCAGCACGCGAATCGGCAGCGCGAGCCACTCGTCGGCGACGCGAAACGCGAGCGCCGAATGCACGGCGTCGGCATCGCCGTCGCGCGCCGCTGCCGACGCCTTCGATGCCGGCGCGTTCGCGCCCGGCGCGCGCTCGGCGGCAACGCGCGCCGCGTCGGCGAGATCCGCGTCGGTCAGCGGGCGATCGAGCAGCAGCGCCGCGTGCCGCTCGAACACCGGGCAGTTCAGGCAGCGTCGATAGGTGTCGAGCCGCTCGCATGAGCGGTCGCCGCGCGTGCCGATGCGATTCCAGCAGGCGTCGATGTCGAATGCGATCCGCGGCCGCTCAACGACGTCGCGTTCCATGGGTTCCTCTCGGTTCGCCGTCGTCCGTGTCGGTCACGGACGCGGCCGATTCGTACTGGGCCGCGCGTCGGGCCCGTTGCATCAGCCATTGTGCGCCGTCGCGATCGCCCGCGATGTCGAGCAACGTCGCCAGATGGGTCAGCGCTTCGTAATGCGTCGGCTCGAGGTACAGCGCCTTGCGATAGCAGTCCGTCGCTTCGTCGCTGCGGCCCCGCGCATCGGCGATCAGGCCGAGCAGGTAGAACGCTTCGGCGCTCGGGCCGGATTGCTCGATCGACGCACGCACCGCCTGCTGCGCGGCGTCGAGCGCGCCGGCGTCGGCGAGGCGGCGGGCGGCGTCGAGCGGCGCTTCGTCGACGGCCGCGGCATGCGTGCCGTCGGCCTCGAACGCGCCGGCGAGCGCGGTGGCGCTCAACGCGCGCGACGCGAACGCCGGCGCCGCGATGCCGGGGGCGACGGCGGCCGTGCCGAACACGGGCCGCGCGGTGTCGAACGAGTGATCGAGCGACGCCGACGCGCGGGGCGCCGCGCCGGCATCGCGTGCCGTCGCCGCGAGCCGGCCCGCGTCGGCCGACACGCCGGGCGGCGCATCGAACGCCGCGCGCGCGGCGCCCGCGGCATCCGCGAACGGCTCCTCGTGCGCCGCACGCGCAGCGTCGGACGCCGGCGCGAACAAGCCGGCCCGCGCACGCCCGGCATCGGGTGCGCGCGAGAACGCGCCGGCCGCCGTCCAGCCCGCCTCGAATGCGTTCGCACGCGGCGCGGTCGCAAAACGCCCGGCGTCGCCCGTGCGCGCGAGCGCTTCGCCGCCGGGCTCCGCCGCGCCCGGCGCGCGCGCGAATATGCCGGCCGGGCGTTCGCCGGCATCGCCCGCTTGCGCACGCGGCTCGGACGGCGCGAAACGCGTCGCGCCCTGCGCGGACGCGGGCGACGCGGCGAACGATTCGAACGCGGACCGCGCGCCGTCGATCGCGCGCACGATCGGCTCGGGCGTCGGCCAACCGGCGTCGAAGAACCATTCGTGCGCGATCGCGCGCAGCGTGCCGCCGAACGTCGGCACGCGATCGCCGGCCGCCGCGCCCGCATTTGCCGCGTTCGCCGCGTTTACCACGTTCGCCGCGCCGCCCGGGGCCGCGCCGCCGCGTCGCGCGCCGACGCCGCCCGCGCCCGGCCGCGCCGCCGCCTCGACAGCCGGCTTGCGAAACGCGAACGCGAGCGGAATCTGCGCGGACGCGAGCCCCTGCCGCATCACGACGCCCGTCTCGGCCGGCCCGACGAACAGGATGCCGCGCGCGTCGAGCTGCTCCTCGACGATGCGCACCACGCGATCCTGCGCGTCCCGGTCGAAATAGATCAGCACGTTGCGGCAGAACACGAAATCGTACGGTTCGCCCGCGCAGCCGAGCAGATCGAGCAGATTCGCCTGGCGGAACCGCACGCACGCGCGCACCCGCTCGTCGAGCACCCAGCCGTCGGCCGCGGCCTTGAAATGCAGATCGCGAAAACCGAGCACGTGGCCGCGAAACGAATTGCGTCCGTAGCGCCCGCGCTGCGCATGCGCGATCGCGCGCGCGCTGATGTCGAGCGCGTCGATCTCGAAGCGCGACGGATCGATGCCCGCGTCGAGCAGCGCCATCGCCGCCGAATACGGCTCCTCGCCCGTCGAGCACGGCGCGCTCAGGATCCGCAACGCACGCGCGGGCTCGGCGAAGAGGCGCTGCGCGCCGAGTCGCGCGAGCGCGGCGAACGCCTCGCGCTCGCGGAAGAACCAGGTCTCCGGCACGACGAACAATTCGATCAGCGCGCGCCGCTCGTCGGCCGATGCGTTCAGGCACTGCCAGTACGCGTCGACCGCCTCGTCGGTGATCGCCGGCTGCGGGCGGCCGGCCTGCGCGGCCTCGCCGCCCGCGCCCGGCTGCGTCGCGGCGATCCGCTCGGCGAGCGCGCGCGCGACGAAATCGTTGCCGAGCGACGCCGGATCGATTCCGGTCTCGCGCGAGAGCCACGCATGAAAGCGCGGATCGAACACGTTCATCGCCCGCCTCCCGCCGGCGCGCCGTGCGCATCGAGCGATGCCGCGTAGTCGAACAGCAGCGCGCGCGCTTCGCCGTCGACGATGTGCCTGAGCGCCACCCACTGCACGACGCCGTCCGCATCGCTCGCGATCGGTCCGAGCCAGCGCGCGTGCGGCGTCGCGAATCCGCTGTCGCGAAACGCCTCGCGCGCGATGCGCGCGGTCTGCGTCGCGCGCTCGACGATGAGCCCGAGCAGGCGCACGCGCGGCGGCACGAACGCCGGCTCGGCGGCCGCGGGCAGCCGGTAGCGCACGAGCACGAGCCGCGTCGAGCGCAGCGGCTGCGCTCGACGGCCGAGCGCGAGCCGCGGCACGTCGATCACCGGCACCGGCTCGCCGCGGTACATCAGAATCCCGGCCGCCCAGGCGGGCGCGCCGGGGATCGTCTTCGTCGCGGCGAGCGGCAGCACTTCGGCGATCTCCGCCGCATCGAGCGCGTAACGCTCGCCGTCGAGGTGAAACAGCAGGAACAGCATGATCGGCTCCGCCTTTCCCGTCACGCGGCGCGCATCACGCGTCGACCTTGAAGCGCGACACGCCGGTGCGCAGCTGGTTCGCGACGAGCGTCAGATCGTCGATCGCCTGCGACGACTGCCGCAGCGATTCCGCCGTCTGCTGCGCGGCCTCGGACAACTGCGCGAGCGCCTGCGTGATCTGCTCGGCGCCGCTCGCCTGCGTCTGCATCCCTTCGTTGACCATCTGGAAGCGCGGCGCGAGCGTCTGCACCTCGGCGATGATCTGCGACAACTGTCCGCCCACCTGCTGCACGTCGCGCATCCCGCGGCGCACTTCCTCCGAGAACTTGTCCATGCCCATCACGCCCGCCGACACCGCCGACTGGATCTCCTTCACCGTCTGCTCGATGTCGTACGTCGCGACGGCCGTCTGATCGGCGAGGCGGCGGATCTCGGTCGCGACGACCGCGAAGCCGCGGCCGTACTCGCCCGCCTTCTCCGCCTCGATCGCCGCGTTCAGCGACAGCAGGTTGGTCTGGTCGGCGACCTTCGTGATCGTCGCGACGACCTGGTTGATGTTGATCGCCTTCTCGTTGAGGATCGCGAGCTTCGCGTTCACCGAGCCCGCCGCGTCCATCACGCTGCGCATCGTCTCGCCCATCCGCGTGAGGCCGCTCTGGCCGACGCCCGCGAGCGTCGCCGACTGCTCGGCCACCGCCGACACTTCGTTCATCGTGCGCAGCAGGTCGCGCGAGGTCGCGAAGATCTCGCGCGAGGTCGCGCCGATCTCGGTCGTCGTCGCCGCCGTTTCGTTCGCGGTCGCCTGCTGCTCGCGCGAGGTCGCCGCGATCTCGGCCACCGACGTCGTCACCTGCAGCGACGACTGCTGCGCCTGCGCGACGAGCGCGGTCAGCTCGTCGGCCATCCGGTTGAAGCCGCTCTCGAGCGTGCCGAACTCGTCGCTGCGGCCGAGGTTCAGGCGCTGCGTCAGGTTGCCGGTGCGCATCACGTCGTGCACGTCGATGAGCCGCGCCATCGGCACGGTCACCGCGCGATGCAGCAGATAGCCGAGCATCAGCGCGACCACGAGCACGACGCCGAGCGCCACCGCGAGCGTGATCTCGGTGCCGTGCACCGATTCGCGGATCAGCGTGGCCGACTGATCGGCGAAGCGCCGGTTCTCCTGCACGAGCACGTTCGCATGGCGAATCACTTCTTCCCACGCAGGCGTCACCCTCGCGTAGGCGGCGAGCGCGTCGGGCCTCGCGCCGCGCGCCTTCTGCACGGCGTCGTTCAGCAGCGGCAGGTAGCGCTCGTACGCCGCGCGAAACGCGTTGAAGCGCTCCTGATCGTCGCTGCGGAACGTCGACGCCTGGTACGCGGACGACAGCTTGTCGAACTCCTCGAGCAAGCCCGGCACCTTCGCGAGATCGCGCTGCACTGCTTCGGCTTCGGCATCGACGAACACCGCGCGCTGCAGCACGATGTACGACTCGTTCGCCGACGCGCGCAGCGACGACGCGAGATAGACGCCCGGCAGCGAATCGCGCTCGATGCTGATCGCCTCGTCGTTGATCGCGCGCAGGCGCTGGTAGGACAGCGCCGCCATGAACAGCATCAGCACGAACAGCACGCCGAAGCTGAACAGGATCCGGTTGCCGAGCGTGAGCCGGCTGCCGGCGGCGGATTTGCGCAAGGTCTCGTTGCTGGCGCGAGGCGTCACAGTGGGCATGTCGTTCTATCCGGCTGGCGGAAAATCAGGTGAATGAAGCGGCGCGCGGCGCACCGGGCGGATCGTGCCGTCGGCCCCGGCGCGATGCGCGCCCCGGGCATCGCGAGTGTAACTTGAACCATCGTGAACGAAGAGGGGCCGGCGCGCGCCGGCCGCGCTGCCGCCGCGCGTCACGCGGCGCTCACGTCCTTCGGAATCCGCAGCCCGGCGAGAAAGCCGCGCGGCGTGTAGCGCATCAGGATCTGCCCGCGATGCTTCGCGGCCGTCGCGCGCACGAACGCGAGACCGAGCCCGAAGCCGCCGCGCTGCGCGCCGCCCGCCGGCACGAGCCGCACGAACGATTCGGTCGCGGCCGCGCGCTGATCGGGCGCGATGCCCGCGCCTTCATCCTCGACGCCGATCAGCCAGCCGTCGCCGTCCTCGACGAGCGTGCAGCGCACCTCGGAGCCCCCGGGGCCGTACTTCAGCGCGTTGTCGACGAGGTTCGCCACGGCGCGCGTGAGCATCATCCGGTCGCCGATGCACAGGCACTCGGTCGGCGGCACGTCCGCGCGCACGCGGCTGCCGACGCTGCCCGCCTTCTCCCACATCTGGTCGACGGCGTCGAGCACGACCTCGTTCAAGCTCACCGTCTCGCTCAGCCGCTTCTCCGATTGCGCGCGCGTCAAATGAATGAAGCCGTCGGCGAGCGCGAGCGCGCGGCGCGCATGCGTCTCGATGCGCTCGAGGATCGGCGGCATCGCGCCGTGCTCGTTGCGATAGACGTCGAGGAGCGCGAGGATCGACGTCTGCGGCGTGCGCATGTCGTGCGACAGGAAGTCGAGCACCTCGTCGCGCTGGCGCAGCATCAGATACGAATTCGAGTGATAGCGGATGCGCGCGATCAGCTCGATCGTGTCGGGCAGCTTGACGAGATAGTCGTTCGCGCCCGCGACGAACGCCGCGCGCTTGACGGCGGGCTCCTCTTTCGCCGACAGCACGATGATCGGCACGCGGGCCGTCTGCGCGTCGGCGCGCCACGCGCGCACGAGCTCGAGGCCGTCGATGTCGGGCATCACGAGATCCTGCAGGATCACGGTCGGCTTCACTTCCTTCGCCATCGCGAGCGCGCGCTGCGCGTCGGTGCACGTGTGCAGCACGATGTCGCTCTCCGGGACGAGCGAGCGGCGAATCACCTCGCCGACGAACGCCTGGTCGTCGACCAGCAGCACCGAGATCCCCGATTCAAGCGAATCCGAAGCATTATCCCTGTTCGTTTTGTTCATCATGTCGTAGCGCTACACAATCGTTGCCTTGTTGCCTGTTCCAGCTCCGTTCGCCACTCGCTTGCCCGGCTGGAAAGGCATGCGATCGCGTAAGCGCGAGCCCGCCGTTCCTCGCAGGACGGCAATGAAACGGGCCCTCATTCTTTCTTAAAACGAATATAAAGTGGCGATGTTAAATGAAATTAAGTCGGCTCGCCGATCTCGCTCGATAATCGCGGCGCATTTCACTTCCTTTTACGATCGAATCATCGGTCATCCGGAAAAAACGCGTATCGGAACGATCCGGCGGATTCGGTTGCCACAATGCGCCGGATACGCGCGGCGCGCAATTGCCTCCGCGCAGTATGTTATCTGCCCGCCACAGTCGGATTTATCAATTGCGCGCGCGTACGCCGCAAGATGCAGGAACGCAAACGTTTTCGTCATCCCGGATCGCCGCATATGCGCGCAAGTGCGCGGCCGCCCGCCGCGCAGACGGCAGGCGACGCTTGCCGGACGGGTATTTGCCGCAGGCATGCCGCGCGCGTCGCCGTGGCGATCGGCGGCGCGCGCGGCAGGCGCGAAACCGCGCCGGCCGCCCGCTCGGGACCCCGGTTCGACCGTCTGGTCGGTGGGCGATAGCCTGTCAACTCCGATGCCCACATCGCGCGCCGCCGGCCGGCCCGCGGTGCAATCACGAACGTTCCGCGCATCACGCGCCACTCGCCGTTTTTCGCGATATCGGCAGTCGCGGCCGTCGATTTCCTATCTCAATATTCGTGCGAATTTCGTTTAAAACGAGCGTAGCGTTTTCTTATCCAATTATTCACCGCTCCCCCATGAATTCGAGTTGCCGCGTTGACGAAACTGTCTCGAAAATAGTCACCTTCGACATGAATGCCGTGCGCCGATTCGCGGCGCTCGCAGGCGGCATGAATCCGCTGCATCACGACGAAGCGCTCGCCGAAACGGCGCGATTCGGCGGGCGGATCGTCAGCGGCACGCATTATTCGGCGCGGATGATGGGCATGGTCGCGACCTTCGCGCCCTTCCTCGGCGAGCGGCGCGCCGCGCTCGGGCTCGAATTCGAATTCGGTTTCCGCAAGGCGCTCGCGGCGGGCGACACCGTGACGATGACATGGCGATCGTTGCGATCGAGCCGAGCCCGAAGCTGAAAGGCGACGTCGTGCCCCTGGAAGGCACGCTGCGCAATGCGGCGGGCGAGCTCTGCGTGATCGCGAAATCGACGAACCTCGGCCTGCCGGACGACGCGATCGCGGCGGCTTAGCGGCGTGCCCCGTCGGCGACACGTCCGGCAGGGCGCCGCGCCCCGCCGCGCGGCGAGCGGGCGCCGTTCGCCGCGCCTCGCCCGTTTCGGATGACGAAGCATTCGTCCGACGAAAAGCGCGGGCATGCGGCGGCACGGCTGCGCCAGCGGCGGGCGGCGCCGCGCTTTAGCGCTGGCGCACGACCATCAGGCGCAGCTCGGTCATGTCCTCGATCGCATAGCGGATGCCTTCGCGGCCGAGCCCCGAGTCCTTCACGCCGCCATACGGCATGTTGTCGACGCGGAACGACGGCACGTCGTTGATCACGACGCCGCCCACTTCCAGCTCGTCCCACGCGCGCTGCGCATGCGACAGCGAATCGGTGAACACGCCCGCCTGCAGGCCGAAATCGCTATCGTTCACGCGCGCGAGCGCGTCGTCGAAATCGGCGAACCGCTCGAGCAGCGCAACCGGGCCGAACGCCTCCTTCCGATACAGATCCTGATCGCGGCCGACGCCTTCGAGCAGCGTCGCCTCGAACATCGCGCCGTCGACGTTGCCGCCCGCGATGATCCTCGCGCCCGCCGCCACCGCCGCGTCCATCCAGCCGGCGAGCCGCCGCGCCTCGGCCTCGGAGATCATCGGGCCGACGAAGGTCGCCGGATCCTTGGGATCGCCCATCTTCAGCGAGCGCGTCTTCGCGATCAGCTTCTCGCGCAGCGCATCGTAAAGGTCCGCGTGCGCGATGATCCGCTGCACGCCGATGCAGCTTTGCCCGGACTGGTAATACGCGCCGAACGCGAGGCGATCGACGACGTAGTCGAGCCGGTCGCGCTGGTCGGCATCGACGATCGCCGCCGCGTTGCCGCCCAGTTCGAGCACGACCTTCTTCTTGCCCGCCCTCTTCTTCAACTCCCAGCCGACAGCGGGCGAGCCCGTGAACGACAGCAGCTTGAAGCGCTCGTCGGTCGTGAAGAGATCGGCGCCGTCGCGATGCGCGGGCAGGATCGAGAACGCGCCCTTCGGCAAATCGGTTTGCGCGAGCACCTCGCCGATGATCAGCGCGCCGATCGGCGTGCGGCTCGCGGGCTTCAGCACGAACGGGCAGCCGGCGGCAAGCGCGGGCGCGACCTTGTGCGCGGCGAGGTTCAACGGGAAATTGAACGGCGAGATGAACGAGCACGGGCCGATCGGCACGCGCCGGTAGTAGCCGCTGTAGCCCTGCGCGCGCGGCGAGATTTCGAGATTGACGAGCCCGCCTTCGATGCGCACCGATTCCTCGGCCGCGACGCGAAACGTGTCGATGAGGCGCGTCACCTCGCCCTTCGAATCGTTGATCGGCTTGCCCGCCTCGATGCACAGCGCCTCGGCGAGTTCGTCGAAGCGCTCGCGAAAGTGCGCGACGCAGTGCTCGAGGATCGCCTGCCGCCTGAACGCGGGCAGCGCGCGCAGCGGCCGCTGCGCGGCGACGGCCGCCGCGATCGCGGCGTCGATCGCGCGCGCGTCGGCCAGCGCGACGCGCGTCGCGACCTTGCCGCTGTATTTGTCGGTGACTTCGAGACCGGTGTTCGCGTACACCGCTTCGTTCGCGAGGTAATACGGATAGGTTTCCTTCAGCATGTCGAATGACTCCGTCCGGTTGAGGTCCGGTTGAGGTCCGGTTGACGCCCGCTCGACGTCCGGCCGGCCGATATGCGGCCTGCCCGCAGCGTCACAGCTGCGCCGACAGGCGCTTGATTTCGCGATTGAGCACGCGCTCGTTGTCCGAGTAGTCGATCGGCACGTCGATCAGGTGCACGCCCGGCGACGCGAAGCACTCGCGCACGAGCGGCTCGAGCGCGTCGGCCGACGCGATCCGGTGCCCGTGCGCGCCGTAGCTCTGCGCATACGCGACGAAATCCGGGTTCGCGAGCGTCATCGCGTAATCGGGAAAATTCATGTTCTCCTGCTTCCAGCGGATCATCCCGAACGCATCGTCGCGCAGGATCATCACGACGAGATCGAGCTTGAGCCGCACCGCCGTTTCGAGCTCCTGAGAATTCATCATGAAGCCGCCGTCGCCGCACACGGCGATCACCTTGCGCTGCGGATGCACGATCTTCGTCGCGATCGCCGACGGCAGCCCCGCGCCCATCGACGCGAGCGCGTTGTCGAGCAGCAGCGAATTCGGCTCGTGCGCGCGCCAGTAGCGCGCGAACCAGATCTTGTACATACCGTTGTCGAGGCATACGATGCCGTCCTCCGGCAGCGACCGGTACAGATCGTTGACGATGCGCACCGGGTACATCGGAAAGCGCGGGTCGTCCTGCCCCTTCTTCAGGTGCGCGTCGAAGTGCGCCTTGATCAGCATGAAGCGCGAGAAATCCCAGTGCGGCTGCCGCGCGAGCTTCTCCTTCATCTGCCACACCGCGTTCGCGATGTCGCCGACGACTTCGATCTGCGGAAAGTAGACGGGGTCGACCTGCGCGCCGAGGAAGTTCACGTGGATCACGGTCTTGTCGTCGGCGCGCATGAAGAACGGCGGCTTCTCGATCACGTCGTGGCCGACATTGACGATGCAATCGGCGTGCTCGATCGCGCGGTGAACGAAATCGCCGTCCGACAGCGTCGCGTTGCCGAGCCACAGCGGATGCGTCTCGTCGATCACGCCCTTGCCCATCTGCGTCGTGAAGAACGGAATGCCCGTCGTGTCGACGAACTCCTTGAGCATCCTGCAGGTCGTCTTGCGATTGCCGCCCGCGCCGATCATCAGCAGCGGGTGGCGCGCCGCCTGGATCGCGTCCACCGCGCGCGCGAGCGCCTTTTCCTCGGCGATCGGCCGGCGGCTGTAACTCGCCGGAATCGGCTTGCCGTCGCCCTCCTCGTGCGCGATGTCCTCGGGCAATTCGAGATGCGTCGCGCCGGGGCGTTCCTCCTCCGCGCGCCGGAACGCCTCGCGCACCGCCGACGGAATATTGCCGATCGACACGATCTGCCGCGTGAGCTTCGTGAGCGGCTGCATCATCCCGACGACGTCGACGATCTGGAAGTGCCCCTGCTTGCTCGACTTGATCGGCTTTTGCCCGGTGATCATCAGCATCGGCATGCCGCCGAGCTGCGCATACGCGGCCGCGGTGACGAAGTTCGTCGCGCCGGGCCCGAGCGTCGCGAGGCACACGCCCGTCTTGCCGGTCAGCCGCCCATAGGTGGCCGCCATGAAGCCCGCCGCCTGCTCGTGGCGGGTCAACACGAGCTTGATGCGGGATCGCCGCAGCGATTCGAGCAGATCGAGGTTTTCCTCGCCGGGAATGCCGAACACATACTGGACGCCTTCCGCCTCCAGCGCCTTCACGAACAGATCGGATGCTTTCATGGGGACTCTCGGTGGGTGCCGCGCCCCCGGCCTACGGTTCGCGCGGCGTTGAGCGACGCGCGCGCCGGCCTACGGCGCGCACGGGCCTTTTTTCCTTCGACAGACAAAAGCAACGGCAAGCGATGCGAACCCACCGCGGCGGTGCGCGGCGATGCGCGGCGCGACCCGCTGCGGCCGGCGCGCGACGGCGCGCCGGCGGCGGGAAGGCTCTTCGATTGTAGGTGATCGGCGAAAAAGTCGCTTCGGCGCGCTCGAATGACGAAACAGTGACAGGCGTGCCGGGCTCGCGCGACGGCGCTGCGCGCCGCTAGCCCTTCGCGTGCTGCGCCGCGATCTCCTGCAGATCGAGATCGCGCTCGAGCAGGTACAGCATCTCGTCGTGGATCTGGCCGCCGCGATGCAGCCGCAGCAGCTCCGCGCGGCCGGCCGCGATCGCCGCGAGCACGACGTCGTAATGCGCGTCGCGCTCGCGCTGCGGAAACGCGGGCTCGTCCTGATGGCGCGCGGTCACGCTCGCGCGGTACGTATATTGCTCGAGCAGGCGCGGATGGATCACGTTGCCCTCGGCATCGTGCACGAGCGGCTGGATCGCCGAGAGCTGCGCGGCCTCGACGCGCGCCCAGGTCTGCGGCTCCGTCAGATGGTGTGCTGCGGGCCCCGGATCGCGCAGCTTCAGCAGCCGGATCAGCGGCCCGATCGTCGTGCCCTGCAGCAGCACGGTGACGAGAATCACCGCGAACGCGGCGACGAGAATCAGGTCGCGCCCGGGCATCGCATCCGGCAGCGACAACGCGATCGCGAGCGTGACGACGCCGCGCATCCCGGCCCAGCCCATCACGGTCGCCGCCTTCCAGTCGCCGCGCGGGCCACGCCCGCGCAAGCGCGCGACGGGCGCCTTCAGCAGTTCGACCGCGAACACCCAGACGAAGCGCGACGCGACGACGGCCGCGACCACCGCCGCCACCGCGGGCGTCATCGTCGCGAACACCTCGCCGAGCCCGCCGAGCCGCTCGATCACGCCGCGCAGCGACAGCCCGATCAGCACGAACACGAGCGCCTCGAGCAGGAACACGATCACCTGCCAGAACGCGGTGCCGCGGTTGCGCACCGAAGCCGAGAACACTTCGTGCTGATGCCAGCCGAGCATCATCCCGGTCGTCACGGTCGCGATCACGCCGGACACTTCGAACAGTTCGCCCGCGATGTAGCTGATCCACGCGGCGAGAACGGCCACCGTGATCACCAGATAGTCGTCCTCGACGAGCTTCAGGAACCGCACGATCAGCCAGCCGACGATGAAGCCGACCGCGACGCCGCCGACGCCGAGCTGCGCGAAGCGCACGACGGCGTCGCCCGTGCTGAACGCGCCCGTCAGCGCGGCGGCAACCGCGAAGCGGAACAGCACGAGCCCCGCCGCGTCGTTCAGGAGGCTCTCGCCTTCGAGCAGCACCATCAGCCGGCGCGGCAGCGCGACGCGCTCGAGCACCGCCTTCGCGGCGACCGCGTCGGGCGGCGACACGATCGCGCCGAGCGCGAAGCACGCGGCCCACGGCAGCCCGGGCGCGACGAGATGCACGGCGACGCCGACGGCGAGCGTCGTGAACGCGACCGCGCCGATCGCGAGCATCATGATGCCGCCGACGTTGCGCTTGAACTCTTCCCACACCGAGAAGTACGCGCCGTCCATCAACAGCGGCGGCAGGAACACGATCAGCACGAGGTCCGGATCGAGATTGACGGGCGGCAGCCCGGGCAGGAACGCGATGCCCGCGCCGCCGACGAGCAGCGCGGCGGCGGGCGGCAGCCGGAGCCGCTTCGCGAGCAGCTCGAGCGCAACGATCGCGAGAAAGGACAGCAAAACGAGCTTGAATGCCGAGACCGGAGACATGGAAGCGCCTTCTACGCAAGGGTTGAGCGGCCGAACCAACGTTCGGCCGGCTCGCGCGATTACAGCATGAGCGCGCGTGCCGCGTCGAGTTCGCGCATGTCAAATCCGTTCAGCAGGCTTGATGCTCGCGCGCGGCGATGCGGCGGCGGCGCTTGCGGCGGCGGCGCGCGCGGCCGGGCGCGGCGGCGGCGCGCGCGGCTCAGTAAGGCAGCGCGCCCGCCCACCGCGCGGCGCTCGACACCGCATACAGCCCGAGCCCGATCAAGCCGCCGACCAGCGTGCCGTTGATCCGGATGTACTGCAGGTCCTTGCCGATGTTCAGCTCGATCTGCCGCGACATCTCGCGCGCGTCCCAGTTCTTCACGGTGTCGCTGATGTGCCGTGTCAGGAATTCGGCGAACTCGGGCGCCATCTCGCTCGCCGCGCGCTCGACGTGCTCGTTCATCGAATCGCGCAGCTCCGGGCTCTGCGCGAGACGCTCGCCGAGCCAGCCGCCGAGCGCCGTCGCGCGCCGGTGGACAACCGAATCGTCGCGCGCGAGATCGGCCTTCAGCCATGCGCGCAGCTGGTCCCACATGTCCTTCACGTAGCGGTTGAACGCGTCGCCGTCGCGCAGGTAGCGCTTGATCTCCTCGCCCTTCGCGATGAACGCCGGATCGCTCTTCAGCCGCGTGACGAGGCGCGCCGCCGCGTCGTCGAAGCTGCGCCGCAGCCGATGCTCCGGGTCTTCGGCGATCTGCGTGAGCACCCGCGTGACGACGTTCGAGATCAGCTCCGCGCCGTGCTCGCCTAGCCAGTTCGTCTGGCAGCAGCTTCTCCATCTTCGGGAACTGGTATTTGAGCCAGTCGACGATGTACGCCGCGATCGACGCGCGATTGTCGGGATCGCGAAGGAATCCGACGATCTGCGCGATGCCGTCGTCGAGGAGCGCCTGGTGGCGGCCGTCCTTCGTCAGCGTGTCGAGGATCGCGCCCGCCGATTGCGACAGGTCGATCCGCTCGAGCACCGCATGGAACGCGTCCTTCACGAACGACTGGATTCGCGCGTCGTCGGTCATGTCGAGCCCGAACGCGACGAGGCGCGCCGCGTAGCCGCCCAGCACGTTCGCGTTGCGCGGCGTCGCGAGCCACTGCGCGAGCCGGGCGGCCGGATCGTGCCGCTTGATCAGCGCGACGATCGACGCCGGATCGAGAAACTTCTCGTGCACGAACGCGGCGAGATTGTCGGCGATCTTGTCCTTGTTCTGCGGAATGATCTCCGTGTGCCGCGACACGAACGGAATCGGCACGCGGCGAAACAGCGCGACCACCGCGAACCAGTCGGCGAGCGCGCCCACCATCGACGCCTCCGCCACCGCCTTGACGCCGTCGATCCAGAAGCCGCGCGGCGCGAACAGCGTCGCCGCGAACACGCCCGCCGCGGCGAGCAGCAGCGCGAGCGCGCGCCGCTTGCTGTTCCTGAGTTCCCGTTCCTTGTCGTCGAGCATCGCGATCCGGTCGTATCGGTTTCGTCTCGGTTTCGTCTCGTCATGCATGCGGCGGCGCCAACGGCGGAAACTTCACCATCGGCAGAGCGTCCGCGCAGCCGTTCGCTGCGTCGAGCGCACGCGGCTCGACGCCGTACGCGACGAAGCCGTGCCGCTCGCAGAACGCGCGCGCCGCACCGCGGCCGTCGACGGCGGCGAGCGCCACCTGCCCGGCTGTCCGCGCCGCGGCCGCGAGCGCCGCATCGAGCAGCGCCGCGCCGACGCCGGGCCGCCGCGCGGCGGGCGCGACGGACATGCCCCACGGACGCCCCTGTGGCGCCCCTTCGCGCCGTCCGGCCGCTTGAAGCCCGCCATGCCGGCGAGCGCGCCGCCGACGTACGCGCCGAACGCGATCGCGCCGTCGAGCCGCTGCACGAACGCGGCGAGGCCAAGCCCGGCTTGCGTGTCGCAGGTCGTGCCGAACACGGCCGGCGCGTCGCGCAGCGCGGCGAGACGGATCGCGCGGCAACCGGCCGCGTGCGCGGCGGCGAGCCGCCTGGTCTCGAATGGCGGGGATGCCGGATGGGTCATGACAGCCTTGCAGGCGCGGAAATCGGACTCGTCAGATGGTACACCGGCCGGCGCGCGGCTCGGTTGACCCGCGTCGGCGGCGCCACTTAGAATGCCTTCGCGCGGTGCACCGGCCTGCCGCGCCGTCGATTCGACGTTTCGTTCCGACCGATGCCCGAAGGAGTCCCAACGTGCCGGATCGCCCCGCCCTCCGCGGTCTCGCGCCGCGCCATCCACCGCGCATCGTCAAGGCCGCCGCGCGCGCGCTCGTCCTGTGCGCGGCGCTCGCGCTCTCCGGCTGCGCGACGCATCCGCCCGCCACCACGCTCGAGCGCACCGTCTCCCACGCGCTGCCGCCCGACGCATCGACGCCGCTCGCCGACGCGCTCGCCGTGCAGGCGCGCGCGCATCCGGGCGAATCGGGCTTCGTCGTGCTGCCGCGCGGCGACGAGGCGCTGCAAATGCGGATCGCGGTGGCGCGCGCGGCGACGAAGACGCTCGACATCCAGTACTACATCGCCGCCGAGGACACGACGGGCAAGCTGCTGCTCGGCGCCGCGCTGTACGCGGCCGACCGCGGCGTGCGCGTGCGCATGCTCGTCGACGCGCTGAACTTCAAGGACATCGACAAGCTGATGGCGGCGCTCGACGCGCACGCGAACCTCGAAGTCCGCGTGTTCAATCCGTTCGGCGCCCCGCGCCTCGGCATGTTCGCGCGCACCGCGAACGTCTTCACGCGGATCGACAATTTCACGCGCCGGATGCACAACAAGGCGATGATCTCGGACAACCAGATCGCGATCGTCGGCGGCCGCAATCTCGGCGACGAATATTTCAACGCGAGCCCGACGCTGCAATTCCGCGACCTCGACGTGCTCGCGGCCGGCCCCGTCACCCGCGCCGTCTCGGCGAGCTTCGACGCGTACTGGTCGAGCGCGCTCACGTATCCGCTGCCGGCGCTGAATCGCCGGCGCTACGACGCGAAGGATCTGGACGCGGCGCGCGACGCGCTGCGCGCGCACTGGCGCGCGAACGCGACGCCGTACAACGCGAAGCCGCTGAACGCGACGCCGCTCGCCGCGCAGATCGCGCGCAACGAGCTCGGCCTGGTATGGGCGAGCGCGGAGTTCACCGCCGATTCGCCCGAGAAGATCGCCGCGCCCGACGACAGCTACAAGAGCCCGCCGATGCAGCGGCTCTTCGCGCTCACGCGCGACGCGCAGCGCGAATTCCTCGTGCTGTCGCCGTATTTCGTTCCGCACGATGCCGGCGTGAACGCGCTCGGCCGGCTGACCGCGCGCGGCGTGCGCGTCGCGATCCTGACGAATTCGCTCGCGGCGACGGACGCGATCGCCGTGCAGGCGGGCTACGCGCCGTATCGCGTGCCGATGCTCGAGCGCGGCGTCGAGCTGTACGAATACAAGCCGGACCCGGGCCGCTCGCGCATCGGCATGCTGGGTTCGCGCTCGCGCGCGAGCCTGCACGCGAAGGCGTACGTGATCGACCGGAAGATTCTCGTAATCGGCTCGATGAACCTCGATCCGCGCTCCGCGCATCTGAACACGGAGCTCGCGCTCGTGATCCACAGCCCGCGGCTCGCGAACGAAGTCGCGAATCTGTTCGACGAAGTGACGAAGCCGACGATCAGCTACCGCGTGACGCTCGCGCCCGACACGCCGGGCGCGGCGCAGACGACCGGCGCGGGCGCGCCGGCATGGCCGCTCGTGTGGACCGAAATCGCCGACGGCCAGGTACGCACGTACAGCGTCGATCCGAACGCGGGCTTCTATCGCAACCTGCTCACGGGGCTCTGCCTGCTGCTGCCGATCGACGATCAGCTTTGATCGCGACGCGCCACGGCGCAGCGCGACGCGGCGCATGCCCGTGCGCGCCGCCGGGCCCGCTGGCGCTCACAGCGCCGTGCGGATACGCGCGGCGAGCGCCTCCAGCTCGGCCGCGTCGGCCATCTCGCGCGCATGCATCTTGAGCGGCTCGTCGGCCCAGCGCGGAATCACGTGGAAGTGCACGTGCGGCACCGTCTGGCCCGCCGCCGCGCCGTTGAACTGGCCGATGAAGAGCCCTTCCGGCTCGAGCGTGCGGCGCAGCGCGAGCGCGACGCGCTTCGTCATCTTCATCGCTTCGGCCGCGGCCGCCTCGGACAGCTCGTAGAACGTCTCCGCCGCCTCTTTCGGCACGACGAGCGCATGGCCCCTCGATTGCGGCATGATGTCCATGAACGCGAGCGTCGTGTCCGTTTCGCACAAACGGATGCACGGCACCTCGCCGCGCAGGATCTTCGCAAAAATGTTCGATTGATCGTAGGCCATCAAAGTCTCCCGGCTCGCGAGCCTGTCTGTCGGATGTCAGTCAACACGCGATTCTTACCGGTCGCACGCGAACGCGCAAGCGATACGGCGCACGAAGCCGCGCGCGCGGTGCTCGACATCGCCCGGCCATCCGCCGCGCGGCGCGCTCGCCCGATGCGGGAGGCGGGAAACGAGAGGCGGGAGGCAGCCACGACGCGCCGCGCGCTACACGCCGCGCGGCAGCATCGCGCGCAGCGCGTCCGACGGATCCGCGAGACGCGCGGGATCGAGCGCGACGCCCGCCGTCATCAACCGGCGGCACACTGCGATCTCGCGCCCCGCGTTGACGGCCGCGACCGCCGCCAGCTCGCGGCGCGCGTTCAGCGCGAACACGCAGAACGCGCGGTCGCGCTCGGGCGAGCCGCGCAGCACGAGCGTCTGCTCGCCGCCGAAAAGGCCGAGCGTCTGCAAGTTGCTGTCGTACTGATCGGACCATAGCCAAGGCCACTGCGCGTACGTCTCGGCCGCGCCGAGCATGTTCGCCGCCGCGACGGCCGGCTGGTTCTCCGCGATCTGCCACGATTCGATTCGCAGAGCGCGGCCGACGAGCGGATTGAAATGCCGCGTGACCTCGCCCGCCGCGAAGATCGCCGGATCGGCGGTGCGGCACATCTCGTCGACGCAGACGCCGTCGTCGACGTCGAGGCCCGCCGCCTGCGCGAGCTCGACGTTCGGCACGACGCCGATGCCTGCGACGACGACGTCCGCGACGATCCCGCCCGCGCTCGTCTCGACGACCGCCGCGCCGTTCGCGGCGCGGCGGATGCGCTCCGGCAGCGCGCCGAGCCGCACGTCCACGCCGTGCCGCGCATGCAGCGCGAGCGCGAACGCGCCGACGGCTTCGGGCATCCGGCGCTGAAGCAGGCGCGGCGCGGGATCGACAACCGTCGCGCGGCACCCGAGCCGCACCGCCGACGCGGCGACCTCGAGCCCGATGAAGCCGCCGCCCAGCACCGCGACGCGCTTGCCCGGCGCGAGCGCCGCGCGCAATGCGCGCGTATCGGCGAGCGTGCGCACGTAGTGGACGTGCACGCCGGCGTCCACGGGCCCCGCGAAGCGCCGCACGCGCGAGCCGGTCGCGATCAGCAGCCGCGCGTAGCCGAGGCGCGCGCCGTCGCTCAGGCGCACGCGCCGCGCGCCGCGCTCGATCGCCTCGACGCGCACGCCGAGCCGCAGCTCGATGTCGCGCTCGCGATACCACGCGGCATCGCGCACGAACGCGCGGCGCTCGCCAGCGTCGCCGCCGACGAGCGCCTCCTTCGACAACACGGGCCGATCGTACGGCAATTCGGGCTCCGCGCCGATCATCACGATGCGCGCGGCCGGATCGCGCTCGCGCAGCGTCTCGGCCGCGCGGCGCGCCGCGTGCCCGCCGCCCGCGATCAGATACGGGTCAGCCGTCGACATGGATCTCGACCTGCCCGTCGACGATGCGAATCGGATACGCGCGCACGGGCTGCGTCACCGGCGCGCATTTCGGCGCGCCGGTGCGCAGATCGAAGAGCCCCTGATGCAGCGGACACTCGACGCAGCCGTTCTCGACGAATCCCTCCGACAGCCGCGCATGTCCGTGCGTGCACAGGTCATGCAGCGCGAACACGTCGTCGCCCACCCGGAACACCGCGATCGGCTTGTTGCCGACGACGCGCGCGGCCGGCTCGTCCTCGGAGAATTCGTCGAGTGCGCCGAGCGTGTGCCACGCGGCGGCGGTTTCGTTGCTCATGCTTCGAACTCCTTGCAAGAATCAGATCGGCGTCGCGAGCAGCGTCTGCACGCGCGACGTGTCGTAAATCACGCGCTTCTTCCGGTAGCGCAGCCCCTCGGCCGTGCGCACGACCGTGTCGTAGTACTTGCCCGCCTGGTAGACGTTCGATTCGCCGTCGCTGCGCGTCTGCACGACGACGTAGCTGCTCTCGGTCTCGATCTCGCCGCCTTCGCCGCCGACGATCGTGAGCCCGGACGTCATGTGCCGGTACGTGTGCGCTTCGTAGATGTTCGCGTGGCGCAGCGACACGACGCGATCGCGCAGCATCCGCCGGTTCGTGCAGTAAACGATGCCGATCGGCAGCCCCAGGTCCGCGTTTTCCTTCGGCACGATCTCGTACAGGCAGTCTTCGGTGAACAGCTCGGGCCAGCGTTCGAGGCGATCGTTGTCGAGATGCCCGATGTAGCGGTTCTGCAGCATGTGCAGCTCGAACCACGTGCGAATGTCGCCGGTGAGGCCGTCGGTGATGTCGGTCATGTTCGTCTCCCGCTTCAATAGCCCATCAACTGCTGGTAGCCGACCCAGAACCTGCGGATCAGGCTCTCGGTGATCGCCGTGTCCTGCTGGTCCGGATTGCCGCGCGACATCTCGATCACCGACGCCGCGTTTGCGTCGCGCACGGTGCCGCGCTGCACGAGCTCGGTCGCCTCGGTGTCCTCCATCGAGATGTAGCCCGCGGGCCCGACGAGGTTCGCCTGCTTGATCCGCAAATCGCGCAGCTCGGGCGTGTCGTCCGCATAGCCGAAGAAGTGGAAGATCAATTCGAAGTTCTTCGGCCCCTTCGGCAGCAACTGGCGTGCGACGAGCGTGTTGTGGATCTGCTGGATCACGAGCTGCGGGAAGATCGGCTGGATGTGGTTCGTCGTGTCCTCGTCGTACTCGGACACGAGGCCGAGGATCGAATCGTCCTCGAGCGAGAAACCTTCGTCGAACGAACGGATGTTCTGCTGCTTGTACGCGCTCGCGGTGTCCGCGTCGTCGCGCGTCTTCGTCATCGTGATGATGCTGTGCAGCCCGTGCGTCGCATCGGGAATCGAGCGCGCCTTCATGCCGACGCGGAAAATATTGAACGTCGTATGGAACAGATGCAGCATGCTCGCGTGATACGGGTCCTTCACGTTCTCGAAGTACAGCTTCCAGTTCGATTTCGAGAACTGCCGCGTGCAGCCGAGATACTCGATCGGCTTGTGGAAGATCCGGTCGATCCACGGCCGCATCTGCGCGCCGAGGTAATCGGGCAGCGGCGCGACCTCGTCGCTGAACGTCGCGAACACGAGGCCCTTGTAGCTGTCGACGCGCAGCTTGCGCAGCCCGTGGCTCTTCGGATCGAAATCGGCCGGCATCCCGGCCATGCCCTTCTGGCCGCGCCGGAACGGCACGCCGAGCAGGTCGCCCCGGCTGTCGAAGCTCCACTGGTGATACACGCACGTGTGCGAGCTCGCGTTGCCGCGCGCCTTGCGGCACACCTGCGCGCCGCGATGCGCGCAGCGGTTCACCCACGCGGCGAGCGCGCCGTCCTCGCCGCGCGTGACGACGACGGGCGTGTCGCCGACGAACGTGCTCTTGAAATCGCCCGGCTTCGGAATTTCCGCTTCGAGCGCGACGAAATTCCACGTCGGCCCGCGGAAGATCCGCTCCTGCTCGCGCTCGTACACCGCCTGCGAGCTGAACACCTTGTACGGCACGCGCGAGCCGTCGTCGCGCGGAAAGCGCACGTCGGACGAATCGGCGCGATCGATCAGCGCCACCGGCGATTCGGTCATTTCCATCATTGTCTCCTGTCGGTCGGAGCGGGCGCCCGCTCCGATCCCATGCAAGTTGCTGCGGTTGAGGCGCTGGACAATCCGCCTGACGAGACCGATTTTTGAAACGCTAGAATTCGCCGTCTATCCGGAAAGTGCGGTTGCGGCGGCGCAGTATCCACTTCCGGCGGATTTCCGCGTTACGATGCGCGCATCAGACATGCCGCCCGGCCGACGAACGATGTTCAGGACGCCGGCGCTTTGTGCGAGGCAGACGATCATGCCCCCGACCCCATTCGATCCGCTCGCGTTGCGCGAGCACCGGCTGTTCGAATCGCGCGACCTCGACGAGACGCGCGAGCGGATCTCGCGCGTGATGCAGCCGCATGCGCTGTTGCCGGACGGCTCGCGGCACGGGCCGTCGCACATGGATTACGTGCGCCTCGGCGGGCTCGGCATCGGAACCATCGCGTTCGGCGACGCGATGCGGGTGCATCTCGATGCGGTGGACGGCTATCATCTGCTGATGTTTTGTCTGACGGGTTCCGCGCAGGTCCGCACGATGGGCCGCGCGTTCGACGTCGACGCGCACACGGGCGTGCTGTGCGCGCCGGGCGAGCCGTTCGACGCGCACCTGTCGCGCGATTGCGAGCAGTTCGTCCTCCGTATCGATGCGGCGACCCTCGCCGCGCACGCGGGCGACGCGGCGGCGGCGCTCGATCCCGTGATCGGCATCGACGATTCGGCGCTGAGCGCGTGGATGCAGCAACTGCAGCTCGTCGCGCGCTCGCCGGAACTGCTCGCGAGCGCAAGCGCGAACCCGCGCGTCGCAACGCGGCTCGAACAGTTGCTGCTCGATCTGCTGATCGACGGGCATCCGCCCGCCGCGCCGCCCGCGCGGCGCGCCGATCCGGCGCCAGGCTTCGTGCGGCGCGCGCAGGAGTTCATCGGCGCGCAGCTCGCCCAGCCGCTGCAGCTCGCCGACATCGCGCAGGCCGCGGGCGTACCCGAGCGCACGCTGCGCGACGGCTTCCTGCAGTTTCGCGGGACGAGCCCGATGCAATACCTGCGCCAGCGGCGCCTCGAGCGCGCGCGCGAGCTGCTGCGCACGGCCGCGCCCGAGCGCCGGATCGCCGAGATCGCGCTCGATTGCGGTTTCGCGCACTTCGGCCGCTTCGCGATCGCCTACCGCGAACGGTTCGGCGAGCTGCCGTCCGCGACGCTCGCCGATCGGCGCGACGCCTGATTCCTTCGTTCTCCTTTCGCCTCACGCCCGCCGGAGCGCGCGGCACGCGTCAGTGGCCCGCCATCAGTTCGCGCGCGAGCGAGCAGAACAGCGCGGTCGCGCGGCTTTCGTCGTGCAGCCGCCGGCTCAGGATGATCGGCGAGGTCGCGACGGGCTCCGGCAGCCGCCGGTAGACGACACCCTTCACCCTCACGCCCTCGACGCTCTCCGGCACAAGCGATACGCCGACCTGCGCGGCGACGAGCCCGAGCGCCGTCTGCAGCTCGCGCACCTCGTGCACCGCGACGGGCGCGAGCCCGCCGTCGCGCAGCGCGGACAGTTGCTGGTCGGCGAAGCTCGGCCGGGGCGTGCTCGGGTAGACGATCAACGTCTGCCCGGCGATGTCCGCCAGCGAGATCGACGCATCGGGCGCGGCGAGCGGATGCCCGTCCGGCAGCGCCGCGATCAGCCGCTCTTCGACGAGCACCTCGCGCACGAGCCGATCGTCGTCGAAGCGCAGCCGGCCGAAGCCGATGTCGATGCGCCCGCCCTTGAGCGCGCCGAGCTGCTCGAGCGTGAACATTTCGATCAGCGAAAGCTCGACGGCCGGCGCGGCCTCGCGAAACGCGCGGATCACCTCGGGCAGCGCGCCGTACAGCGTCGACGGCACGAAGCCGATCACGATCCGCTCGGCCGCCTGCGCGAGCCGCCGCGTGAGCGGCGCGAGCTCGTCGGCCTGTTCGAGCACGCGCCGCGCCTGCGCGTACAGCACCCGCCCGGCGTCGGTCAGCTTCAGCGGCCGCGCGCCGCGCTCGAACAGCGGCAGGCCGATCTCGTCCTCGATCAGTTGAAGCTGGCGGCTGAGCGGCGGCTGCGTCATGTGCAGGCGCTGCGCGGCGCGCGTGATGTTCATCTCCTCGGCCACCGCGATGAAATACCGGAGCTGACGCAGTTCCATGCATACCTCGAAAGTATGGAAGTAGTCGGAAAGGGTGTTGGACGCCGTCGCGCGTTTGTTTCTACCATGTGTGCGACAGGAGGGTTCCGATGATAGCAACAGGCATCACGATCGACCGGATCGACACGCTGCTCGTCGACGTGCCGACAGTCCGGCCGCACAAGCTTTCGGTGGCGACGATGAACTGCCAGACGCTCGTGCTCGTGCGCGTCCGATGCTCGGACGGTATCGAGGGCGTCGGCGAAGGCACGACGATCGGCGGTCTCGCGTACGGCGAAGAAAGCCCCGAGAGCATCAAGACGAACATCGACGCCTATTTCGCGCCGATGCTGCGAGGCGCGGACGCGAGCCGCCCGGGCGCCGCGATGGCGCGCGTGCGCAAGCTGCTCCAGGGCAACCGCTTCGCGAAGTGCGCCCTCGAAACCGCGCTGTTCGACGCGCACGCGCGCCGGCTCGGCGTGCCGCTGTCCGAATTGCTCGGCGGCAGGACGACCGACGCGCTCGACGTCGCGTGGACGCTCGCGAGCGGCGACACCGCGCGCGACATCGCGGAGGCCGAGGCGATGCTCGAAGCGCGCCGCCATCGCGCGTTCAAGCTGAAGATCGGCGCGCGCGCGGTGGCCGAGGACGTCGCGCATGTCGTCGCGATCAAGCGCGCGCTCGGCGAGCGCGGCGACGTGCGCGTCGACGTGAACCAGGCATGGACCGAAAGCGAGGCCGTGTGGGCCGGCGCGCGGCTCGCGGACGCGGGCGTGAGCCTCGTCGAGCAGCCGATCGCCGCGGCCAATCGCGCGGGCCTGAAGCGCCTCACCGCGCTCGCGCACATCCCGATCATGGCCGACGAGGCGCTGCACGGCCCCGTCGACGCATTCGCGCTCGCGCGCGAGCGCGCGGCCGACGTGTTCGCTGTGAAGATCGCGCAATCGGGCGGCCTGCAGGGCGCGGCCGCCGTCGCGGCGATCGCCGCCGCGGCCGGCATCGAACTGTACGGCGGCACGATGCTCGAAGGCGCGGCCGGCACGATCGCGTCCGCGCAACTGTTCAGCACGTTCGGCGCGCTCGAGTGGGGCACCGAGCTGTTCGGCCCGCTGCTGCTGACCGAGGAGATCCTCGTCGAGCCGCTGCGCTACGAGGATTTCAAGCTGCACCTGCCGAGCGCCCCCGGCCTCGGCATCGCTTTCGACTGGGCCCGCATCGAGCGGATGCAACGCCGGGCCCGCTGACCCACGCCACGATTCATCGATATTGGAGACGCAAATGAACAAGGAAGCCATCGACGCCCTGCTGAAATCGTTCGACGACGCCGCGACGCGGCCCGGCAACCCGCGCGTGCGCGCGATCGTCAACCGGATCGTGAAGGACCTGTTCTACACGATCGAGGATTTCGACGTGCAGCCGAGCGAATTCTGGACCGCGCTCAACTACCTGAACGATGCCGGCAAGGAATTCGGCCTCATCGCGGCTGGCCTCGGCTTCGAGCGCTTCCTCGACGTGCGGATGGACGAAGCCGAAGCGAAGGCGGGCCTGCAGGGCGGCACGCCGCGCACGATCGAGGGGCCGCTGTACGTCGCGGGCGCGCCGGAGTCGGTCGGCCACGCGCGGCTCGACGACGGCACCGATCCGGGCGAGACGCTCGTGATGCGCGGCCGCGTGCTCGGCGGCAACGGCGCGCCGCTTGCGAACGCGCTCGTCGAAGTCTGGCATGCGAACCATCTCGGCAATTATTCGTACTTCGATCCGTCTCAGCCCGTGTTCAACCTGCGCCGCTCGATCCGCACCGACGCCGAAGGCCGCTACAGCTTCCGCAGCGTGCTGCCCGTCGGCTACAGCGTGCCGCCCGGCAGCAAGACCGAGCAATTGCTCGACCAGCTCGGCCGCCACGGCCACCGCCCCGCGCACATCCACTTCTTCGTGTCGGCGCCCGGCCATCGCAAGCTGACGACGCAGATCAACATCGAGGGCGATCCGCACATCTGGGACGACTTCGCGTTCGCGACGCGCGAGGGGCTGATTCCGAAGATCGCGCAGGCGGAAGGCGCGCAGGGCAAGCCGTACGGCATCGACGGCCGGTTCGCGCTGATCGACTTCGATTTCACGCTGACGCGCGAGCGCGGCGACGTGCCGGCGAGCGAAGTCGAGCGCGTGCGCCCGCAAGCGTGATCGCCGCTACCGTCCCATTCGTCGCAAGGAGCAAGCCATGCTGTTTCATGTGGAAATGACCGTCAACCTGCCCGTCGACATCGACCCGGTGAAGGCGGCGGCCCTGAAGGCGGAAGAAAAGGAGATCGCGCAGCGGCTGCAGCGCGAAGGCGTGTGGCGACATCTGTGGCGCGTCGCGGGCCGCTATGCGAACGTCAGCGTCTTCGACGTCGAGAGCCCCGCGCACCTGCACGACGTGCTGAGCCAGTTGCCGCTCTTCCCGTACATGCAGATCGACGTGCGCGCGTTGTGCCGTCATCCGTCGTCGATTCACGACGACGACCGCTGAAGCGCGCGGCGCGGCATGCGCGCCCCGCCGCGCCGAAACGACAACGGGCGCACGGCCGTTCGCCGCGCGCCCGCGCTTTCCCGCCCGCGCCGGCCTACCGGCGCGGGCGCGAGGCATGCTCAACGCGACATCATGTTCATGCCGACGTTGTGCATGACCCAAAGCGTGCCGACGATCAGGATCGCCGCCGTCAGCACCGTGTAGCTGAACGCCATCACGTTCCAGCGCTGGCTGGACGAGCCGTTCATGTGCAGGAAATACACGAGGTGCACGACGATCTGCACGAACGCGAGCACCGCGAGCGCGATGAGCGACGCGTGCGACGACAGCGCGCCGCTTAACACGAGCCCGAACGACGCGGCCGTGAGCAGCACCGACAGAATGAAACCGGCGAGGTAGCCGCCGACGGTGCCGTGCGCTTCGCCGTCGTGGGAGAGATGCATATCGGCCATTCAGATCACGCTCGCGAGATAAACGAAGGAAAAGACGCAGATCCAGACGATGTCGAGGAAGTGCCAGAAGAGGCTCAGGCACGTCAGGCGGCGGATATCGCGCTCGGTCAGCGCCGGGCGGCGCAGCGCCTGGCACGCGAGCACGGCCATCCACAGGAGACCGATCGCGACATGCAGCCCATGCGTGCCGACGAGCGTGAAGAACGACGACAGGAACGCGCTGCGCTGCGGGCCCGCGCCCTCCGCGATCATCTGCGAGAACTCGCGCAGTTCGAGGCCGAGAAACGCCGCGCCGAGCACGAACGTCACCGCGAACCAGCCGAACAACGCGCCGCGGCGGCCGCGCTGCGCGCCGATCATCGCGAAGCCGTACGTGATGCTGCTCACGAGCAGCAGCGCGGTCTCGAGCGCGACGCCCGGGATGTCGAACAGATCGACCGCGGTCGGGCCGCCCGCGAATTGATGCGCCATCACCGCGAACACGGCGAACAGCGCGGCGAAGATCACGCAGTCGGTCATCAGATACAGCCAGAAGCCGAACACCGAATGCGACGGCGGATGATCGTGCGCGGCGTGACGAGGCGCGGCGCTCACGGATGGGTACGACATCAGTTTGCCTCCAGTTCGACTTGCGCCGGCCGCGCGACGAAACGCGCGCCGCCGCGTTTTTCCTCGATCCTGCGCACGGCGTCGGCCGGAATGTAATAGCCGTCGTTCTCGCCCGCGCTATACGCAATCACCGTCACGAGGATGCCGGCGAGCGCCGCGATCGCGAGCCACCAGATGTGCCATACCGCCGCGAAGCCGAGCACGAGGCTGAACACGCCGACGAAAAGGCCCGCGCTCGTGTTCGACGGCATGTGGATGTCGCGATACTCCGCCGGCTTGCCGATGCCGAGTCCGCGCTCCTTGCGGTATGCGAACTCGTCGAGCGCGTGCACGGTCGGGATCGTCGCGAAGTTGTACGCGGGCGGCGGCGAAGCCGTCGCCCATTCGAGCGTGCGTCCGCCCCACGGATCGCCCGTCGGATCGCGGTTCTCGGGCAGCCGCCGATCGCGCAGGCTGACGGCGAGCTGCAGCAACTGGCATGCGATGCCGATCGCGATCAACGCCGCGCCGCACGCGGCGACGATGAGCCACGGATGCCAGGCGGGGTTGTCGTAGTGATTCAGGCGGCGCGTCATGCCCATGAAGCCGAGCACATACAGCGGCACGAACGCGACATAGAAGCCGACCTGCCAGAACCAGAACGCGGCCTTGCCGAGCGTCTCGTTCAGCTTGAAGCCGAACACCTTCGGAAACCAGTAATTGAAGCCCGCGAGATAGCCAAACAGCACGCCGCCGATGATCACGTTGTGAAAGTGCGCGATCAGGAACAGGCTGTTGTGCAGCACGAAGTCCGCGCCGGGAATCGCCATCATCACGCCCGTCATCCCGCCGAGCGTGAACGTCACCATGAAGCCGATCGTCCAGAGGATCGGCGTCGAGAATTCGAGCCGGCCGCGATAGATCGTGAACAGCCAGTTGAACACTTTCACGCCGGTCGGGATCGCGATCACCATCGTCATCATCCCGAAGAACGCGTTCACGTTCGCGCCCGAACCCATCGTGAAGAAGTGGTGCAGCCACACGAGGAACGACAGCACCATGATCGCGCACGACGCGTACACCATCGTCTTGTAGCCGAACAGCGGCTTCTTCGCGTAGGTGGCGACCACTTCCGAGAAGATCCCGAACGCGGGCAGGATCAGGATGTAGACTTCCGGATGACCCCACGCCCAGATCAGGTTCAGATACAGCATCGCGTTGCCGCCGGCGTCGTTCGTGAAGAAGTGCATGCCGAGGTAGCGGTCGAGGCCGAGCAGCGCGAGCGTGACCGTCAGGATCGGGAACGACGCCATGATCAGCACGTTCGTGCAGAGCGCCGTCCACGTGAACACCGGCATCTTCATCAGTGTCATGCCGGGCGCGCGCATGCGCAGGATCGTCACGAAGAAGTTCACGCCCGTGAGCAGCGTGCCGACGCCGGATATCTGCAGCGCCCACAGGTAATAGTCGACGCCGACGCCCGGACTGAACTGCAGCTCCGAGAGCGGCGGATACGCGAGCCAGCCCGTCTGCGCGAACTCGCCGACGACGAGCGAGATGTTGATCAGGATCGCCGAGACCGCCGTCATCCAGAAGCTCAGCGAATTGATGAACGGAAACGCGACGTCGCGCGCGCCGATCTGCAGCGGCACGATGATGTTCATCAGGCCGATCATGAACGCCATCGCCATGAAGAAGATCATGATGACGCCGTGCGCGGTGAAGATCTGGTCATAGTGGTGCGGCGGCAGATAGCCGGGCCCGTTGTACGCGAGCGCGAGCTGCAGGCGCATCATCACCGCGTCGGCGAAGCCGCGCAGCAGCATGATGAGCGCGACGATGATGTACATCACGCCGAGCTTCTTGTGGTCGACGGTCGTGAGCCACTCGCACCACAGCCATTTCCAGCGCTTCGTATAGGTGAGCGCGCCCAGAATCCCGAGCACGACGAGCGCCATGAACGCGCCCGCGCCCATGATGATCGGCTGATCGAACGGGATCGCCGAAAGCGTCAATTTACCGAACATGCTTACCTCTTCGTCCGACAGGCGGCGTCCGTCAGATCGAGGACGCGGCCATCGTTGTACTTCGCGATGATGTTATTGAAGAGCCGAGGATCGACCGTCGAGTAGTAGCGCACCGGCTGCTTCTCGCTCGGCTGCGCGAGCTGGCCGTACGCGGTCATGTCGAGCCGGTCGGCCGACGCGCGCACCTTCGCGACCCACGCGTCGAACGCGTCGCGCGAGGTCGCGAGCGTGCGGAACTTCATGTCCGAGAAGCCGCGGCCGCTGTAGTTCGCGGAGATGCCGGCGAAGTCGCCCGGCTCGTCGGCGATCAGGTGCAGGCGCGTCTGCATGCCGGCCATCGCATAGACCTGCGTGCCGAGCTGCGGGATGAAGAACGAGTTCATCACCGAATCGGACGTGATCCGGAAATTGATCGGCGTGCCGACGGGCACCGCCAGTTGGTTTACCGAAGCAATGCCGAGATCCGGATAGACGAAGAGCCACTTCCAGTCGAGCGCGACGACTTCGACGTCGATCGGCTTCACCGCCGATTCGAGCGGCCGGTACGGATCGAGCGCGTGCGTGGTCTTCCACGTGAGGATGCCGAGGAACAGGATGATCAGCGACGGCACCGTCCAGATCACGATCTCGATCGCGGTGGAATGCGCCCATTTCGGCGCGTAGGTCGCGTTGCGGTTCGACGCGCGGTAGCGCCATGCGAACAGCAGCGTGAGAAGGATCACCGGCACGACGACGATCAGCATCGCCCACGTCGAGGTCGCGATCAGCGATTTCTCCGCGGCGCCCACCGCGCCTTTGGGATCGAGCACGTCGAGCCCGCAGCCGGACAGCGAGGCGAGCGCACCGATCGCCCCGAACCACGACAAGCTTCTGAAAGCCTTTCTATTCATCACATTCGCCAGCAAGATGTATCGCGCTCCGAGCAAGCCGACGGACGACCGACTCGCGGAAGCGCTCGCATCATACGGCCGGCGAACGAGATGAAAATCCGTCAATGAGGCAAATCATTTTTGCTGAAAACAGCGGTGCGACACGATGCCACAGCATCGGCGGGATGTGTTTCGGCCATGCGGGAAGATGGGCTGCGCGTGTGTGCGCACGCACGCGCATACGCGCGAGACGACAGCAGTTGAAAGCGGGATCACGCGCCGACGCGGCGCGGCGCGCGGTTGACAACGGACCACGCATGCGTGAGCGGCTCGACGCGCCGCGCGCATCGAGCGCCGCCCGCGCGCGCACGGCGGCGCCTGTTGCCGGCGTCGGGCGCGACGGCGACACATGACACGATGCCGATCTCGGCACGCAACGCCGCCGATTGCGCGGCGCATTGCAGCGCGCTGCCGCATCGAAATGGGCGACATCGCAGCGAGCGACGCCGGCGAGCGCGGCTCGCCGCCGCCTGAGTCATATCGTCCGCTTCGGCGAGCGTGGCCGCCGGGCGGCGAACGCGCCGGCGACGAAGCGGCCCGCGCCGCGCCCGGATGAAAGCCGATGCGCGCGCCCCCCGCGAACGATCATCGACGCGCACGCCGCTGCCCGCACCGCGCGCTGCGCGAACACGCGACGAACGCACGAGCTTCACGCCGCCGCACGCCACCCCGCCCCGCCTCGCGCTCAGAGCCGCGCGGCGAGCCTCGCGCCCTGATCGATCGCGCGCTTCGCGTCGAGCTCCGCGGCCAGTTCCGCGCCGCCGATCAGATGCACCGGCACGCCCGCCGCCTTCAGCGGCTCGTACAGCGCGCGCTCGGGCTCCTGTCCCGCGCACAGCACGATCGTATCGGCCTCGATCACGGTCGGATCGCGGCGCTCCTTGCCGAACGTCACATGCAGCCCCTTGTCGTCGATCAGTTCGTAATTCACGCCGCCGATCATCTCGACCTGCTTCATCTTCAGCGTCGCGCGGTGAATCCAGCCGGTGGTCTTGCCGAGCCCCTTGCCGAGCCCGGTCGCCTTGCGTTGCAGCAGCGTGACGCGGCGCGCCGGCGGCGCAACCTCGCCGCGCACCACGCCGCCGCGCGCGAGCGCGGGATCGGTCACGCCCCACTCCGCCTTCCACGCGTCGAGATCGAGCGCCGGCGATTCGCCATCCTGAACAAGGAACTCCGACACGTCGAAGCCGATCCCGCCCGCGCCGATCACCGCGACGCGCTCGCCGACCGGCTTGTTGCGCGCGAGCACGTCGATATAGGTCAGCACCTTCGGATGATCCTGGCCCGGAATGCGCGGGTTGCGCGGCGCCACGCCCGTCGCGAGCACGACGTCGTCGTAGCCGGCCGCGATCAGCTCGGCCGCGTCGACGCGGCGATTCAGCCGCAGTTGCACGCCCGCGAGCTCGATCTGGCGTGCGAAGTATCGCAGCGCCTCGTGAAACTCCTCCTTGCCCGGAATGCGCTTGGCCATGTTGAACTGGCCGCCGATCTCGGCCGCCGCGTCGAACAGCTCGACGCGATGGCCGCGCTGCGCGAGCACCGTCGCGCACGCGAGGCCGGCCGGCCCCGCGCCGATCACCGCGACGCGCTTCGCGCTTGCCGCGCGCGTGTAGTTCAGCTCCGTTTCGTGGCATGCGCGCGGATTCAGCAGGCAAGACGCGATCTGATTCTTGAACGCATGATCGAGGCATGCCTGATTGCAGCCGATGCACGTGTTGATCTCGTCGACGCGGCCTTCAGCCGCCTTCTTCACGAATTCCGCATCGGCGAGAAACGGCCGCGCCATCGACACCATGTCCGCGCAGCCGTCCGCGAGAATCTGCTCGGCGATTTCCGGCCGGTTGATCCGGTTCGTCGTCACGAGCGGAATGCCGACCTCGCCCTTCATCTTCTTCGTCACCCACGCAAACGCGCCGCGCGGCACCGAGGTCGCGATCGTCGGCACGCGCGCCTCGTGCCAGCCGATGCCGGTGTTGATGATCGTCGCGCCCGCGCGCTCGACCGCCTTCGCGAGCAGCACGACTTCGTCCCAGTTGCTGCCGTCGGGAATCAGATCGAGCATCGACAGCCGGTAGACGATGATGAAATCGCGGCCCACCGCCTCGCGCGTACGCTCGACGATCTCGACCGGCAGCCGCATCCGGTTCGCGTACGAGCCGCCCCATTCGTCGGTGCGCTTGTTCGTATGCAGCGAGATGAACTGGTTGATCAGGTAGCCTTCGGAACCCATGATCTCGACGCCGTCGTAGCCTGCCTCGCGCGCGAGCTGCGCGCAGCGCACGAACGCGCGAATCTGCCGCTCGATGCCGCGCGCGCTCAACTCATGCGGCGTGAACGGCGAGATCGGCGATTTGAGCCGCGTCGGCGCGACCGCGAACGGATGATAGCCGTAGCGGCCGGTATGCAGGATCTGCAGCGCGATCTTGCCGCCGTGCGCGTGCACCGCGTCCGGAATCACGCGATGCCGGCGCGCGGCGGCCCCCGTCGACAGCGTGCCGCCGAACGGCTTCGTCCAGCCGGCGACGTTCGGCGCGAAGCCGCCCGTGACGATCAGGCCGACGCCGCCGCGCGCGCGCTCGGCGAAATAGTCGGCGAGGCGCGGCAGCGTCTTGCGGCTGTCCTCGAGACCCGTGTGCATCGAGCCCATCAGCACGCGGTTGCGCAGCGTCGTGAAGCCGAGATCGAGCGGGGCGAGCAGGTGCGGAAATGGAGTCGTCATCGGGTATCGCGGGCATGGGAGTCATCGGGATCGTCAGCCACATCGTACGCGCGCGCACCGCTTGTCCGTGAGGGCGCAAATAGCCATAATGCTTGTCATTTGTGGCCAATCTTGGCCATTCCCAGCCACTTCGAAACCTCGGCGGCACGATGACGCGGCGTTCGACGAAAGACAACCTGGGCCTGCGCCGGCCGACGATTCCGGTCGCGTACCTGCGGCATCTGCTGACGGTGTTCGAGGAGCGCGGCATCGACGCGCGCGACGCCCGCGCGGGCACCGGCCTGCGCGACGACGTGCTCGGCGAGCCGGACGCGCGCATCGCGCCGTCGCAATGGGGGCGGCTCGTGCTGAACGCGATCCGGCTGAGCGGCGACGAGGGCATCGGCTTCGAGCTCGGGCTGCGGCTGCGGATGTCGGTGCACGGCTTTCTCGGCTACGCGGCGTTGACGGCCGCCGACCTGCGGGCGTCGCTGCTCGTCAATGCGCGCTACTTCCGGATGCGCAACCGCCAATACCGGCTGCACTACGCGGAGCGTGACGACGGCGCGACGCTTTCGCTGCACGGCGTGCAGGCGAGCCCCGTGCTCCAGCATCATGCGATGTTCGAGATCGTGCTGACCGGGATCGCGCAGAACGTCGGCACGGTGGCCGGGCGCGCCGATCCGCCGATCGAGCTGCAGTTCGCCTGGCCGGAACCCGACTACTACGCGCGCTATCGCGACCGCCTGCCGCCCGTGCGCTTCGGCTGCGCGGCGAACGCGGTGTGGGTGTCGCGCGA
This sequence comes from Burkholderia mallei ATCC 23344, assembly GCF_000011705.1. Classification (NCBI taxonomy): domain Bacteria; kingdom Pseudomonadati; phylum Pseudomonadota; class Betaproteobacteria; order Burkholderiales; family Burkholderiaceae; genus Burkholderia; species Burkholderia mallei. The sequence goes on along the minus strand of NC_006349.2, from coordinate 186,249 downwards.
CGCGCTCGACTGGCCGCTGCCGCTCGCGGACGACGTCGCGCACCGGCAGGCGCTCGCGCAGGTCGAGCGCGAATACGCGGACGTGCGCCACGAGGAGGGCGACCTCGTCGCGCGCGTGCGCGCCGAGCTCACGCTGACGGCACACGGCTATCCGGGGCCGGACGCGCTCGCGCGGCGCCTGCTGATGTCGACGCGCACGCTGCGCCGGCGGCTGCTCGACGCGGGCTGCGGCTATCGCGCGCTCGTCGACGAGGCGCGGCTGCGCGACGCGCGCCGGCTGCTGCGCGCGTCGGATCTCGATCTGAAGACGATCGCGGCGCGGCTGCAGTTCAACGATCCGGCGAATTTCACGCGCGCGTTCCGCAAGTGGACGGGGCTCACGCCGAGCGCGTACCGGGAAGCGGGCGGCGGCGACGAGCGATAGCCGGCGCGCGCTGCTCGTCGACATACGCGTCGAGCCCTTCGGCCAGCGCATCGAACGCCGCCCGGCAGCGCGGGCTCCCGCGCAGGTCCTCGTGCATCGTGACCCACATGTCGAGCCGGCCGGCAAACGCCTTCGGCAGCACCCGCACGAGCGCGGGATCGCGCTTCGCGAGCGCCGCCTGGCAAGCGCCGATGCCCGCGCCGCAGCGGATCAGCGCGAGTTGCGCGAGATCGCTGTCGGTGCGCAACGCGAACGCGCCGCGATCGAAGCCCGGGAACGACTTCGCGATCTGCCGGATGAACGCCGTCGGACGGTCATGGCCGATCAGCGCATGGCGAACCAGTTCGCCCGCATCGCGCGGCGTGCCGCGCCGCGCGAGATAGTCGCGATGCGCATGCAGGCCGAGCTCGATGCCGCCGATGTGCCGCGCGATCAGTTGCGTCTACCCGGGACGCGTCATTCGCACCGCGATATCGGCTTCGCGGCGCAGCAGATCCTGCACGCGGTTCGTCAATGCGAGCTCGACCGTCAGCGCCGGATGCCGCTGCCGAAGGCGCGCGACGATCGGCGGCAGCACCTCGACGCCCACCACGTCGCTCGCCGAGATCCGCACGACGCCGCGCACGTCCTCGCCGAAGCTCGTCGCCGCGCGCGCGAGCGCATCGGCCGTGCTTTCCATCGCCTCGGCGTGCGCGCGCAACGCGAGCGCCACGTCGGTCGGCATCAACCCGCTCGACGAGCGGGTGAAAAGCGGCACGCGAAGCGCCGCCTCGAGCGCCGCGACGTGCCGGCCGACGGTCGGCTGCGTGAGGCCGAGCGCGCGGGCCGCGCCCGATAGCGAACCCTCGCGCAGCACGCCGAGGAACGAACGGTACAGCTCCCAACCGATTTCCGAGCCCATACGAAAATGTATAGCCACCAAACGAATTTCGGTAATTTTAATCGAGCGGCGCGCGGTGCAGAATGCGCCGGTCGATCACGTTCGGGAGCAGGCGATGGCGAATTTGGATATGGCGCTCGTGGTAGGCGCGGCAGGCGGAATCGGCGGCGAAATGGTTCGGGCGCTGCGCGGCGCGGGCTGGCGCGTGAGGGCGCTCGCGCGCTCGGCGCCGCCGGGCGACGGCGCGGCCGACATCGACTGGCGGCTCGGCGACGCGTCGAATCCGCACGACGTCGCCGAGGCCGCTCGCGGCTGCGCGGCAATCGTGCATGCGGTCAATCCGCCCGGCTATCGCCGCTGGAGCGAGTGGGTGCTGCCGATGCTGGAGAACACGATCGCGGCCGCGAAACGCGAGCGCGCGACGATCGTGCTGCCCGGCACCGTCTACAACTACGGGCCGGATGCGGGCGGCCTGTTGCGCGAGGATTCGCCGCAACGCCCGCTGACCCGCAAGGGCGCGATCCGCGTGGAAATGGAGCGGCGCCTGCGCGATGCCACGGAGGCCGGCGCGCGCGTGCTGATCGTGCGAGCGGGCGACTTCTTCGGCCCCGGCGCCCGCAACAACTGGTTCTCGCAGGGCCTCGTGAAGCCCGGCCGCCCCGTGCGGACCGTGCGCGCGCCCGGGCGCGCGGGCGTCGGCCACCAGTGGGCGTATCTCCCCGACGTCGCGCAGGCGATGGTCGAATTGCTCGCGCGCCGCGACGCGCTCGACGCGTTCTCGTGCTTTCATCTGGCCGGCCACTGGGACGCCGACGGCACGCGAATGAGCGCCGCGATCCGCGCCGCCGCGGCGCGGCGCTCGGGCGTCGAGCCGCGCGTCGCCGCCTTCCCGTGGTGGCTCGTCACGCTCGCGTCGCCGTTCGTCGAGACCTTGCGCGAAATGCGCGAGATGCGCTATCTGTGGCGCGAAGCGGTGCGCCTGGACAATGCAAGGCTCGTCGCCGCGCTCGGCCGCGAGCCGCACACGCCGCTCGAAGCCGCGGTCGAGACGACGCTCGACGCGCTCGGCTGCCTGAACGGCCGCGCTTCGCGCGCCGCGCCGTCGGTGCGCTGACACCGCGGCCCCGGCGATGCCGGGCCGCTCGCGCGGGCCGGCCCCGCGGCTCGGTGCGCCCCGCGCTCATGCGGCGAGGCGTCGCTCGCGCGCCCACCCCGTGCGCGCGAAACGTGCGCCATCGGCACGCCGGCGCTCCCCGCCACGCGCCGCGACATCGCGCTTCCCGCCTCCCGCTCATCCGTGCGGCGGCAGATACGTCATCTTGAATTCGTCGTACAAACGATAAATCAACTCGAGCATCGCGCGAATGTCCCCCGATTCGTCGAGCATCCGCGTGCTCATGATGATCGGCGACACGAGGTTCGGATCGTCGAGCTCCTTGTAGCCGACGTCGTCGCGCTTGAGCCCGTACACGCTGTGCGGCACGACGGACACGCCCTCGCCCGCCGCGACGAGCCCGAGCGCGATCTGCAGCTCGCGCGTCTCGTAGATCCGGCGCGGCTTCAGCGCGCGGTCGTGAAACGCGGCGAGCACCTGGTCCGCGTAGCTCGGCCGCGGCGACTTCGGAAAGATGATCAGCGTCTCGTTGACGAGGTCGTGCAGCGACAGCACCGGCTTGGCCGCCTCGAGCGGATGCCCGTCCGGCAGCGCGACGATCATCCGCTCCTCGCGCAGCACGACGCGCCGCACGCGCGCATCCTCATGACGAATGCGCCCGAAGCCGACGTCGATGCGCCCGTCCTTGAGCGCCTGGATCTGATCCATCGTCGACATCTCGTGCAGGCTCAGCTCGACTTCGCCGTGCTCGGCGCGAAAGCGCCGGATGATGCGCGGCAGCATCCCGTACAGCGTCGAGCCGACAAAGCCCACCGACAGCGCGCGCTCGATCTTGCCGACGCGCTTCGTCATCGCTTCGAGCTCGGCTGTCTGCGCGAGCAATTGCACCGCGTGCGAATAGAAGAAGCGCCCCGCGTCGGTCATCTTCAGCGGCCGCGCATGGCGCTCGAACAGCGTCACGCCGAGCGCCTCCTCGAGCTGCTGGATCTGGCGGCTCAACGGCGGCTGCGCGATGTGCAGGCGCTCGGCCGCGCGCGTGAAGTTCTGCTCCTCCGCGACCGCGACGAAGTAGCGTAGATGCCGCAGTTCCATCTTCATACCTCGAGGATATCGATCCGATACTCAATCAGTGTTGGACGCACCGTTTTGCCGGCAACTATCCTCAATCTGACCGCGCTGTCGTCGAGCACTATACCTGCGAAGCATCGCAGGTTCACCCGGGGTTTCCCATGCGACGCGCGGCGCGGCGCCTCGCCGGACCGCGCGTCCGCACGCGCGCCGCCCCCGATCAGAGAGCCCATCAGGAGACGCCCCCATGATCCCGATCGACCCGGACCGCCGTGCGACGCCGCGCCCCATCGACGATTTCCTCGTCGAAGACAAGGCGCGCGGCGACTACCGGCTGCACCGCAGCGCGTTCACCGACGAAATGCTGTTCGAGCTCGAGATGAAGCACATCTTCGAAGGCAACTGGATCTATCTCGCGCACGAGAGCCAGCTCCCGAACGCGAACGATTACTACACGACCACGATCGGCCGCCAGCCGATCGTGATCGCGCGCAACCGCCACGGCGAGCTGAACGCGTTCGTCAACGCCTGCACGCACCGCGGCGCGATGCTGTGCCGCCACAAGCGCGGCAACCGCGCGAGCTACACGTGCCCGTTCCACGGCTGGACGTTCAGCAACGGCGGCAAGCTGCTCAAAGTGAAGGACCCCGAAGGAGCCGGCTACCCGGACTGCTTCAACCGCGACGGCTCGCACGATCTGAAGAAAGTCGCGCGCTTCGAGAACTATCGCGGCTTCCTGTTCGGCAGCCTGAACCCCGAAGTCGAGCCGCTCGCCGCGCATCTCGGCGATGCCGCGCGCATCATCGACATGATCGTCGATCAGTCGGCGGACGGCCTCGAGGTGCTGCGCGGCTCGTCGACGTACACGTACGAAGGCAACTGGAAGCTCACCGCCGAGAACGGCGCGGACGGCTACCACGTATCGGCCGTTCACTGGAACTACGCGGCGACCGTCAACCACCGCAAGACCGACGCGCAGCACGAAGACACGATCCGCGCGATGGACGCGGGCAACTGGGGCCGGCAGGGCGGCGGCTTCTACGCGTTCGATCACGGCCACATGCTGCTGTGGACGCGCTGGGCGAACCCGGAGGACCGGCCGAACTTCGATCGCCGCGACGAATTCGCCGCGCGCTGCGGCGGCGACGTCGCCGACTGGATGATCCGGAACTCGCGCAACCTGTGCCTGTACCCGAACGTCTATCTGATGGACCAGTTCGGCTCGCAGATCCGCGTGCTGCGCCCGCTCGCCGTCGATCGCACCGAGGTCACGATCTACTGCATCGCGCCGAAGGGCGAGGCGCCCGACGCGCGCGCGCGGCGCATCCGCCAGTACGAAGATTTCTTCAACGTGAGCGGAATGGCGACGCCCGACGATCTCGAGGAATTCCGCGCGTGCCAGCAGGGCTACGCGGGCCGCGCGGTCGAATGGAACGACATGTGCCGCGGCGCCTCGCACTGGATCGAGGGCCCCGACGAAGCGGCGCGCCGGATCGGCATCCGCCCGCTGATGAGCGGCGTGAAGACCGAGGACGAAGGGCTGTACACGGTCCAGCACCGCTACTGGATCGCGACGATGAAGCAGGCGCTCGCCGCCGAAAGGAGCGGCGCATGAAGACGATCGATCTCGCCGACATCCAGGCGTTCCTCTATCGCGAGAGCCGGCTGCTCGACGACAAGGCGTGGGACGCATGGCTCGACTGCTATCGCGCGGACGCCGTGTTCTGGATGCCTTCCTGGGACGACGCGGATGCGCTCGTCACCGATCCGCAGCGCGAAATCTCGCTGATCTACTACCCGAACCGGCAGGGGCTCGAGGATCGCGTGTTCCGCATCAAGACCGAGCGCTCGAGCGCGACGGTGCCCGATACGCGCACGAGCCACAACATCGCGAACGTCGAGCGCGAAAGCGCCGATGGCGACGTGCACACCGTGCGCTTCAACTGGCACACGCTCAGCTATCGCTACAAGACGGTGTCGAGCTATTTCGGCATGTCGCGCTACGCGATCGATTTCTCCGGCGACGCGCCGAAGATCGTCAGCAAGTACGTCGTCCTGAAGAACGACTACATCAACCAGCTGATCGACATCTACCACATCTAGCCGGTGCGCGCCGCGGCAGCGCGGCCCGCTCGAGGAACGCATCATGGAACACCGCATCGCCCTGCAGTTCGAAGACGGCGTCACCCGCTTCATCGCCTGCCGCGACGGCGAGACGCTCGCCGACGCCGCGTATCGCCAGCAGATCAACCTCCCGCTCGATTGCCGCGACGGCGCGTGCGGCACGTGCCGCTGCCGGTGCGAATCCGGCGACTACGCGCTGCCCGCGTCGAGCTACATCGAAGACGCGCTGACGGCTAACGAGGCCGCGCAGCGCTACGTGCTCGCGTGCCAGACGCGCCCGCGCTCCGATTGCGTGATCGACGTGCCCGCGTCGTCCGCCGCATGCAAGACGGGCGCCGCGCGCCACGAGGGCACGCTCGCGTCGGTCGAGCGGCTGTCCGCGTCGACGATTCATTTCTCGATCGACGTCGACGAGCCCGCGAAGCTCGCCTTTCTCGCCGGGCAGTACGTGAACGTCGAGATTCCCGGCCTCGGCGCGACGCGCTCGTACTCGTTCAGCTCGCGCCCGGGCGACGCGCGCGTGTCGTTTCTCGTGCGCAACGTGCCGGGCGGGCGAATGAGCCGCTATCTCACCGACGAGGCCGCGCCCGGCCAGCGGATCGCGTTCTCCGGGCCGCACGGCAGCTTTTACCTGCGCGACGCCGCGCGGCCCGCGCTCTTTCTCGCGGGCGGCACCGGCATCGCGCCGTTCCTGTCGATGCTCGACGTCTGCGCATCGCGCGACGGCGCGCCGCCCGTGCGGCTCGTCTACGGCGTCACGCGCGACGACGATCTCGTCGCGCTCGAGCGCCTCGGCGACGTCGAGCGCCGCCTCGCCGGCTTCGCGTACCGGACCTGCGTCGCGGACGAGGCGAGTGCGCACCCACGCAAGGGCTACGTGAGCGCGCACGTCGAGCCCGAATGGCTGAACGGCGGCGACGTCGACATCTATCTGTGCGGCCCGGCGCCGATGGTCGACGCGGTGCAGGCCTGGCTGCGCGAGCGCGGCGTCACGCCGGCCAATCTGTACTTCGAAAAATTCTCGTCGAGCAACGCACCATGAATACTCACCACGCACCCGGCCGCTTCAGCGGCAAGGTGACGATCGTCACGGGCGCCGCGCAGGGCATCGGCCGCGGTGTCGCGCGGCGCGCGGCGCGCGAAGGCGCGACGGCCGTGCTCGTCGATCGCGCGGACCTCGTGCACGAGGCGGCGGCCGACATCGTCGCGGCGGGCGGCCGCGCACTCGCCGTCGTCGCCGATCTCGAAACGTATGCGGGCGCCGAAGCGATGGCGCGCGCGGCCGTCGACGCGTTCGGCTCGATCGACGTGCTCGTCAACAACGTCGGCGGTACGATCTGGACGAGGCCGTTCGACCGCTACGAAGCCGCGCAGATCGAAGCGGAGATCCGCCGTTCGCTGTTCCCGACGCTGTGGTGCTGCCGCGCGGTACTGCCCGGCATGATCGCGCGCGGCGGCGGCGCGATCGTCAACGTATCGTCGATCGCGACGCGCAGCGTTCACCGCGTGCCGTACGCGGCCGCCAAGGGCGGCGTCAACGCCCTGACCGCCAGCCTCGCGTTCGAGCACGCCGCGCACGGCGTGCGCGTGAACGCGGTCGCCGCGGGCGGCACCGACGCGCCGCCGCGCAAGGTGCCGCGCAACACGGAGCCGCAGGGCGACGACGATGCGCGCTGGTATCGCGCCATCGTCGACCAGACGCTGTCGTCGAGCCTGATGCACCGCTACGGCACGATCGACGAGCAGGTCACCGCGATCCTGTTTCTCGCGTCCGACGAGGCGTCGTACATCACCGGCTCGGTGCTGCCCGTCGGCGGCGGCGATCAGGGCTGAGCGGCCGCACGGCCGCCCATTGCGCGGCGCCCGTCGCCCGCGCTCAGGCAGGCGCGCGCGGCGCGGCGCGCACGAATGCGGCGACGTCGTCGAGCACCGGCAGGAAGCGCCGCATCGGCAAGCCGAGCGCGCCGACGAGCAGCGCATGCCCGATGCCCGGATAGAGCCTCACCTGTACCGCGCCGCCGGCGGCGGCGACGCGCGAGGCGAAGCGCACGGTGTTGCCCGGCTTGACCGTCGCGTCGCGCAGGCCCGATGCGAGCAGCATCGGCGGCTCGCGGCCGTCGACGAAGCGGATCGGCTGGCTCGCGTCGCGCCCCGGCTCGGGAAAGATCCGCTTCAGCGTCGCATCCTCGAGCGGCAGGAAATCGTACGGACCGGCGAGCCCGACCACGCCCGCGAGATCGCGCTTGTCGAGACCGTGCGCGCGGAGAAAGCGGCTGTCGGTCGCGAGCAGCGTCGCGATCTGCGCGCCCGCCGAATGGCCGGCGACATGGATGCGCCGCGGATCCGCGCCGAGCGCGGCCGCATGGTCGCGCGCCCAGCGCACCGCCGCGGCCGCGTCCTCGACGAAGCCCGGAAACACCGCGTCCGGATAGAGCCGGTAATCGGGTATCGCGACGACGCAGCCGCGCGACGCGAGCGCCTCGCCGACGAACCGGTAGTCGCCGCGCCGGCCGCGCTGCCAACTGCCGCCGTAAAAGAACACCACGAGCGGCGCGCCGCCGCCCGCCGGCCGCGGCTCGCGCGCGGCCGGCAAATAGACGTCGAGCGCGCGGCGCGGCCCCGCGCCGTACGTGAGGCCGAAACGCCCGACGAACGTCGGACGGCGAGCAGCCGCGTTCAGCACGACCAACGGATTGCGGCCGGCCCACACGCCGAACGTCACGGCCGATCCGATCAACATCATTCCTGCCAGCATCGCCTGCTCCTCGATGGCACGTCGAATCACGGCGCGCGCGCCGCGCGCCGCCTGAGCCGGCGCATGCACGCTGCATTCGAACGATTCAAACGCCGCATGGCGGTTCGCGGCGCGGCCTTGCATCGGGAGCGGTCCGCCGCGCGTTCGATCGCGCCAATCGTCTTCGATGAAAAAACGGTAAACGATAAGCTCGCCAAATAAACGATTGGTAGGCGTAGAGTGCCGTCTCGGTATGAGGGCGGCGCGCTCGAACGCGAACGAGCGCGGCCGTTCGCCGCCGAACCGAAGCGGCTGCGGGCTGCCGCCGCGTCGCCCTCCCCCGCATCCGGCGCCGCCGCACCCGCGCTCACGCCGACCCCACTCATATTGCTATAAAAATATAGCTATATTAAAGTAAGCACCATGATCACGTCCCACCATCTTCAGCAAGCGTCCCGCCTGCGCGGCCAGGTCACCGCGCTCAACCGGCGCCTGCGCCGGGAGGCGCAGGCCGATCCCGTGCAGTTCTCGCAACTGGTCGTCCTCGGCGCGATCGATCGGCTCGGCGGTGACGTCACGCCGTCGGCGCTCGCATCGGCCGAGCGGATGCGCTCGTCGAATCTCGCCGCGCTGCTGCGCGAGCTCGAAGGCGGCGGGCTGATCCAGCGCCACGCGGATCCGGCCGACGGCCGCAAGAGCCGCGTGTCGCTGACCGCGAGCGGCAAGCGGATGCTGTACGGCAACCGCGCGAAGCGCGAGGAATGGCTCGTGCGCGCGATGCACGCCTGCCTCACCGCCGGCGAACGCGAGCTGCTCGCCGCCGCCGGCCCGCTGCTCGAGCGCCTCGCGCAATTCGACGAAGCGGCGGGCGCCGCGTCGCCCGCCCCCTCACCCAGGAGCTCACGATGAACACCGCATTGATCGGCCTCGACTACATCGTCGACATCATGCATCCCACCGGCAAGATCGCCCGCAGCGCCGCGCATGCCGCGCAGCGCGACGTGGTCGGCCGCTTCAACCGCGCGCTCGCGGCCGCGAAGCAGAAGGACTGGCTGCGGATCGGCGTCAAGGTCGGCTTCGAGCCGGGCTATGCGGACTTGCCCGCGCATTCGCCGATGTTCGGCCGCGCGCAGGCATTCGGCGCGCTCGATCTGAGCGGCGCCGGCACCGCGTTCCACCCGGATCTCGACGCCGCCGCCTTCCAGCTCGTGGTCGTCAAGCCGCGCGTGAGCGCGTTCTATGCGACGCGTCTCGAAGCCGCGCTGCGTGCGCGTCGGATCGAACGCGTGATCGTCGCGGGCGTCAGCACGGCGTGGGCCGTGCAGGCAGCGGCCCGCGACGCGCACGATCGTGACTACGAAGTGCTCGTGCTCGAGGACGCGTGCGCGGCCGCGACGGAAGACGAGCATCAACGCTCGATCCACACGCTGCGCGGCATCGCGCGGATCGTCACGCTCGACGATCTCGCGGCGCTGTGAACGCGGCCCGCGCGAGGCCCGCATGATCCGCGCGGCCCGCAGCGCACTCGCCGCCCGCGCCGGCCGCGCATTCGATCTGCCGACGCTCGGCCGCACGCTCGCCGTTTGCGCGCCGACGATCGCACTGTACGGCGCCACCGGCGACGCGCGCTGGCTGCTCGCGTCGATCGCGACGGTATCGATCGCGATCGCCGTCGAGCGGGTCGGCATCGCGCCGCTCGGCGCACTCGCGCAAGGCGCGGCGATCGTCGCCGGCTTTCTGTCGCTGTCGTGCGCGCTGAGCGCATGGCCTGCATTCGTCGCCGGCTGCGCGACGCTCGCGGCGGCGGCCGTCGCGCTGTCGCGCTGCGGCGCGCGGCTGCGCTCGCTCGGCAACTTCGTCTTCATCCCGTCGCTGTATCTGACCTGCGAGGCCGCCGCCGCCCATCATTCGGCGACGCGGCTCGTCCCCTATCTGGGCGCGGCGATGCTGCCGGCCATCGCGCTGTCGGGCGTGCAGGCGTGGCGCAACGCGCCGGCGGCGCACCGCCTGCACGCCCTTGCACGCTGGCGCGGCGCGCGCGAGCTCGGCCGCCCCGCCGCATCGAGCGACGTGGCTCAGGCAATCGTCGCGGTCGCGCTCGCGGTGGCCGCCGCCGCGCTGCTCGTCGAATGGCACCATATCGACAACGGACAATGGGCGATCTGGTCCGCCGCGAGCGTCGTCACGGGCGACGCGGCCACCGCGCGCGTGAAGCTGCGCGATCGCGGCCTGGGCGCACTCGCCGGCGTGCCGCTCGGCCTCGCGGCCGGCCATGCGCTGCCGCACGGCGCGCTCGTCTACACGCTCGCGACGCTCGCATCGGTGCTCACGCTCGTCGCGTTCCGCCATTACGCGACCGGCTTCGGCGCGCGTTGCGCGTGCATCGCGTGCGCATCGTGGGTCGCCCAGCAGTCGACGGCGATCGCCGCCGAGCGCGTCGTCAACGTGCTGGCCGGCGGCCTGATCGGCATCGCTTGCGTGCTCGCGACGCACTGGTTCGCGACGCGCCCGCTCACGCGGCGGCACAACGCACGCGCGAATCGCCGCGCGTGACGCGGACCGCGCGCCGCATTCGCTCGCGCGGCGTGCACGATACGCGGCGCGCGCCGCCGATGCGCGGATCGGCGTGTCGATCGCCCCGCATCGGCATCTGAATCGCGCATGAGCGCATGAGCGCATGACGAAGCGATGACGAAGCGGTGGCGCGCATGCGCGCTCGGCGCACCGAGCGTCGACGCACCGCCGCATTCGGAACACCAGCCAAACAAAGAACGATTGGCATTTCGCTTAACGCGCGACATGCACGAAAAGGCAGTGCGATCGGCAATTCCTCCGCACGATTCTTTCAGCACCCTTAAGTAAATTCCGTCTCTTTCCGGCGCTACGCTCTGTTACAAAAAAGTCCCTGTCGTCGCGTCCGAAGTTGCCTACATTGCAATCCACTTCGAGGCATTCGTCGCCGCGGATTCGCGGCACGCGCGGCGCCAACGCCGCGCACCGCCGCATGACGGCGGCAACGAGAAACGAGAGAGTCGTACCGATGCGCTGGCGGAACCCAGCGATGGCGGAGGACGACAGTCGATCACGGCGAAGCGAAGGCGAGCGCGGCACCCCAAGCGTATCGGGCGAGCCGATGCGACCGTGCCGACCGAGGGGCGGCCCGCGCGCGCTCGCGCCGCTTGGATTCGGCAGTCGCGGCCGCTGCTCACCAAGGAGAGTTGTCCATGCGACGCAATGCCTTGCCTGTCTCGTTTGTCTCCGGAATCGCCGCGGCCGCGGCCCTTGCGATGTCCGCCGCCGCGCACGGCGCGCCCGTGCTCGTTTCCGGCCCGAGCCCATTCGCCGGTTGCACGATCGGCGGCCCCGGCGTCAACTATGTGAACGCGGAAGTCGAACCGTGGGTCGCCGTGAATCCCGCGAATCCCTCCAACGTGATCGGCGCGTGGCAGCAGGACCGCTGGTCGAACGGCGGCGCGCACGGGCTCGTCGCCGGCTATTCGTTCGACGGCGGCCTCACGTGGAAACAGACGAACCTGCCGTTCAGCGCATGCGCGGGCGGCCTCGCGTACGAGCGCGCGTCCGATCCGTGGGTGTCGATCGGGCCCGACGGCACCGCGTATTCGGTGTCGATCTCGTTCAACCAGTCGAACAACAGCAACGCGGTCGCGGCGTCGGTCTCGACGGACGGCGGCCAGACCTGGAGCGCGCCGACACTGCTCATCGCCGACAACGAGCCGACCACGCAGTTCTTCAACGACAAGGAATCGGTGAGCGCGAACCCGACGAAGGCCGGCACCGCGTACGCGGTATGGGACCGGCTCGAGCAACCGACCGGCAACCCGCACGCGAACCTGCACACCGCCGCGTCTCGCGGGCCGAGCTACTTTTCGAAGACCGTCGACGGCGGCAAGACATGGAGCGCGCCGAGCGTGATCGTCGACGTGCCGTCCCGCCAGCAGACGATCGGCAACCAGATCGTCGTCGATCGCAAGACGGGCACGCTGTACGATTTCTTCGACCTGATCCAGCCGCCGTTCAGCGCGGCCGCGGGCAAGGTCGCGTTCATCAAGTCGACCGACGACGGCGCGACGTGGACGAAGCCGCAAATCGTGTCGGGCCTGCAGACGGTGTCCGTCACCGATCCGAATACGAACGAACCGGTTCGCACGGGCGACATCATCCCCGAGCCCGCGATCGATCCCGCGACGGGCCAGCTGTACGTCGTCTGGCAGGACTCGCGCTTCAACGGCGGCCTGTACGACGAGATCGCGCTGTCGACGTCGTCCGACGGCGGCGCGACGTGGAGCGCGCCGCTGCGCGTGAACACGCCGAGCGGGCGGCCCGCGTTCAATCCGTCGGTGCGGGTGAACTCGGCGGGCGTCGTCGCGGTCACCTATTACGACTTCCGCGATCTGCAGCCCGGCAACACGACGACGCTGCCGACCCACTACTGGCGCACGCTGTCGAGCGACGGCGGCCGCACGTTCGGCACCGAGCGGCGCATCGCCGGCCCGTTCGACATGCGCACCGCGCCCGTCGCCGAAGGCTTCTTCATCGGCGATTACGCGGGGCTCGACACGCGCGGCACGTCGTTCCTGCCGTTCTTCGTGCAAACGAACTCGGGCAACACGGCGAACCGCACCGACGTGTTCGCCGCGCCGTAAGCGGGCGCGCCCACGCGACGCGCGCAGGCCGCGCGCCTGCGTCACGGCGCTCGCGGCGCGGCACGACGCAACGCAACGCCTGGCGCGCCGTGCGCCGTGCGCCGTGCGTCAGGCGTCAGGCGTCAGGCGTCAGGCCAGAACAAGAACGACAGGCAACGCGCATAAAAAAAGGTTCATCGCAGAAAACCGTGGAGACTTGGAGAACGATTGCGTAACCTGACGCCTGATTTTATGGATGTCAGGAGGCGGAATTGCTCGATCGCAAGGCACTTCAGGCACTAGGTTGCTGGACAGGCTATCGGCTGGAGCGGGTGGAGTGGCCGCAGGGCGATAGCCGCACGCTGTCGCTCTACCTGAAGCCGGTCAGTCAGATCATGTACTGCGAGCAATGCGGTGCGCGTTGCCAGCAGATTCATGAAACGACCGTACGGCGGGTACGTGATCTGCCGTTGTTCGAGTACCGGGTGGTGCTGCACGTGCCTCGACGCCGAGTCTGGTGCGAACGCTGCGGCGCAGCGCGGCTGGAGAAGCTGGACTGGCTGGGCCGCTACCAGCGGGTGACGCAGCGGTTTGCCAAGGCCTGCGAGAAGTTGCTGCAGGCCGCCAGCGTACAGGCCGTGGCGGCCTTCTACGAACTGGGCTGGCACACGGTCAAATCGATCGACAAGATGCGCTTGCGCGCGCGCGTGGCCGAACCGGACTGGTCGACGATCCGTTATCTGGCGATGGACGAGTTCGCGCTCCATAAAGGCCATCGCTACGCCACGGTGGTGGTTGATCCGATCGGCCGACAGGTCCTCTGGGTTGGGCCCGGACGGTCACGCGAGACGGCGCGCGCCTTCTTCGAACAACTCCCCGAAGGCGTGGCCGAGCGCATCGAAGCGGTCGCAATCGACATGACCACGGCCTATGAGCTGGAGATCAAGGAACAGTGCCCGCAGGCGGAAATCGTCTTTGACCTGTACCACGTCGTGGCCAAGTACGGTCGCGAGGTGATCGATCGGGTACGGGTGGATCAGGCCAACCAACTGCGACATGACAAGCCGGCCCGCAAGGTTCTGAAGTCCAGTCGCTGGTTGCTGCTGCGCAACCGTCATAACCTGAAGCCAGAACAGGCCGTGCATCTGAAGGAACTGCTGGCGGCCAATCAGTCGCTGTTATGCGTCTATGTGCTGCGCGACGAGCTCAAACGGCTCTGGTTCTACCGCAAGCCGGCCTGCGCGGAAAAGGCTTGGGGGCAATGGTTCGAACAGGCTCAGCAAAGCGGGATCGCCGCCTTGCAAAAGTTCGCCCAGCGCTTGCAGGGTTACTGGCACGGAATCGTGGCCCGCTGCCGCCATCCGCTCAATACCAGCGTCGTCGAAGGCATCAACAACACGATCAAGGTCATCAAGCGCCGCGCTTACGGGTACTGACCTGCCCCCTACAAACAGGGCCAGCCGGAGTCTAGTAAAGTTCGTTTTCGGAGAAGAAGACGAACATGAAGAAGCGCTTTACGGAACAGCAAATCATCGGGTTTCTGAAGGAAGCCGAGGCCGGTATGCCGGTCAAGGAACTGTGCAGGAAGCATGGGTTCAGTGACGCGTCGTTCTACACCTGGCGCGCGAAGTTCGGCGGCATGGAAGTCTCGGAAGCCCGCCGGCTCAAGGGCCTCGAGGTGGAGAATGCCCGACTGAAGAAACTGCTGACCGAAGCAATGCTCGATATGGAAGCGTTGAAGGTTGTCGTCAAGGGAAAGCCCTGAGCCCGCAAGCCAAACGCGAAGCAGTGTTGGCGATTCGGGAGAAGGTCAACATCTCCGAGCGCCGCGCCTGCCGGCTTGTCGGGCTTTCTCGCAGCGTGCTGCATTACGACGCGAAGCCGGACCACGAGAATGAGGTGCTCGCGGCGCGTCTGGTGAAGTTGGCGCACGAACGTCGTCGATTCGGCTACCGCCGACTGCACGCCCTGGTGGAACGCGAAGGCACGCACGCCAATCACAAGCGCATCTATCGCCTGTACCGTGAGGCAGGGCTGGCTGTGCGGCGCCGTCGCAAGCGCCACGGCGTCATGATTGAGCGCGAGCAACTGGCATTGCCGGGCGCACCCAACGAGGTATGGTCAATCGATTTCGTGATGGATGCGCTTTCCAACGGCCGGCGCGTGAAGTGCCTGACCGTCGTCGACGATTTCACGAAAGAGGCTGTCGACATCGTCGTCGACCATGGCATCTCAGGTTTGTATGTCGCTCGGGCATTGGACCGTGCAGCTCGCTTCCGTGGCTATCCCAAGGCGGTGCGAACAGACCAGGGACCCGAATTTACGAGCCGCGCGCTTGACCAGTGGGCGTATGCGAACGGCGTCACGCTGAAGTTGATTCAGGCGGGCAAGCCCACGCAGAATGCGTACATCGAATCGTTCAACGGCAAGTTCCGCGACGAATGCCTTAACGAGCACTGGTTCACGACGCTCGCGCACGCTCGGGCAGTCATCGCGGCATGGCGTCAGGACTACAACGAGCAAAGGCCGCACAGCGCACTGAACTACCTTGCGCCGTCAGAGTTTGCGGCGAAACATCGGGCAACCGCGGACGCTCCTGCCGCTTTCCAGGAGTTGGTTTAAAGGGACTTTGCTAGAAGCCCATTGGCCCTATCGAAGGGGGCAGGTCAGTACCGCGACGAGCAATACTTCTTCCTCAAGATCCGCGCCGCGTTCCCCGGGATTCCGCGATGAACCTAAAAAAAGGCGGCCGCGCCCGAAGCCGGGCAGGCCGCCTGTCGAATTCGCAGCGAAGCGTCCGCCCGCTGCGGGACGCGATGCGTTACGAAGCCGCCTCGGGACTCGACGGCACGCGCACGGCCGCCGCCTCGCGCGCCTCGTGCGCCGCCGCGCGCTCGTGCTCGGCCACCCACGATGCGATGTCCATGTCCTCATAGCGGACGACGCGCGTCTTGTGGACGAGCCGATAGCCGAGCCACACGACGAGGAAGAGCGGAATGCCGACGTAGGTGGCGAGCACGCCGATCCAGTCGATCCGGTTCGCGAGGAACGCCTGATAATCCTGGCCGAGCGCGATCACGATGCACAGCGCGAACGCGAAGATCGGGCCGTACGGATACAGGCTCGACTGATACGGCAGTTGGTCGACCGAGAAGCCCTGGCGCACGTAGCCCTTGCGGAAGCGATAGTGGCTGAGCGCGATGCCGAGCCACGCGATGAAGCCCGTCATTCCCGACGTGTTCAGCAGCCACAGATACACGGTCTTGTCGCCGTACAGCGACGACAGGAAGCACAGCGCGCCGACCGCGGTCGTCGCATACAGCGCGTTGCGCGGCACGCCGCCCGCCGACAGCTTCGCGAACAGCTTCGGCGCGCGGCCTTCGGTCGCGAGGTTGTGGAGCATCCGCGTCGACGCGTACATCCCCGAGTTGCCCGCCGAGAGCACGGCGGTCAGGATCACCGCGTTCATCACGCCCGCGGCGAACGCGAGGCCCGCGTGACGGAACACGAGCGTAAACGGGCTCACGCCGACGTCGGTCACGTCGCTCTTCAGCAGATTCGGATCGGTGTACGGAATCAGCACGCCGATCACGAAGATCGCGAGCACGTAGAACAGCAGGATGCGCCAGAACACCTGGCGCACCGCGCGCGGGATCGTCGTGCGCGGGTTTTCCGATTCGCCGGCCGCGACGCCGATCAGCTCGGTGCCCTGGAACGAGAAGCCGGCGATCATCGCGACGCCCATCATCGCGGGCAGGCCGCCCGCGAACGGCGCGTCGCCGATCGTGAAGTTGCTCCAGCCGTTGCTCGGGCCGCCCTTCAGGATGCCGAAGATCATCAGCAGGCCGACGCCGATGAACGCGATCACGGTGACGACCTTGATGAGCGCGAACCAGTATTCGGCCTCGCCGAAGCCGCGCACGGTCAGCACGTTGAGCAGGAACATCACGCCGAGGAACGCCGCGCTCCACCAGACGCCCGGCACGTCCGGAAACCAGTAATGCATGACGAGCTGCGCGGCGACGAGCTCGACGGCGATCGTCACCGCCCAGTTGTACCAGTAGTTCCAGCCGAGCGCGAAGCCGAAGCCTTCCTCGACGTATTTCGCGCCGTACGTCGCGAACGAGCCCGACACCGGCATGAACGCGGCCATCTCGCCCAAGCTCATCATCAGGCAATAGACCATCAGGCCGATCAACAGATAGGCGAGCATCGCGCCGCCGGGGCCCGCCTGCGAGATGGACGCGCCGGACGCGACGAACAGGCCCGTGCCGATCGAGCCGCCGATCGCGATCATCGTCAGGTGACGGGCTTTCAGGCTGCGGCGCAGCTGAGGAGGATTCGATTGTGCGGTTGAGTTGTCGGAATTCGGGTGTGGTGACATAACGGGCTGGCAAAAGCGGCGGGCGACGGTTCGACGCCGCGCCGGGCAGGACGCCGGATTCGGCGCGTCCCCGGAACGATCCGCGGCGCGCCGCCCGGTGCCGACCGGGCGCGCCGCGCCGCACGCATTTTTTGCGCAGCGCGGATTCTACCCGATTCGTCAGAGCTCGCCTGCAACATGACGTGCTGCGACGCGCAAGATCGACGCAGGCAAAACGCTTTGCCGATCAATGGGTTGCGCGCGCAGCGCGGCGGCTCGGGGCTCGCCGCCGCCCGTCGGGCGCCCGCGCTCGTCCGGTGCGGCGCGGCATCGAAAAATATGAAGAATGCGAAATCGGCCGAACTTCGCTGCGGCGCGCAACGGCGCGCGGCGATGCACAAGCGGTGCAGGAACGGCGCGAAAGGGCGGGAAATGGTGTAACGGTGCGGGTGTAACGGTGCGGCACCGAGCGAAACGGCGCAGCGGTACCGCACGCGGCGAGACGGCGCCACGGGCGTGGCGGACATGGCGGGCGCGGCGCTCGCGCGCGATGCTCATGCCGACGCGCCGACGCGCGCGCCGAAAAAAACGGAAGGGCCGCTCGTAGCGGCCCTTCAGATTGCTGACAAACCCTCGCCAAGTGGGGGATTTTTGTTTTTTAATGGCGTGATGCTGAAGACGCCCATGCCCACGCAGCACGAACTCGAGATGGTGACGCTCGAGGAACTCGTGCCGAAGGACCACCTGCTGCGCCAGATCGATGCGGCGGTGGATTTCGAGTTCATCCGCGCGAAGGTGGCGCATCTGTATTGCGCGGACAACGGGCGGCCGGCGCTCGATCCCGTGGTGATGTTCAAGCTGTTGTTCATCGGCTACCTGTTCGGGGTGCGCAGCGAGCGGCAACTGATGCGTGAGGTCCAGGTCAACGTCGCCTATCGCTGGTTCGCCCGGTTCCGGCTGACCGACAAGGTGCCGGATGCGTCAACGTTCTCGCAGAATCGCCGCCGACGCTTCACGGACACGACGGTGTATCAGGAGATCTTCGACGAGATCGTGCGGCAGGCGATCAAGCGCGGGCTGGTCGACGGTCGGGTGCTGTACACGGACAGCACGCACCTGAAGGCGAACGCGAACAAAGGCAAGTTCGATGTGGTGAAGCTGGAGCAGACGCCGGCCGCCTACACGGAGGCATTGAACGCGGCAGTGGATGCGGACCGGGCCGCGCATGGCAGGAAGCCGCTGGATCGCGACGACGATGAGCCGCCGTCTAGCAAGGACACCAAGCTCAGCCGGACCGATCCGGACAGCGGCTACATGGTGCGGGACGACAAGCCGAAGGGGTTCTTCTATCTGGACCACCGCACGGTGGATGCCAAGCACGCGATCATCACCGATACGCATGTGACGCCGGCCTCGGTGCATGACAGCCAGCCGTATCTGGATCGGCTGGATCGCCAGCGCGAGCGCTTTGAGTTCAAGGTCGAGGCGGTGGGGCTGGATGCGGGCTACTTCACGCCGGCGGTGTGCCAGGGGCTGGAGGAGCGAGGGATTGCCGGGGTGATGGGCTATCGCACGCCGAACCACAAGCCGGGCATGTTCTACAAACGGCAGTTCAAGTACGACGCGTATCGCAACGAATACGTGTGCCCGCAGGGGCAGGCCCTGCCGTACAGCACGACCAATCGGCTCGGCTATCGGGAATACAAATCCAATGCGCAGATCTGCGGGCGCTGCCCGGTACGATCGCAGTGCACGAACAGTGCGATCGCGGTGAAGGTGGTAACGCGCCACGTGTGGGAGCGCGCCAAGGAGCGGGTGGACGCGCGGCGCTTGACCGAATGGGGCCAACGCATTTACGCGCGGCGCAAGCAGACGGTGGAGCGCAGCTTCGCCGATGCCAAGCAGCTGCATGGGCACCGTTATGCCCGTATGCGTGGGCTACGCAAGGTGGCCGAGCAGTGCTTGCTGGCCGCGGCGGCACAGAACATCAAGAAGATTGCGATGCTGCTGGCGCGGAAGCGGAAAAAGGGGCCAGCGGGTCCCGATTGGCGCTTCGTGCGCATGCTGCTGCGTCTGGTGAGCGGTTTGCGCTGCAGCTTCGACTACCCGCTCGCGGCGAACCCGCAATCCTGATCCCAGAAAGACAAAACCCCACGCTCACAAAAACGTGGGGTTCGTCAGCAGTCTGAGGGCCGCTCGTAGCGGCCCTTCTCTTCTCCCTGATTTGCCTGCTTATCCTGCGTGACGCCGCGGCGTTACACCGCCTGCGGCACCGGATGCAGCGGCACCCGGCGCGGCGCGGCCTTCGCGGCCTGGCGCGCATTGCTCGCGTCGATCTCGGCGATCAGATCGTCGAGTCGCTCCAAATGCACGCTGTTGTCGTGATCCCACGGATGGAAACCCGGACGGAAGTAGTCGATCCACTCGCGCGCGATCTGCGCGAAGATGCCGTTCCTCGGGCCCCACAGATACTTGACCAGCTTGCCGATGCCGAGCCGCCCGCCGATGCGGCGGCGATGCGAGATCAGCAGCCGCGTGTTGAAATCGAACAGCGTCGCCCAGAACACGAGCGTGACGAACAGCATCGTGCCCGTGCGCAACAGGTAGCTCGCGAGGCTCGGCTTCATCACGGTGCGCCACACGTCGTAGGCGACCGCCTTGTGCTCGGTTTCCTCCATCGAGTGCCACATCCACATCTGGCGATAGCCGTCGACTTCGCTCGTCGTGATGCGGTTCGCGAGCACGAGGCCCGTGAACATCGCGGTGTAGTGCTCGAGCGCCATCGTGATCGCGAGCTGCATCGAGTGCGGCAGCACTTTCTTGAACCAGCCGAGCACCGTCCACAGCCGCTTGTCCAGCTTGTGCGCGGGCAGGCCCGCCGCCTGCAGCAGATCGTTGAATTCGACGTGCTCGCGCGTGTGCATCGCTTCCTGGCCGATGAAGCCGGCGATGTCGCGCTTCAGGTTCGGCTCCTCGATCCGGTCGCGGTAGTTGCGCACCGAATCCATGAAGAAGCGCTCGCCCGCCGGAAACAGCAGCGACAGCGCGTTGAACAGGTGCGTCACGCCCACGCCTTCGGTGTGCCAGTCGCAGATGCGGTCGGGCGGCAAGGCGAAGCGGATATCGCGACGAACAATGGCATTCACGTATTTGTCTCCATGGTCCCGTCAGGGGACGTCGGTGCGACTCGATGCAACGCCCCGATGGTTCGATTTGGGGATTGGGGCGCAGTCGCTATCTCACATCAAACCATCAATCAACGTTACATTGATGGATGTCATGATAGGAGACGTTCTAAAACTGCGCAAGAACGACTTCACGCAAAAAACACATTCTTCGTTGCGGAATTTCCCTAACTCACGCCCGCGCGCCCCCGGCGGGCGGGGGTCGCGGCGGCGCCCGAGCGCCTCCTTCAAACGGCTCGCCCGTGCCGCGCGCACAGGCAGCCGGCGATGACGCCCCGTGCGCCGCTTCCTGTCTCGCGCGCGGCGAACACCAGCCGCGCGCCGCACCGCACAAACGCGCTGATGCAGGCGCCCTGAGGTCTGCCGCCTCACGTCGAACGCCCGCCGCCCCATGCCGGCGTCGAACGCGCAGCCCGCCGCCCGCATGCGGGCGGCCGTCCGTGCCGGCGTCGATTTCGCCGCGCCGCAGCATCCCCATGCATCCTCTTCATGCAACCTCGCCGACGGCGGATTCGTGCGCCGCGGCGCGCCCGCACCCACGCCTTCATCCGTTCATGCCCCTTTTCGTCGCGCCTGCCGGCGCTTCGCCGCGCGGATTGATCCACGTCAGCAAGGCGCGCGTCGCGTGTAGTGCAATGGGCGCATCGAACACCACACGCATTCCGGGAGGTCTCATGAAACTGACGTTCCTCGGCGCGACGGAAACCGTCACCGGCTCGAAGTATCTGCTCGAGGACGCCGGGACACGCGTCCTGATCGACTGCGGGCTGTTCCAGGGCACGAAGAAGCTGCGGCTGCGCAACTGGAGCCCGCTGCCCGTGCCCGCCGATTCGATCGACGCCGTCGTGCTCACGCATGCGCATCTCGATCACAGCGGCTATCTGCCCGTGCTCGTGCGCGAGGGCTTCCGCGGGCCGATCTATTGCACGCACGGCACCGCGGCGCTCTGCGAGATCATGCTGATCGACAGCGCGCGGCTCCTCGAGGAAGAAGCCGATTTCGCGAACCGCCACGGCTACTCGAAACATCATCCGGCGTTGCCGCTCTACACGACCGACGACGCGAAGCGCACGCTCGAGCGCCTCGCGCCGCGCGATTTCGACGCGCCGAGCGCGCTCGCGGGCGATCTGCACTTCCGTCTGCTGCCCGCCGGGCACATTCTCGGCGCGGCGAGCGTCGTCGTCTGCTGGCGGCATACGCTGCTCGCGTTCTCCGGCGATCTCGGCCGCGCGCACGATCCGATCATGCGCGCGCCCGTGCCGCCCGTTCATGCGGACTATCTCGTCGTCGAATCGACGTACGGCGACCGGCTGCACGATGCGAGCGATCCGCAGACCGAGCTCGCCGACGTGTTCGCGAAGACGTTCGCGCGCGGCGGCGTGGTCGTGATGCCGTGCTTCACGGTCGGGCGCGCGCAGGAGATCCTTTACTACATCGCGCAATTGAAGCAGACCGGGCGGATGCCGCACGTCCCCGTCTTTCTCGACAGCCCGATGGCGACGAGCGTCACCGAGATCTACCGGCGGCGGCTATCCGACCACCGGCTCACGATGTCCGACGCGGATGCGATCGGTCATGCGGCGGTGATGGTGCGCACGGTCGAGCAATCGAAGGCGATCGCCGATCACCATGGGCCGATGGTCGTCATCGCCGGCAGCGGCATGGCGACGGGCGGCCGCGTGCTGCATCATCTCGCGCGCTACGCGCCCGACAGCCGCAACACGGTCCTGCTCGTCGGCTACCAGGCGGCGGGCACGCGCGGGGCGGCGCTCGCCGCGCACGAGCCGACGCTGAAGATTCACGGCGAATACGTGCGCGTGCGCGCGCAGGTCCAGATGATCTCGTCGCTGTCCGCGCACGCGGATTACGGCGAGATCCTCGGATGGCTCGGCGCGCAATCGAGCGCGCCCGCGCGCACGTTCGTCACGCACGGCGAGCCCGCAGCGGCCGACGCGCTGCGGCGGCGAATCGAGGAAACCCTGCATTGGCGTTGCGACGTGCCGTCGTACCTCGAATCGGTCGAACTGGAGGACGCGCCCACGCGCGCGGCATGATCCGGGCGAGTGCAGCGAGGCCGCCGGGCAAGCGGCGAGGCCCGCCGTTTTGCCGCATCGAATCGGTGAATCGGTGAATTGGCGGAATGCGTGGAATGGGCGGCAACAAGCGGCATCCGCCGATGCGTATCGAACGCCGCGACCGCCTCGAACGCTGCGGCCGGAATCGGCGAAACATGACGGCGCGCGCCGATCGATCGAAACCGGGCGCGGCGAATCAGCCGACGAATGCCGCGGGCGACATGCCGGCGGCGACGGCGAGATCCGCGTCCGATGTTTCGTCACCCTGAACGATTACGCAGATCGATCGCGCGGCCGGGCGGTGGGACAGTGCCCGCTACGCGCGGCAGAAACAATCGACATGCAAGCGGAACCCGCTCGAAACGCAACCGGCGAACGATAGGTGGTCGGCCAACCCCGCAACACCGCCCCCCACCATTTCAATCATGCGATGCGAGTGCCGCATGACACAGCGGCGCGGCGTCGTCCCGCGCGACGCCGGCTGCCCCGTGCGCACCGCATCGAGCCGAATCGCACCCCGCCGAAGCCAAAGTGCGCCGCCTCGGTGCGGCCGGCGCCGGTGTAGCGGCCGGTCAGGACATGTGCATCCCGCCGTTGATCGCGAGATCGGCGCCGGTGACGAACCCCGCGTCGTCCGAGCACAGAAACGCGATGAGCGCGGCCACTTCGTCGGGCCGGCCGAGCCGGCCAACCGGAATCTGCGGCAGGATCTTCGCCTCGAGCACGTCCTGCGGCACCGCTTCGACCATCGCGGTCGCGAGATAGCCGGGCGACACCGTGTTGACCGTGATCCCGCGCTTCGCCGTCTCGAGCGCGAGCGTCTTCGTGAAGCCGTGGATGCCCGCCTTCGCCGACGCATAATTCGCCTGACCGAACGCGCCGCGCGAGCCGTTCACCGAGCCGATGTTGACGATGCGCCCGAAGCGCCGCTCGACCATGCCCGCGATGAACTGTTTCGTCACGTTGAACATCGCATCGAGATCGGTGCGCATCACCGCGTCCCAGTCGCCCTTCGTCATCTTCATGAACGTCGCATCGCGCGTGATCCCCGCGTTGTTGATCAGCACGTCGACCTTGCCGAAATCGGCGAGCACCTTCTCCGCGCACCGCTCGCACGATTCGAAATCCGCGACGTCGACCGCATACGCCTTGAAATCGCGTCCGGCGTCGCGCTCGTGCATCAGCCACGTCGACACATGATCGTTGCGCTCCGAATGCGACACCGCCACAGCCATGCCGGCGTCGTGCAGCCGCCGGCTGATCGCCGCACCCAGTCCGCCCATACCGCCCGTCACGAATGCCACGCGTTTTGCTTGCATCACGGCCTCCCGATGAGGTGCCCGGTGCGGCATTGGCGCCGCGCCCTGCGCAAGCACAGTCGCGCGGCGGCCATCCGGGCATGGGTTGAAAAATGTGTTGCCCGGCGCGCGACGAACGCGCGCGCCGGTGCGCATGCGCGGCGACATGTCGACACCCGCCGCCGCGACGCGACGTGAAACCCCTCAACGCTATCGCGTTTTACTGTAAGCGCGCACTTACGCGATCCGTTGACCTGAGTCAAACGAACAAACGGCAACGACCCGCGCCACTGCTGTAGGAAATGACCTACAGCGCTACGCTGATGCTTACGCCAACTTCAATGTTTGCCAATTTCGATGCAGCAATCCGCGTTCCATACTGGCAACCATAGGGGCAAGTCCGCCGACGATCGCTTCACCTCGCGTTTCGTCGTCTATGCTCTTAGCGGGCGGCTTGCGCCGGCCGGTTCGGCAATCGCAACGAAATGGCGGATTGCGCACGGCGGCGCGCGAGCCCGCCCCCCGGACGACCGTTCCCGGCAGCTCGCAGTCGCCGTCCGGCATGCCGCGCGGCACGCGTCGATCGCTTCGTCGACGCCGTCGCGCAAAGCGGCACCGCGTGCCGCGCCACGTGTACGCCACGTCCGCCGTGCCAGTCGGGCGTCGCGCATGAAAGGAGCCGATTATGCTGACCGCCTCTGTCAATGAAGCAGAGCCCTGCGCCGAGCCGCAGCGGCCGGTGATCAGGCTGCATCCCGTGACGGCCGACGACGCGCCGAAGCTGCCGGCGACCCGCTGCTCGACCTGCGCGATACGCAACGTGTGCATGCCGGCCGGCCTCACGCCGATCGAATTCGCGCGGCTCGACGCGATGGTCTGCACGACGCGCCACGTCAAGCGCGGCGACGCGCTGTTCCGCACGCACGACACGTTCCAGAGCATCTATGCGGTGCGCACCGGCTCGTTCAAGACGGTCGTCATGCACCGCGACGGCCGCGAGCAGGTAACGGGCTTCCAGATCGTCGGCGAGACGCTCGGGCTGGACGGCGTGTGCGGCGGCCGCCACAACAGCGATGCGATTGCGCTCGAGGACAGCACCGTGTGCATCATCCCGTTCGCGCAGCTCGAGGCGGTGTGCCGCGAGGTGAAGCCGATGCAGCACCACGTGCATCAGTTGATGAGCGGCGAGATCGTTCGCGAATCGAGCCTGATGATGCTGCTCGGCACGATGACGGCCGAGCAGCGCGTTGCCGCATTCCTGCTCAATATTTCCGAGCGTTTCCAGAAGCGCGGCTATTCGGCATCGGAATTCAACCTGCGGATGACGCGCGAGGAAATCGGCTGCTACCTCGGGATGAAGCTCGAGACGGTCAGCCGGATGCTGTCGAAGTTCCAGCGCGACCGGTTGATCGCGCCGCGCGGCAAGCAGATCCGCATCACCGATCCGCAGGGGCTCGCGCGCGTGTGACGCGCCGCTGCGGCGGCGCGTTGCGAAGCGGCCGCGCCGGCGTGTTGAAGTGTGGATGTATCGGTATTTCGATGCGTCGACGTTTCAATGCGCGGCCGCGCCTCCCGCGACGGGCCCGCCTCCGTTCCCGGCGACCGACGCGGCGCGGCCGCATCTCGCCGCATGCCCTCGGCAACCGCCACGCAGGCGCGCACGCGCTCCGGCGCTAGCGCATCGTCAACACCGCCGCCCCGGCCAGACGTCCGGCGCGCAGATCGTCGAGTGCCTGGTTCGCCTGCGCGAGCGGATACGGCGTTGCCTCCACGTCGAGCGGCACGTCGTTCGCAATCCGCATGAATTCGGCCGCGTCGTCGCGCGTCAGGTTCGCGACCGATACGATCCGCCGCTCGCCCCACAACAAATCGTACGAAAACGACGGAATGTCCGACATGTGAATCCCACCGCACACGACGGCGCCGCCCTTCACGACCGCCGCGAGCGCGGCCGGCACGAGCGCGCCGACCGATGCGAAGATCAGCGCCGCATCGAGCGGCTCGGGCGCGGCTTCGTCGCTGCCGCCCGCCCACGCGGCGCCGAGCCGGCGCGCGAGCCGCTGTGCGGCGGCGTCGCCCGGGCGCGTGAACGCATAAACGGTGCGCCCCTGAAAACGCGCGACCTGCGCGACGAGGTGCGCGGCCGCGCCGAATCCGTACAGGCCGATGCGCCGCGCGGAACCGGCCATCTTCAGCGTCCGGTAGCCGATGAGACCCGCGCACAGCAGCGGCGCCGCATGAATATCGTCGTAGCGGCTCGGCACGTGCACGCAAAAGCGCGCGTCGGCGACCGTGCGCTGCGCATAGCCGCCGTCGATCGTGTAGCCGGTGAAGCCGGGCGCATCGCACAGGTTCTCGCGGCCGCTCGCGCAGTACGCGCAATGGCCGCACGTGCGCCCGAGCCAAGGCACGCCGACACGCTCGCCGATCGTGAAACCCTTCGCGAGCGCGCCGAGCGCGGCCACCGTGCCGACGATCTCGTGCCCCGGAATCACCGGCCGCTTCGGATCGCGCAGATCGCCGTCGACGACGTGCAGATCGGTCCGGCACACGCCGCACGCGTGCACGTCGATCAGCAGTTGCCCCGCCGCCGGCACGGGGTCCGGCAGCTCGGCTTCGCGCAGCCGCGGCGCGCCGCCGTCGAATACCATCGCGCGCATCAACGCGCTCCCGGACGGCGCGCATGCGCCTCGTCCGCCGCGCGCGCGTGCGACACGATCCGTTCGCGCACCCGCCTGATCGCGATCACGCGCAGATAGTCGTGAATGCGCGCGCCGTCCGCGAGGCGCGCGATTTCGTCGTCGAGCATGTGCATCACCTCTCCCTCCGTGATCGAGCGGCGCCGTGCGGCGGCGAGCAGCGAATCGAAAAGCGTGTCCTGATGCATGATGCGTGTTCCCCGTGCGTCATCGTCGAAATCGACGGTTCAAGCGTAGGCGTATCGTCATCGATTGAAACCCCGTGGCGCGGGCGCGGCTTGACTTGCGTCAAGCGCCATCGGATCGCGCCCTCGTCGATGCGCGTCGCGCGCGCAGCGAGCGGGCGCGGCGCCGCTGCATCGCGCGGCACGTATCAAGCATCACGCCGCATGCGACATGCAACTCGCGACGAGCGACGAGCGACCGGCCATCGGCAATCGGCAATCGGCAATCGGCAATCGGCCATCGGCAACGAGCGACGCGCGCAGCGAGCCGTGGGCGCCCGCCCGCGACGATTCCGCTCCAACCGCGTTGACCTGCGTCAACGGCCGCGCGCCGCCGCCGCTTAGACTGGAGCCGGATCTCCCGAACGAGGGACGCGCCATGACGAACAGTCTGCCGATCATTGCGCCGGCGTGCGCGCCGGGCGCGCTCGGCACCGGCGCGACAAGCGGCGCCGATGCGCAGCGCACGCGCGGAGCCGGCCACGCGCGTCGGCCCGGCAGCATCGAACGTTCCGCGACGCGCCCGACAGGCCGCTTCTCGCGCCGCCGTCTCCCCCGATCGCGCGACACCGTCGCGGCGTGCCGAACGCCGCCGCGATGTCCGGGCGGAAGCGGGCCGCGGCAGGCGCGCGCAGCGGGCGACACACCGAGGCCGGCCGCCGGCGCAGTGCGGCGCGGCGGCCAACTGTCGGGGGAAGACAAGACGCACATACGTTGATTCAATGGGTCATCAGCCAATAGCGCGGCACCGCCGCGCGTTCGACAAGGAGCGAGCCGTGCGCATCACCGTTCATCTCGATACGTTCGCGTCCACCGATCCGGCCGCCTACGCGATCCTGTGGATCGACACGACGGAGCACAGGTGGTCGCGCGAAGGCCATGCGGGTGTCGAACTGCCCGCGTGGAGCAACGTCGTCTGCCGCGGCGGCACGACGCGCGTAACGGGCGCCGACGACCCGCATTCGCTGTGCGTGCTCGAAGGTCTCGATCTCGGCGCGAAGCAAGGCCCGTTCGAGGGCGAGACGGGCGCGGCGCACTGGTATCCGCACGCGCACCGCGCCCCCGTCGTCGGCGCATGGCACGTGCAGTGCATCGACGAAACCGTCGCGCCCGCCGAGCACGAACTGTTCACCGGGCGCGAGGCATCCTGAGCCAACCGCGCCGGGCCGGCACGATGCGCGCCGAGACGGCCGTGCGCGGCGCGCCCCTCGGGGCGCGGCTCGTTCGGTCGAGCGATCCGGTTCGTCGGCGGGCGGATGGGTTCGTTTGCCCCGCTCGCCGGTTCGGTGACGCGCGGCGAGCGGGTCAGTCGATTCGTACCGCCGAGAATCGGGCCGAGAGTCGGACCGAGAATCGGGCCGGCGATCGTCTCGGCAATTCGCGAGGCTAGTGGGCTATCGGGCTATCGGGCTGCCGGTTCGCCGAACCGCCGGCCCGGGATCGCAAGGCCGTCAGCCGCGCGCACGCACGCGCTGCACCGTCGGATCCGCGCGGCGCAGCGTGCGGCACGGTGCGCCCGTCGCGCTCGTCAGGCCGTCATGCGAGCGCCGCGGCAAGCTCGCGTTCCGCCGCATCGAATGCACGGCGGATCGCGTCGAGCGGATCGGTGCCCGTCATGTGCGGAATCGGCTTCAGTTCGTAGCCGCGCGTGATCAGATCGAGACGAACATCGTACGTCGGGCTCGCGGCGCCGGCGCCGAGCGCCTCGATCGCAAGGTGGCAGCCCGCGAGGCGCGCGCTGAATCGCTCCAGACGGATCAATTGGATGCTCGCTTCGGCTTCGAGCTGCGCCGATCCGGCAAAGCCGAAGTAAGCGATCTGCATGCCAATTCCCATTGTCCTTTCTCCCCTGGCGCTCATGCGGCAAAGCGGAATGGCGTGCCGGAGCGGTAAGCATTGCGTCCGTCTTCGGGGCGCCTGACTAGCATCTTCCGGCTCTTCGACGGACGCCGCTTGATATGCGTCAAGCGTGAGCCCGATACTGCGCGCGCGCTCACCCACGAAGCCGGCGCGCGGCTGCGCCGCGCAGCCGCGCATCGTCACATCCGCTTTGTCGGCCGACGTTGACCGCGATCAAGCGGCGCACAACGATCCGGCTTAACGTGGGTGTCGACTCGATCCTCCGTACCGGAGCGCGCGATGAACCCACCGCCCCCACCACGCGCCAAGCGCCGCCGAACGCGCGCCGCGTCCGCGTCCGCGTCCGCGTCCGCGCCCGGAATGCGCCCGACGCCGCGCCGCACGCGCACCGCGCCGAAGCGCCGCGCGCCACTGTCGAGCACCGTCGAGCGGCTCGTATCGAGCCCGACGTATCGGCAGGCCGACGAGGATCTCGCGTTCCTGCAGCGCCCCGAAATGTGCGGCGTGCGCTTGCAGCTCGACTACTGGAAGACCGAGGAAACGCTGCAACGCTTCGGCATCTGCGATACGGTGGTGGTCTACGGCAGCACGCGGATCGCGTCGCCCGCCGTCGCGCGCGCGAGGCTCGCCGACGCGCAGCACCGGCTCGCCGAGCGTCCGAACGACCCCGAGCGCCGCCATGCGGTCAGCGTCGCGGTGCGGCTGCTCGAGCGCAGCCACTACTACGGCGTCGCGCGCGATCTCGGCCGGCTCGTCGGCGAAACCGGCCGCTCGCCGCATCCTCGGCGCCTCACGATCATCACGGGCGGCGGTCCGGGCATCATGGAGGCGGCCAATCGCGGCGCGCACGAGCGGGGCGCGCCGAGCATCGGGCTCAACATCACGCTGCCGCGCGAGCAATTCCCGAATCCCTACGTGACGCCCGAGCTGTGTTTTCGCTTCCATTACTTCGCGATCCGCAAGCTGCACCTGCTCGAACGCGCGAAGGCCGCGGTGTTCTTTCCCGGCGGCTACGGCACCTGCGACGAGCTGTTCGAAGTGCTGACGCTGTTGCAGACCCGCAAGATCGCGCCGCTGCCCGTCGTGCTCGTCAGCCGCGCGTTCTGGCGCTCGGCGGTCGATTTCGGGTTTCTCGTCGACGAAGGCATGATCGACCCGTGCGACGCAGCGCTGTTCCGGTTCTGCGAAACCGCCGACGAGATCTGGGCCGCGATCGGCGGCCCGCACGGGCCGGCCTAGCGGCGCACGGCCCGGCCAATCGGTCGGCCGCCAGGCGAAGCGGCGGGGAGCGGCCCGGAACACCGCGGCCCGTCGCCATCCGACCCGGCGCGACCCGGCGCGGCCTGGCGCGATCCGCGCGCGATACGCCGCAGTCCGCCGCAGTCCGGCGCAATACGGCACGGACCGGGGACGGCCGCGCCCGCAGAGGCGAACGCGCGCGTGCCGTGCCCGTCGCCGCCCGCTTGCGGGTTCCCCCGTAAGGGGCTTTCCCACGTCGGCGAACCCGCGCAACCGCACTGTAGGAAAACGCCGATAGGCGCACCGCATTTCCTACGACAAGCTCGGTGTGCGCTGCTTGGAGCGGCCCGCGCGCCGCCCGATACTGTCATTGCAGACACGCACCGCGCGACGAACACAACGAGGATCGCGCCACGGGGAATCAGGAGGCCGCCATGTCATACCACGACGTCTATACCGAATCGGGCTACCTCGCTTATGGCCGCGCCGAAGCCGCGCCCGACACCGAAGCGGATCGCCCCGCTCGGCCGCGGCCGGCGGCGGCGCGCGCCGATCGGACCGATGCGCTTCTCGCGCTCGCCCGCGAAGCCGGCATGCTCGTCACGCTCGACGGCCAGATCGGCCGCGAGCGCTATCAGAGCGTCGCCGGTTCCGTCGCGTCGCTGATGCGTTTCGTGACCGCGCTCGAACAATCGCTGCTCGACGGAGACCAATGACATGCTCGTCTGCGAAACCCCCGCCCGCTGCGCGCGAAGCCGCAGCCCGCGCACGCCGCGCGCCGTCGGCGCTCGCGCGCGCAGCCGCCGCACCAATTCCGCGTCGCGCCGCTACGCCTCCGGCTGCCGCTAGACCAACCGCCCGCTCGGCCGCCGACGCGGCCCCCACCGAAGTCTTCATTCGTTTTCGGCTCGCGAGCCACGCAACACCATCTCCTCTCGACGGCTCGCGAGCGTCTTTTCTCCCGCATGATCGACTCGAGTCCGCACGCCGCGCGTCGGATGCCGATTGCGCGCTCGCGCTCCGCGCGTGGCCAGGCGCGCGATCCGGCCGTTGCCCGGCGGCCGGCTTCGCGTTGCGGCCCGCCGCGCGACGCCGGGCACGCGCGCGCTCGCCGCCGCAGAGGCGGCTCGCGCATCGCGTGCCCCTCACGCTCGCCTCACGCTCGCCTCATTCGCGCCCCGCTCGCGACGAACCGCCACCGCGCGAACGGGCGCGGCGAATACGGCCCGTGTTGCATATCGCGCCGATCGCGCCTGCTCACGCCCATCGCGCCCGACGCGCACGCCGCTCGCTCCCCCCTGCGATTCGCACCCGTCATCACTCGACAACCAGATCGTCGACCACCGCCCGCACGCCGCGCGCCGACCAGGCGGCGCCGCGCGCGACCGCGCGCTCCGCATACGAGCCAACCTTGCCCGCCAGCGTGACGGTGCCGTCCTTGACCGTCACGTCGATATGATTCGCCTCGCGCTCCGCATGGCGCTGCATCGCGCGCCGGATGCCGCCCGCGATCTCGTCGGCGCTGATGTCGCCGAGCACCTCGATCTGGTTCGTCACGCCCGTCACGCCGCGCATCTGCGAAATCGCGCGCGCCGCGACATGGCTCTGATACGGCCAGTCGACCTGGCCCGACAACGTCACCCAGCCCGCTTCCACTTGCACGTGCACGGCCGCGTCGTGCAGCCCGACCGTCCAGTGCAGGGTCGAGCGCACCGCGTCGGCGATCGCCTCGTCGGTGCGCACGTCATCGCTCGGCAACCGCACCTGCACGTCGACGACGACCGCCCGCACGCCCGCGACCCGGTTCGCCGCCTTCTCGGCCGCGAGCTTTTCCGCGTAGCTCGACGGGTGGCCCGTCAGCGTGACGATGTGCCCGGCGACGTCGACGTCGAAATGCGCGACGTCGATCATCGGGTCGCCCGTCAGTTCATCCTCGACTTCCTGCTTGATCTGCCTATCCGTTTTCATCGCTCGCTCCACCGGAAAACGCGGCGCGCATCCGCCGCATCGGAACAGCTTTGCATACGCACGCCGCGAATTTCCTGATGCACGTCAAGTGCGGACCGGCGTTGCGCGAACCGAATGTGCGGAGGATCGAAAATCGGTTGTTGACTGTTGACTGTTGACTGTTGACTGTTGACGGGTGCGTGCGGCGCGGCGGCCGATCGCGCCTGGACGCGTTGATCGCGTTGATCGCGTCGGCCGCGCCCCCGCCAAACGTATCCGCAGCCGATGCCGCATCCGCTCGATCCGCGCCCGTGCGGCGGCCCGCCGTGCAGGCGCTCCGCCGGCCGCGGCGACATGCGTCAGTCGGTTACGTCGAAGGCCGCGGTCAGCGTATCGCGCCGCCCGGGCGCGCCGGCGGGCGAATCGGCACGCGAATCCGCATGCGCGCTCGCATGCCGCTGCAAGCGGGCGCGCACCGTCTCGAGATAGTCGGCGCGATGCCGGCGCAGCACGAAATCACGGAAATTCGACTGCTCGAGCTCGCGCCATGCGTGCCGTCGCCGCGCGTCGGAGCGGCGGCGCGCGGCGGCGGCGGCGAACGCGTCGGGCATCGCGGTCGCGTCGGTCATCTGCTGATAGCCGTAGCGTTGCATGTATTCGTGCGCGAGCGTCTCGATCGTCGCGATCTCGGCAGTCGATAGCTGCTGCTTGAACTTGTCCGCATTCGCGGCGATCGGCGCGAAACAGTTCGACGCCCACAGCTCGGACATGCGCGAGATATGCCGCGCCTCCGGCGAATTCGCGATGTCGAGCATCCGCGGCAGGAAATCGATGCCGAAGAACGCGCATACGCGCTGCAACGTGTGCGCCTGATCCGACAGGAAATCCTCGTAGCGAATCGTCAGCACGCGCTGCGGATGGCGCGCGATCAGGACATCGGCCGCGCGATGCGCGGCCACCCACGCCTGCGCGTTGAGCAGCGTATCGAAATCGTGAATGATCGCGCGGTTCATCGACGCGACTTGCGCGCGCGGATCGCGCACGACGTTCAGGAACAGCATGTCCGGATACAGCGTCATCAGCTCGTCGGCGTAGTGCACGCTGTCGAGCGACTTGTCCATCACGACGCGCGCGCCTTCGCGCTCGCCCGCGCGCAGCAGCAGCTCCCAGACGATGCGGTGGGCGCTGCGCGGCGCGTGCCGAAGCGCGTCGAAGATCTCGACCGGATCGAACGCGACGCCGGGCCACTTGACCATGCTCGCCGCCTGCAGGCCGACGATGTCGGCGACGAGCCGGAAATACGCGCGGTCGTCGGCGAGATCGCCGTACAGCGGCAACAGCGGCATGAAGTCGACGATGTGCAGCGGATATGGCGAATAGAACTGCGAATTGAGATTCAGCCGCAGCCGCAGCGCGTGGCTGCCGCAGCGCCGCAGCGGAATCATCAGCACGGGGCGGGGACGAACGGCGCCGATGGGCGTGCCGATGGCCGCGCCGGTTGCTGCATGCGTCATGCCATGCTCCTTCAGTAATCCTGCCGTGTGTCGGGCGACGAAGCGCGCGCGCCGCGGCGCTCGTCGAAACGGATCGGGGGTGCGTCGGCGCGGGTGCGCGGGACATCGCCGAAACACAGCCCGCCGTGTTCGCCGTTCGCCGCGCAACCGTCGTCACCGGCAGCCGCGTCGCACGCGCCGCGCCGGTGCGCGTGGGCACTGCGCACGAGGGCGACGAGCAGATGCCGGTCGCATCGTTGATTGAAGCGCCGCTCGCACACGAAGCACTGCAGACGCCGGAACCAGTCGAGCGGGCGTTCAATCGACATGGCGGCCCGCGCAGCGCGCGATCAGGTGCGCGCGCAACATCGCCGCAGCGGCGGCGACCGACAGCCGCGTGGTGTCGATCGCGAGATCGGCGGATACCGGCGGTTCGTACGGCGCGGACACGCCGGTGAAGTTCGGCAGCAGGCCGCCGCGCGCCTTGCGATACAGCCCTTTCGGATCGCGCCGCTCGCATTCGTCGAGCGGCGTGCTCACGTAAACCTCGCTGAACCAGTCGCTGCCCACGATCTCGCGCGCCATCGCGCGATCGTCGCGAAACGGCGAGATCAGCGAAGCGATGACGACGAGCCCGACGCCGTTCATCAGCCGCGCGACCTCGGCGGTGCGCCGGATGTTCTCGTGGCGATCTTCCGCGCCGAAGCCGAGATCGCGGTTCAACCGGTGGCGCAGGTTATCGCCGTCGAGCACCGCGCACGGCCATCGATCGCGCAGCAGCAACCGCTCCAGTTCGCCCGCGAGCGTCGACTTGCCCGCGCCGCTCAGGCCGGTGAGCCACAGCGTGAGCGGCGGGCGGCCGAACTGGGTCGAGCGCGCGTCGGCGGCGACGCGCCCGGCGTGCCAGAAGAGATTCTCCGGCGCTGACGCGTCCCGGCGCGGTGCCGGACACGCGTCGCGCACGGGCGCGGGCGCGCCGTCGTGCGGGCGTGCGCCCGGCCGCGCACGCGAAGGCGATGAAGCTGACATGATCGGGATTCCTTGCGATGGACGGGCGGCGCGGCCGGCGGGCGGCGTCGCCGCACACGGCCGGCAGACGGCCGACAAACTACCGGCACATTTTTGGCAAACCACCGGCAAACAGCCGAGAAACAGCCGAAGGCCCGCCAAGGCACGCTCATGTGACGCAGCCTTCGGCTGCGCTCAGGGCGCGATGCGCGCCAGTCGCGGCGCGGCATGCGCGGCCACGCTCGCCCCGGCGTCGAAGCTCGCGACGCGCGCAGGCCGCGCAGGCCGCGCGGGCGGTGCGGCGCGGCTCGACGCTACGGCCGGATACGCATCCAGCTTGAACACGCGCACCGCGCGCACGAGCGCGGCGGACTGCTCGCGCATCGATTCGGCCGCGGCGGCCGCCTCCTCGACGAGCGAGGCGTTCTGCTGCGTGACCTGATCCATCTGCGTGATCGCGCGATCGATCTCGACGATGCCGCTCGTCTGCTGCTCGCTCGCGCGCGTGATCTCGGCCATGATCAGCGTCACGCGCCGGATACTCTCGACGACTTCGTGCATCGTCGCGCCCGCTTCCTTCGCGAGACGGTCGCCGGCCTCGACCTGCACGACCGAGCCGCCGATCAGCTCCTTGATTTCGCGCGCGGCTGTCGCCGAGCGCTGCGCGAGGCTGCGCACCTCCGATGCGACAACGGCGAAGCCGCGGCCCTGCTCGCCCGCGCGCGCCGCCTCGACGGCCGCGTTCAGCGCGAGGATGTTGGTCTGGAACGCGATGCCGTCGATCACGCCGATGATCTCGACGATCTTCTGCGCCGTCGCATGAATCGAGCCCATCGCATCGACGACCTGCGTCACCGCCGCGCCGCCCTTCTCCGCGACGTGCGACGCGGACGCCGCGAGCGTGTCCGCCTGGCGCGAGTTGTCGGTGTTCTGCTGAACGGTCGCGGTCAGTTGCTCCATCGACGCCGCGGTTTCCTCGAGCGACGCCGCCTGTTGCTCGGTGCGCGCGGACAGGTCGAGATTGCCGCTCGCGATCTGCCCGGATGCGGTCGCGATCGTGTCGGCGCTCACGTGCACCTGGCTCACGATCTCCGCGAGGCTGTCGCGCATCGATTTCATCGCGTGCATGAGGCTCACTTCGTCACCGTCGCGCACGCCGATCGCCACGCTCAGATCGCCCGCGGCGATCATGTTCGCCGCGTGAGCGGCGTCGCACGGCTCGCCGCCGAGCTGGCGCACGATGCCGCGCGTGATCAGCCACGCGGACACCACGCTAGACACCAGCGCGAGCGCGCCGAGCACGAGCATCCATGTGCGGCTTTCTTCGTAGGCCGCCTTCGCGTGCAGGGTCGCCTCCTCGTTCTGCTTCTCCTCCAGCGCCTTCAGCTCGCGCGTGAGCGCCCACCATTTCGCCTGCACCGGGCGGAATTCGAAGCGCAGCAGCTTGTACGCATCGTCCTTCTGCCCCGCGAGAATCATCGTCCTCGCACGTGCGATGAAGCCGTCGGCGGCGTCGCCCTGCTGGCCTATCTGTTCGAGCAGCGCGCGCTCCTGCGGCGTGCCGTCGAGCGTCGCGAACATCGTCGCGA
The DNA here is from genome assembly GCF_000011705.1 of Burkholderia mallei ATCC 23344. Lineage (NCBI taxonomy): Bacteria > Pseudomonadati > Pseudomonadota > Betaproteobacteria > Burkholderiales > Burkholderiaceae > Burkholderia > Burkholderia mallei. Next base: position 150,282 of record NC_006349.2, on the reverse strand, counting down.
GCCTGTCTCGCGATTGCCTGTAGAGCTTCGCCTTCGCGTCGATCCGATCCTGCTCGATCTGCATTTCATCCTGCCGATCGAGCAGGATCAGGTTGCGCAGCGCGAGCGCGCGCTCGGTAATGCTCAGTTCGAGCTTCGCAGCCAGCTTCGCCTCCACGCTGTTTACTTCGGTGATCTCGACCATCCAGCCTTCGAACTTCGCCATCCTGTCCAGTGCGAACGCGACCATCACCGCAAGCAGACAAGCGACCAGCGCGAAGCCGATCCCGAGGCGGGTGGCGACCTTCATGTGTGCGAATCCCATCATCTCTCCTGACCCGTATAACCGATCGCTCGTCGAACCCCGGAAGCGTCGGCGGTTTTTGTCGGCAGCCCTGAACGATGGGCCGTCGTGCCGTTCCTGGATAGCGGCAGCCTTCGCGCAAACGTTTAGCGGTAAACGAACTTTTTTAATAAGGGTCGCCAGCGCATATCATGGAACCGATCCGCTCACGAGAAAAAACCTCGAAAGACGCCAAGCGGCGCGGCATCTTCCTGGCGAGACGCCCTCGGCGAATTCCGCTTCGCATGACGGCTCGCGCCGATCCGCGCGGCCAACGCATGCCGGTTCGGCGTCTGTCGATCGAGTCAACGGGAATGCCTCGCGCGCAACGAAAGACGAGAAATCGATCAGGATTCCGTTTCGATTTCGTCGCGCCATTTCGTTTCGCGTGCATCGAATGGAAGACGGCCGGCGGCGAACGTTCGACCCGCGCCGAACCGCGCTCGATCGCCGGCGCGCGCGTGCGCAATGCATCGCGCGCACCGAACGGAACCGGCCGCCGAGGAAGATCGAGCGCGCGACGGCGCATGTCCGAACCCGCGGCCCGTTCGCCGCCCGCCCGCGAAGCGGGCGACGCCGGCCGCGCGAACGCCGCGGCACCGCGCCGCCGAGAGCGGCCCGCATCGGCGATATGCAACACACGAACGCGCGCCGGCTTGACGTACATCAACGATCGTGCGTGCGACGCCGCACCGCAGCGGCGCCGTCCGCCTATAGTGGCGCCCTGCACTGGTGCGGCTGCGTTGACTTGGCTCAACGCACGCGGGCATGCGCGGCGCATGCTAGTGCATACATGCTTCGCATGCTGCTCACGAGGCTCGCCAGCCCGTTCGTCCGACGCCGCCCGACAGGCACGCCGATGTGCCGACAGCACCGTGACGCGCGCGCCGGGAACGACGCTCGCGGCCCGCCTCCGATCGCAGCCTGCGTGCAGCCGGCGCAACGCCGGCCCCGACAACTCAGCGACGCACACCATCATGTCATTTCGTTCCCGGTTCACCTGGCGCACGGCCGTTTTCGGCCCCGGCTTTCGGCCCGTCTCGCGGATCGTCGCTACCACTGCGTCGAGCGGCGCGCCCGCCGTCGCCGCGCCGCCGACCGACGTCGCCGTGCTCGTCTATCACCGTTTCTCGAACGTCTGCGGCGCCGATCCGATGACGGTCGGCGTCGCGACATTCGAAGCGCAACTCGCGCACCTGCGCCGGCTCGGCTACCGGTTCGTCCCGCTGCGCGACGTGATCGGCTGGCTGCGCGGCGAGCCCGTCGCGCTGCCGTCGAAGGCGATCGCGCTGACGATCGACGAAGGGCACGCATCGATCTTCGACTGGGCCCGCACGGTCGCGCTGCGCGAGCGGGTGCCGATCACGCTGTTCGTCTATCCGTCCGCGATCGGCGAGGCGCCCGGCGCGCTCACGTGGCACCAGTTGCGCGTGCTGCACAAGACCGGCTGGTTCGACGTGCAATCGCACGCGTGGTGGCATCCCGATCTGAACGCCGCGCACCGGCCGCCTTCCGGCGCGTTTCGCGAGGCGACGCGCGCGCAGTTCGCGCAGGCGCACGCACGCATCGCGCGCGAGATCGGCAACCAGGTCGATCTGCTCGCCTGGCCGTTCGGCGCGTTCGACGGCGAACTCGGCGCGGCCGCGCGCGAAGCCGGCTACGTCGCGGGCTTCACGCTCGAGCCGAGCAAGATCCGGCGCGACACGCCGCTGCTCACGCTGCCGCGGTTCCTGATGGTCGAGGAATGCACGCCGGCCGTGCTGCGGCGGTTGCTCTCGAAGAGCGACGCGGCACGCGAGGAAGCGGCGCGGCGCTGAGCGCCGGCGCGGCGGCCGCCCGCGCCGGGCAGCGTCAGGGTTGCCGCGCGCCGCCCCACCCGCCGCCGAGCGCCGCGTACAGCGCGACCGTGTCCTGCAGCCGCTGCGCGCTCGCCTGCACCCACGCGAGCCGCGCCTGCCGATATTGCTGATCGGCGAGCAGCACCTGCAGATAGCCGGCCGTGCCCGCCTCGTACTGGACCGTCGCGAGCCGCCGCGCATCGCGCGCGCTTGCGCGTCGAGCGCCGTCGCGTCGTGATCGAGCGCCCTCAACGTATCGGCGACCTGCGCGAACGCGCTCAGCACCGTTTGCCGATACGCGGCGTTCGATTCGTCGAACGCGTCGACCGCGGCCTTGCGCTGATACCAGAGCGCGCCGCCATGAAAGAGCGGCGCGGTGATCGATGCGCCGACGCTCCACGCCCTGCCCGCCGGGCCGAACAGCGCGCTCGCGCGCGTCGCGTCGAAGCCGCCCGACGCCGATAGCGTGACGCTCGGAAACAGCGCCGCGCTCGCCACGCCGATGTTCGCACTCGCCGCATGCAGCACCGCCTCCGCCTGCAGGATGTCGGGGCGGCGGCGCACGAGCTCGGACGGCACCGTCCGCGGCAGCCGCGCCGGCAATGCGATGGCGGCGAGCGACACTTGCGGCGGCACGTGCTCGGCCGGGTAGCGGCCCGCGAGCGTCGCGAGCAGATCGTCGGCCTCGCCGGTCTTCTGCTCGAGCGCGGGCAGCGACGCGTCGAGCGACGCGCGCGCCGCCTGGAGCGCGAGCACGGCCGTGTATGCGCTCGTGCCGGCGCTCACCTGCGCGCGCGTCAGCCGGATCTGCTCGTCGGTCAGCGCGATCAGCTCGCGCGTGAGCGCGATCTCGTCCGCATACGCGGCGCGCGCGATCATCGTGTTGACGACGTTTGCCGCGAGCGTGAGGCGCGCGGCCGCGAGCGCGTGGCGCTGCGCGTCGGCTTGCGCGGCGAGCCCTTCGACATGGCGCCGCTCGCCGCCCCACAGGTCGAGCGCATAGCTGACCGTCGTCGACAGCGTGAACAGATTGAAGAGCGACGCCGGCAGATTCGCGCCCGTGCGCAACGGCACGTAGCGCTGCCGCGACGCGCCCGCCTGCGCGTCGGCCTGCGGATAGAACACGCCCGCGCCCGTGATCAGCGCGTGCTCGCTGCGAGCGAGCGTCGCCCGCGCGCGCGCGAGCGTCGGGCTGCCCGCGAACGCGTCGTCAACGGCCGCGTCGATCTCGCGCGAGCCGAACAGCCGCCACCATGCGTCGGGAAACGGCGCGTCGGGTGCGAGCGTCTGCGTCGCGTCGCTCGCGGCGAAACGCGTGCGCGCGGCGCCGTCCGGCACGTACGCATCGACGGCAGGCCGCGCGGGCGCGATGAAGTCGGGCCCCACCGCGCAACCGGCGACGAGCGCCGCGCAGCCGAGCGCGATCGCGGCGAGGCGCGGCCGCCCCCCGCGCGGGCGGCTAGCCGGATGCGATGTACACATCGACGATCTGCCCGGGGAACAGCCGCAAATCCTTGCGCGGCACGACGCGAAAGATCACGGGCAGCACGCGCACGTCGACGCGCTCGGCCCGCTGGTCGGACAGCTGGATTTTCGGCGTCACGTACGGCTGCACGCGCACGAACGCGAGATCCGCCTCCATCGCCGTGCCGCGCACCGACATGTGCGCGCTCGGCATCTTGCCCGCCGGCAGCCGGCTGATCAGGATCTCGTCGACGTAACAGCGCACCTGCAGATGATTCGCCGGCGAGCCGAGCACGAGCGCGGGCGTCGCGCCCTGCGTGTACGTGTCGTACATGCCCTGCGGCGACAGATACGAGCCCACCGCCGCGTTCATCGCGAGCACGACGCCGTCGGCCGGCGCGCGCAGCGTGTAGCGCGCGAGGAGCGCGGCCGCCGCATCCGCCGCCTTGCGCAGCGCGACGGCCTGCTTCTCCTGGTTGCGCACGTCGTAGACCCACGCGCCCGCGCGCGTCAACCGGTACTGGCGCGTGAGAACGCCGAGGTTCGCGCGCGCGAGCTTCACGCCGTTCAACGCGTTGTCGAGCGCGTCGCGGCTCACGGCCCTCGGGTCGATCGCGAACGCGCGCTGCTGCTTGTCGTACTGATCCTGCGCGGTCTTCAGGCTCGCGGCGGCGGCCTCCACCTGCGCCGCGGCGACGTCGAGCGTCTCGCGGCGCGGCTGCGCCCTGATCTCGTCGAGCAGCGCCTGCGCGGCGTCGGCCTGCGCGGCGAGCTGCGCGGCGGTGGCGCGCTGCACGGCGTCATCGATCGCGAGAAGCGCGTCGCCCGCCTTCACCGCGTCGCCCTCGCGCACGAAGATCCGCGTGACCGTGCCCGTGACCTCCGGATACAGGTTCACGTTCGCACCGGAGGACTGATCGCTCTCGACGATGCCCGTCGCATAGACGCCGCGCGGATACGGGTTCGACGCGGGCTTGAACACGGGCGGCTGCGGCGGCTCCTGGATGCTGTAGACCCACGCGGCCGCGAGGCTCGCGAGAAACCCGACGATCGCGGCGACGAAGACGATCCGCTGCCTCACAGGCCGCCCCCGCGCTCGATCGCCGTGAGCTTGCCGTCCTCCATCCGCAGGATGCGGTCCGCGTAGTCGAAGATACGGCTGTCGTGGGTGACGATCACGATGCAGCGCTTGTCGTTGAGCACCTTGTGCTTGACGAAATCGATGATCGTGCGGCCGGTGTCGCCGTCGAGCGACGCGGTGGGCTCGTCGAGGATCAGGATGTCCGGCTGGCTGACGATCGCGCGCGCGATCGCGACGCGCTGCTGCTCGCCGCCCGAGAGCTTCACGGGCGGCAGCGACGCGCGGTTCCTCAGGCCGACGACGTCGAGATATTCGTGCGCGTCGGCGAGCGCGCGGTTCCAGTCGCGGCGCTTGAGGATCAGCGGAATCGCGACGTTCTCGGCCGTCGTCAGGCTCGCAAACAGATGGTAGTCCTGAAACACGAAGCCGATCCGGTTGAGCCGGAATTCGGCGATCGCGTCGTTGTCCTGCGCCCACAGATCGACGCCGTCGACGATCACGCTGCCCGCGTCGGGCCGCAGGATGCCGGACATCACGCTGAGCAGCGTCGTCTTGCCGCTGCCCGACGGCCCGACGATCAGCAGCATCTCGCCGAAGCGCGCCTGCACCGATACGTCGGCGAGCGCGCGCGTGCGGGCCTCGCCCTCACCGAACCACTTGGTGAGCCCGCGCGCATCGATCGCCAGCCCCGCCATCGTCATCCCCTGAAAATGTCGAACGGCTCGATGCGCAGCACGCGGCGCACGCCCAGATAGCTCGACAGCCCCGCGATCACGACGACCATGCCGAACGCGAGCGCGAGATTGCCGTACGTGATGAGCGCCGCGTAGCTCGGCAGGCGCAGCCGCGCGACGCTGATGAGCGCGCTGCAGAGGCCGACGCCCAGGCCATAGCCGGTGAGCGCGGTGAATGTCGCCTGAAACAGGATCATCGCGACGAGCTCGCGGTTCTTCGCGCCGATCGCCTTCAGCGCGCCGAATTTCTCGAGGTTCTCGATGATGAACGCATAGAAGGTCTGGCCCGAGATCGACAGCCCGACGATGAAGCTGATCGCCGTCATCAGCAGGATGTTCGTGCCGACGCCCGTCTCGTACTTGTAGAAGTCCGAGATGCGCCGCATGAATTCTTCCTTCGTGTACGCGCGATAGCCGAGCGCGGCGACCTCCCGCTTGATGCGCGCGATGTCGCGCTGCGACTTCGGCTCGACGAGAATGTACGACGTCGTGTAGCGCGTCGACGGAATGTAGCGCGTCGCGCGTGCATAGGTGGTATAGAGCGTCGGCGTGCCGAACAGGCCGCTGCTCGCGACCTTCGCGATGCCGACGATCACGCCGCGGTGGTCGTTCAGCTCGAACGTCGTGCCGAGCGCGGGATTCTTCAGCTTCGGGAACTCGGCGTCGTCGATCGCGATGAAGCCGTTTTCCGCGTAGATGTCCTCGATGCGGCCCGCCTTCATCGTCGGGCGGCCGAGCAGGCTCGCATCGTCCAGGCCGATCACCGTGACCGCCTGATAGGTGCCGTCGGCGAGCTTCACGAGCGCGCCGCCCGAGTAGATCGGCACCGCGTACTTGACGCCGTCGACGCTGCGCACCGCGTCGAGCACGTAGGCGGGCATCCCGATGCTGCTCGCGATCGTCTGCACGCCCGGGTCCATCACCCACATCTTCGCGCCGACGTTGATGACGGTCGACGACGATTTGTCGAGGATCCCGGCGAACAGCGAGGTCATCTCGACCATCAGGAACACGGCGAACGTGATCCCGACGAGCAGCGCGGTGAACTTCGCGCTGTCGTTGACGAGCAGCTTGAACGCGAGCCTGAGGATTCCGTTCACGATACGTCGCGCGCGGCCCCCCGGCGACGATGGACGAACGCGACGCGCTGCCGCGCGAACGCGGGGGCGAAGATCGGCCGGTAATACAGGTCGACGAAGCCGAGCACGCCCGCCACGATCGCGAACAGCACGAAATACGGCGCCGAGCCGTCGGCGACGAACAACCCGCACACCGCGGCGATCAGGCCGATTTGCGAGGCGAACACGGCGACGGTCGAGGCGATCGCCTTGCGGTCAGGATGCGTCATGTCGTTCTCCTTGTTCTCGGGGCGCGCGGCGCTCAAACCTGCACTTGATGCTCGGCTTCGTCGCCGCGCACGAGCAGCACCGGGCAGTGCGACGCGCGCAGGAAACGCTCGGCGACGCTGCCGAGCACGACGCGCCGCACGCCGCGGCGCCCGTGCGTGCCGAGCACGACGAGATCGGCGCCGTTGCTCTTCGCGCAGCGCTCGAGCGCCTGCGCGACTTCCTCGCCGATGCCGGCCGTCTCGAACAGCTCGGCGTCGCCCGGTACCTGCGCGGCGGCCAGCGCCTGCTCGGCTTCGGCGAGCGCCTTGCGGCCGTCGTCGCGGAAGCCTTCGAGAAGCGCGTTCGGATCGAAATGGCCCGCGTAGCTGAACACCACCGACTTGTCGACGACGTACACCGCATGGACGCGCCCGCGCGTCGCCTTCGCGATCTTGATCGCCTCGGCGAGGCCGCGCTTCGAGATGTCGCTGCCGTCGAGCGCCACCATGATCTTCTGATACATACCAACCTCCTGATTCAAGTCGATGTCGTTTCGGCGGCCCGGCTCTGCGGCGTTTCCCCGCGCTTCGGAAAACCGCTTCGCGCACCGGATTCGCTTGCCGTTGCAACGAATCGTTCGGGGTGCCGAAAACATGGGTTCATGATCCGGCGTTCCGCGCCGGAAAAGTTGACTTCCGTCAACGTTGTGCCGCGCGGCGCGCGGATTCCTGCATTTCGTCAGGTGAGCAGCGCCTCGATGAAGCGCGCGTAGTCACGGCGCGACGCGGCAACCTCGCGCCGCGACGGCGGCGCGGCGCGCAGCGCGCGCCGCAGGCACGCCTGCGTGAGCGGCGCGACGAGCAGGAGCGGTGCGCGCGCGGCAATGCCGTCGCGCAGTTCCCCCGCGTCGACGCCCTGCCGCACGAGCCGGCCGACCGCCGTCGCGAACGCCTGCTCGACGTGCTTGCGCCAGCGCTCGACCGCGCGCGGTGCACGCCGGCTTTCGGCGATCAGCAGACGCAGCATCGCGATCACCGGCTCGCTCGTCGCCCACGTGTAGAGGTCGCCCGTGAGCAGATCGACGATCGCCGCGAGCGAGTCGGGCACGGGCGGCGGCGCGTCCGGAAATTCGGCCGCGGCATTCGATCCCGCCGCGCCCGGCTCGCGGATCGCCCCCGGCTCGCGCGGCTCGCCCGGCCCGGGCCGCTCGTCGGCGTCGCCCGCGCCGTTCGTCGAAGCCTGCGCCGCGCGCCGCGCACCCGACGTGCGCGCAGCCGGGCCCGCGCCCGCCCGCCGCGCGCGCCGCGCGGCGCGCACCGCGCTCGACGCGGCCGGCAACGGCGGCATCAGCGTACGCGCGAGCAGCGCCTCGAAGATCTCGTCCTTGCTGCCGAAGTGCGTATAGACGCCGCCCTTGGACATCCCCGCGCGCGCGGCGATGTCGTCGATCCGCGCGCCCGCGAAGCCGCTCGCCGAGAATTCGGCGAGCGCCGCGTCGAGGATCTGGTTGATGCGGATATCGGCGGGCAGACGGCAGCGCGGCGGCCTCGCCGGCGCCTCGTGTCGCGCCGTCGCCGCCTGCTCGTCGCCGTTCCGGTTTCGCATGCTCTGTCGCCGCTTCGCCGCCCGACGGGCGGCCGTTCGTGATGTCGTTCGCTTCTCGATGCGCGAGGCCCGCGCGGCGGGCGCACCCGCATCGGGCATGGCGACATCTTAAAAACTGACCAGTCGGTATCTCGCTGATTCAGATCAAGATAGGACACGGTAATCGTCGGATATAAAGGGGACACGAGAGCGGCGCGCGACGGTGAGCGTTTTCGGGCGCGCGCGGCTTTCACGAAGCACTGCCGGCTCCAACGAACACCGAGGACATGACCATGCGCAACGATGCGCGTCACGACGAACGGCATCAGCGGCGGCGCGGCATCGCGCGCCGCGCGGCGCGGCACGCGGCCGCGCTCGCGCTGTGCGCGGCCGTGTCGGGCTGCCTGTCGCTCGCGCCCGACTACGCGCGCAAGCCCCCGCCCGTGCCCGCCGCGTACCCGGCTTATCCGGGCGAACCGGGCGCCGGCTCGCGCACGCTCGAGCAGCTCGGCTGGCGCGCGTATTTCGTCGATCCGCGCTTGCAGGCGCTGATCGAAACCGCGCTCGCGAACAACCGCGATCTGCGGATCGCCGCGCAGCGCGTCGAGCAGGCGCGCGCGGCGTACGGCATCCGCCGCGCGGACCAATACCCGACGATCGCCGCGAACGCCGCATATCTTCGCTTTCGCGAGCCGGGCGGCCTGCTGCTGCCGAGCCCGATCATCGGCGAGCTGTATTCGGCGTCGCTGAGCGAAGTGCAATGGGAAATCGATTTCTGGGGCCGCGTGCGCAGCCTGAAGGCGGCCGCGCTCGACACGTTCCTCGCGAGCGACGCGTCGCGCCGCGCGGTGACGGTGAGCCTGATCGGCCAGGTCGCCGACGCGTATCTCGCGCTGTGCGCGTACGACGAGCGCCTCGCGCTCACCAACGAGACGATCGCGAGCCGCCGCGACTCGCTGCGGATCTTCCGCCGGCGCTACGAGGAAGGTGCGATCTCGAAGCTCGATCTGACGCAATCGGAAATCCTGCTGCAGCAGGCGCAAACGCTCGGCTCGCAGCTCCAGCAGGCGCGCGACGTGCAGCAGCACGCGCTCGACCTGCTCGTCGGCACGAACGCGGCCGCGCGCACGCCCGCGTCGCTCGACGACGCGAGCATCGCGCCCGATCTCGCGCCCGGCCTGCCGTCCGAGCTGCTCGCGAACCGGCCCGACGTGGTCGCGGCCGAGTATCAGTTGCGCGCCGCGCACGCGAACATCGGCGCGGCGCGCGCCGCGTTCTTTCCGCGCATCGCGCTCACGAGCTCGATCGGCACCGGCAGCACCGAGCTGCACAACCTGTTCGCCTCCGGCACGGCCGCGTGGAACTTCATTCCGAACCTGTCGGTGCCGATCTTCGACGCGGGCCGCAACATCGGCAACCTGAAGCTCGCGAACGCGCGCCGCGACGAAGCGCTCGCCCAGTATGAGAAGACGATCCAGACGGCGTTTCGCGACGTCGCCGACGCGCTCGCCGCGCGCCACTGGCTCGCCGATCAGGTGCGCATCGCGCAGGAAACGCTCGCGACGCAAGCCGAGCGCGCGCGGCTCGCGAAGCTGCGCTACGACAGCGGCGCCGCGCGCTTTCTCGAAGTGCTCGACGCGCAGCGCGACTTGCTGAACGCGCAGCAGCAGCTCGTGCAGACGCGCCGCGCGCTGCTCGCGAGCCGCGTCGCGCTGTACGCGGCGCTCGGCGGGCGTCTGGACGAGCCCGCGCGCGACGGCGCCGCGCCGCGCCCCTCTCCCGAACCCTCAGCAAAACAAGGTCCGTTGTCATGATCCAAGTCACCAGGAAGCAGATCGTCGCCGCGGCGGCCGTCGTCGTGGTCGCGCTCGGCGCTTACTACGGCTGGACGCTGCTGCGCCACCAGGGCCCCGGCGACGGCTTCGCGAGCGGCAACGGCCGCATCGAGGCCACCGAGATCGACGTCGCGACGAAGCTGCCCGGGCGCATCGATGCGATCCTCGTCGACGAGGGCGATTTCGTGAAGGCCGGCCAGCCGCTCGCGAACATGCAGATCCAGGTGCTGCGCGCGCAGTACGACGAAGCGACCGCGCAGCGGCAGCGCGCGCTGAACACCGCGGCCGGCGTGCAATCGCAGGTCGCGCAGCGCAAGAGCGACAAGGCGGCCGCGCAGGCGATGGTCGTGCTGCGCAAAAGCGAACTCGACGCGGCCGAGCGCCGGCTCGCGCGCTCGCAAACGCTATCGCGCGAAGGCGCGTCGTCGCTGCAGGAGCTCGACGACGATCGCGCGCGCGCAGCGCGCAGGCGGCCGTGTCCGCGGCGGCCGCGCAGGTGGCCGCCGCGCAGGCCGCGATCGAGGCGACCGAGGCGCAGCTCGTCGCCGCGCATTCGGCGGTGACGGCGGCCGACGCCACCGTCGCCCGCGTGCAGGCCGACATCGACGACAGCCAGCTCGCATCGCCGCGCGACGGCCGCGTGCAGTATCGCGTCGCGCAGCCGGGCGAAGTGCTGCCGGCGGGCGGCAAGGTGCTCAATCTCGTCGACCTGTCGGACGTCTACATGACGTTCTTCCTGCCGGAGACGGTCGTCGGCCGGGTCGCGCTCGGCGCCGACGCGCGCATCATCCTCGATGCCGCGCCGAACTACGTGATTCCCGCCACCGTGTCGTTCGTGTCGAGCACCGCGCAGTTCACGCCGAAGACCGTCGAGACCGCGAACGAACGGCAGAAGCTGATGTTCCGCGTGAAGGCGCGCATCGATCGCGAGCTGCTGCAAAAGCACCTGAAGCTCGTGAAGACCGGGCTGCCCGGCGTCGCGTGGGTGCGCGTCGACCCGAGCAAGCCGTGGCCCGCGCAACTGATGGTCAAGGTTCCGCAGTGAGCGCGCCGAGCGTCGTTCGTTTTTCCGACGTCAGCCTGCGCTACGGCAAGACCGTCGCGCTCGAGCGGATCACGCTCGAGATCCCGGCCGGTCTCACGATCGGGCTGATCGGGCCGGACGGCGTCGGCAAATCGAGCCTGCTCGCGCTCGCGGCCGGCGCGCGCGCGCTGCAGACGGGCGCGGTCGACGCGCTCGGCGGCGACATGCGCTCGCGCCGCCATCGCGAGCGCGTGTGCCGGCGCATCGCGTACATGCCGCAGGGGCTCGGCAAGAACCTGTATCCGACGCTCTCCGTCGAGGAAAACCTGCAGTTCTTCGCGCGCCTGTTCGGCCACGACGCCGACGAGCGCCGCCGCCGGATCGACGCGCTCACGCGGAGCACCGGCCTCTTTGCGTTCCTGTCGCGGCCCGCGGGCAAGCTCTCGGGCGGGATGAAGCAGAAGCTCGGCCTATGCTGCGCGCTGATCCACGATCCCGACCTGCTGATCCTCGACGAGCCGACGACCGGCGTTGATCCGCTCGCGCGCGCGCAGTTCTGGGATCTGATCGCGCGCATTCGCTCGGAGCGGCCGGCGATGAGCGTGATCGTCGCGACCGCGTACATGGACGAGGCGCAACGCTTCGACTGGCTGATCGCGATGGACGCGGGCCGCGTGCTCGCGACGGGCGCGCCCGCCGAGCTGCTCGCGCGCACCGGCTGCGATTCGCTCGAGGCGGCCTTCATCGCACTGTTGCCCGAAGACGAACGGCGCGGCCACAAGCCGGTGACGCTCGAGCCGCTGCGCGCCGACGCGCAAACCGGCACCGCGATCGAGGCGCGCGGGCTGACGATGCGCTTCGGCGATTTCACCGCGGTCGATCACGTGAGCTTCCGGATCCGGCGCGGCGAGATCTTCGGCTTTCTCGGCTCGAACGGCTGCGGCAAGTCGACGACGATGAAGATGCTCACCGGCCTGCTGCCCGCGACCGAGGGCACCGCGCAGCTGTTCGGCAAGACAGTCGATCCGAAGGACATCAATACGCGCCGGCGCGTCGGCTACATGTCGCAGGCCTTCTCGCTGTATAGCGAACTGACGGTGCGGCAGAACCTCGTGCTGCACGCGCGGCTGTTCGGCGTGCCGGCCGCCGAGATCGACGCGCGCGTCGACGAGATGGCGCGCCGCTTCGGCCTCGCCGACATCTACGACATGCTGCCGGACAGCCTGCCGCTCGGGATGCGGCAGCGGCTGTCGCTCGCGGTGGCGATGGTGCACAAGCCGGAGCTGCTGATCCTCGACGAGCCGACCTCGGGCGTCGATCCCGTCGCGCGCGACAGCTTCTGGCAGTTGATGATCGACCTCGCGCGCCGCGATCGGGTGACGATCTTCATCTCGACGCACTTCATGAACGAGGCGCAGCGCTGCGACCGGATCTCGCTGATGCACGCGGGCCGCGTGCTCGCGAGCGATGCGCCGGCGGCGCTCGTGCGCGCGCGCGGCGCGGCGACGCTCGAGGAGGCCTTCATCGGCTATCTCGTCGACGCTTCGGCGCAGGAGGCGCAGGAGGCGCAGGGCGGCGCGGGCGAGCGCCCCGGCGCGGGCGAGCGCGCGGCGGGCGAAAGCGTGGCCGGTCGCGGCGCGGCGACCGATGGCGATGCCGACGGCGCGCATGCGCGGCCCGCCGCGTACGCGAACGGCGCGGCGCAACATCGCGCGCCCGATGCGGACGCGGCCGGCACCGACGTCGCCGCCGAGACGGGCGCACGCGACGACGCGCGCACCGCACACGCGGCCGGACATTCCGCCGGAAACGACGTACGCGCCACGGTGGGCTCCGAAGTCGGCTCCGAAGTCGCCTCCGAAGCCGGCCTCGCAGCCAGCGCCGAAAGCGGCTCCGAACGCGGCGTCGCCCACGGCGCCGAACGTGCACGCGAACCCGCGGCGGATGCCGGCGCCGCAATCGACGTCGAACCGGGCGCGAGCGCGGAATCGGCCACGGCCGCCGTCGCCCCGGCTCGCCACGCCGAATCCGCCGCCACGTCACCCCGCGCAGGGAACGCGCCGGCCGGCACGCCGTTCGCCGCCGCGCCGGCCGAGCCGCCCCATCGCGCATTCAGCGCGCAGCGCGCGCTCAGCTACATGTGGCGCGAGATGCTGGAGCTGCGCCGCGATCCCGTTCGCGCGACGCTCGCGCTGATCGGCTCGCTCGTGCTGATGTGCGTGATCGGCATCGGCATCAGCCTCGACGTCGAGGATCTGACCTACGCGGTGCTCGACCGCGATCAAACCGAGCTGAGCCACGACTACGCGCTGAACCTGTCCGGCTCGCGCTACTTCGTCGAGCGGCCGCCGATCGCCGATTACGCGGCGCTCGACCGCCGGATGCGCGACGGCGAGCTGTCGCTCGCGATCGAGATTCCGCCGAACTTCGCGCGCGACGTCGAGCGCGGCGCGCCCGCGCAGATCGGCATGTGGATCGACGGCGCGATGCCGCAGCGCGCCGAGACGATCCGCGGCTACGCGATCGGCATGCACACGATGTGGCTCGCCGACAAGGCGCGGCACCGCCTCGGCGTGACGCTCGCGCCGCGCGCGGAAGTGGTCACGCGCTACCGCTACAACCCGGACGTGAAGAGCCTGCCGGCGATGATCCCCGCCGTGATGCCGCTGCTGCTGCTGATGTTGCCCGCGATGCTCACCGCGCTCGCCGTCGTTCGCGAACGCGAGCTCGGCTCGATCCTGAATCTGTACGTGACGCCCGTCACGCGCACCGAGTTCCTGATCGGCAAGCAGGTGCCGTACGTCGTGCTGGCGATGCTGAACTTCCTGCTGATGACGATGCTCGCGCGCATCGCGTTCGACGTGCCCGTCAAGGGCAGCTTCATGACGCTGCTGCTCGCGGTGCTGATCTTCAACGTCGTCGCCACGGGCATCGGCCTGCTCGCGTCGACGTTCACGCGCAGCCAGGTGGCCGCGATCGTGATGACGATCATCGGCACGATGATCCCGACCGTGCAGTTCGCGGGGCTGCTCACGCCGCTGTCGTCGCTCGAGGGCACCGGGCGCTTGATCGGCCTCGTCTATCCGGCCACCTACATGCTGTCGATCAGCCGCGGCGTGTTCAACAAGGCGCTGTCGCTCCACGAGCTCTACTCGCAGTTCTGGCCGCTCGCCGCCTGCGTACCGGTGATCCTCGGCGCGACCATACTGCTCTTGAAAAAACAGGAACGCTGATCATGCGGCGCCTCGCGATCATCTACCGTCTCGGCGTGAAGGAACTCTGGAGCCTCGTGCGCGACCCGATCCTGCTCGTGCTGATCGCCTACACGTTCACCGCGTCGATCTACTCGGCCGCGACCGCGCGGCCCGACACGCTGCACATGGCGCCGATCGCGATCATCGACGAGGACGCCTCGCCGCTGTCCGCGCGCATCGCATCGGCGTTCTTTCCGCCGCAGTTCGCGCTGCCGAGGATGGTGACGCTCGCCGAAGCGGACCGCGGCATGGACGCGGGCGACTTCACGTTCGCGCTCGACATCCCGCCGAACTTCCAGCGCGACGTGCTCGCGGGGCGGCCCGCGCAGATCCAGCTGAACGTCGACGCGACGCGCATGAGCCAGGCGTTCACGGGCAACGGCTACGTGCAGCAGATCGTGAGCGGCGAGATCGACGATTTCGCGCGCCGCTACCGGGCGAACACGGCGCCGCCCGTCGACATCGCGATGCACATGCGCTTCAACCCGAATCTGGACCAGACGTGGTTCGGCTCGCTGATGGAAGTGATCAACAACGTGACGCTGCTGTCGATGGTGCTCACCGGCGCGGCGCTGATACGCGAGCGCGAGCACGGCACGATCGAGCACCTGCTCGTGATGCCGGTGACGCCGGGCGAGATCATGCTGGCGAAGGTGTGGTCGATGGGGCTCGTCGTCGCGTGCGCGGCGGCGTTCTCGCTCGCGTTCGTCGTGCGCGGCGCGCTGCACGTGCCGATCGAGGGATCGGTCGCGCTCTTCGTCATCGGCATGGCGATCCACCTGTTCGCGACGACGTCGATGGGCATCTTTCTCGCGACGCTCGTGCGCAGCATGCCGCAGTTCGGGATGCTGCTCGTGCTGGTGCTGCTGCCGCTGCAACTGCTGTCGGGCAGCCTGACGCCGCGCGAAAGCATGCCGTTCGCGGTGCAGAACATCATGCTCGCCGCGCCGACGACGCACTTCGTCGAGATCGGGCAAGCGATCCTCTATCGCGGCGCGGGCATCGAGACGGTATGGCGGCAGTTCCTGATCCTGGCGGTGATCGGCACCGCGCTGTTCCTGCTGTCGCTGAAGCGGTTTCGCAAGACGATCGGGCAGATGGCGTGACGCAGGCCGAACGCGCCGCGCGCCGCTCTCGCACGGCGCGGGCGGCCCGCGCCTCGTCGCATCGCGCGCCGATCCTGTTCTAGAATGAGCGGGCGATCGCGCTGCGCAGCACGTGGAGCGCGCCGCCACGTTCGTCACGGAGCGCACGCATGCACGTCGAGGTATTCGCACAACACCCAAGTTGTCCCGGCTGGCACGGCGAAATGGCCCGGCGCATCCGTGCGTTCGACTGGTCCGCCACCGAGCTCGGGCCGCTCGAGCGCTGGCCGGCCAGCCTCGTCGCCGCCGTGCGCACGGTGCTCGCGTCGCCGGTCCCGCTCGTGATGCTGTGGGGCGCGTCCGGCTACATGCTCTACAACGACGCCTATGCGGCGTTCGCGGGCGGCCGTCATCCGTATTTGCTCGGCCAGCCGGTCGAGCTCGGCTGGCCCGAAGTGGCCGATTTCAATCGCAACGTGATGCGCACGTGCCTCGCGGGCGGCGCGCTGTCGTATCGCGACAAGGCGCTCGTGCTGCTGCGCAACGGCCGCCCGGAAGAAGTCTGGATGGATTTGTACTACAGCCCCCTCGCGGGCGACGACGGCGCGCCCGCCGGCGTGCTCGCGGTCGTCGTGGAGACCACCGAGCGGGTGCTCGCCGCGCGGCATCGCGATCGTGCGAAGGCGGCGCTGCACGAAACCAACGCCGAGCTGCGCCGGCTCACCGAGACGCTCGAACAGCGGGTGGCGGACGCGATCACCGAGCGCGCGTCGATCGAGGAGCAATTGCGTCAGGCGCAAAAGATGGAAGCGATCGGCAGCCTGACGGGCGGCATCGCGCACGATTTCAACAACGTGCTGCAAGTGGTCAGCAGCAATCTGCAAATGCTCTCGGCCGAACTCGGCGAAGACGCCCGCGCACAGCGCCGCATCGCGAGCGCCGCCAACGCGGTGGCGCGCGGCGCGCAGCTCGCGTCGCATCTGCTCGCGTTCGCGAGGCGCCAGCCGTTGGCGCCGGCGGTGCTCGACCCGCGCGGGCTCATCGACGGCATGAGGGAAATGCTGCATCGGGCGCTCGGCGAATCGGTCCATGTCGATGCCGATCTGCGCGACGACGTCTGGAACGTGCTCGCGGATCGCCATCAGTTCGAGAACGCGCTGCTCAATCTCGCGATCAACGCGCGCGATGCGATGCGCGGCGAAGGCACGCTGAAGATCACCGCGTGCAACATCGTGCTCGAAGCGGGCCGTCACGCGCGGCGCAACGGGTTGCCGCCCGGCGAGTACGTCGCGTTCGACATCGCCGACAACGGCGTCGGCATGACGCCCGACATACTGGAGCGGGTGTTCGAGCCGTTTTTCACGACGAAGCCGGACGGCCAGGGCACGGGCCTCGGGCTCAGCATGGTGTTCGGCTTCGTCAAGCAGAGCGGCGGCCACACGTCGATCGAAAGCGCGCCGGGCCGCGGCACCACGGTGCGGCTGCTGCTTCCGCGCTGTCGCGAAGCGCCGGCCGGCGAGCCGGCCGCGCAGCGGCGGCTTCCGGCCGAGGGCGGCCGCGAGACGATCCTCGTCGTCGAGGACGATGCGGACGTGCGGCTCGCCGTCGTCGACATGCTCGCGCAGCTCGGCTACAAGGTGATCACCGCATCGGACGGCGAAGCGGGCCTTCTCGCGCTCGAAAGCGGAGCGCCGATCGATTTGCTGTTTACCGACGTGATCATGCCCGGCCGCATCAAGGGCGGCGAACTGGCGCGGCGAGCGGCGCAGCGCGTGCCGCCCGTGCCCGTGCTGTTCACGTCCGGCTACACGCGCGACGAGATCTTCCACGCGGGACGGCTCGATCCTGGCGTGATGCTGCTCGGCAAGCCGTACCGGCGCGACGAGCTCGCACACAAGGTGCGCAGCGTGCTCGACGCACATGCGTCGGCGCGGCGCGCTCACGGCGCGCGGCACGCGCAGGCGGACCCTCGCGCGAAAACGGCCGCCGCACGCGTGCAGCGGTAGCGCGAAGCGCGACGCTGGCGCTGGCGATGGCGATGGCGATGGCGATGGCGATGCTACCGGCGGCGAAACGCTCGTCCGGGCGCTTCGCTTGCCGTGCGTGCGCGGCGTTCACACGGCGCGGGGATTCGCCTCGGTTTCGACAAACCGTCGGGCACGCATTCGTCGCCCCATGATGGGTGGGTTCAAACGGATATCGCGATGCGGCTCCCGCAAATCAGCCTGATGCCGGATCAGGCGCTGGCGAACGAATAGACAGCCGCTTGGCGGCGCTCGCCGCGATCGAACACCGCGCGCCGCGGCGCGTAGCGCCCATGCGCTGCGCGGGCTGACGGCCGCGCAGCCGTCAGCAGCCGAGCGCTTCCGTCCTGAATGCGGCCACCGCGTCCTGAAGACACCGGGATTGCTCGTTGAGCGATTGCGCGGCGATGGCGGCGTGCTCGACCAGCGTCGCGTTGCGCCGCGTCACGCTGTCCATTTGCGAGACGGCGGCGTTGATCTGCTCGAGCCCCTGGCTCTGATCCGTCGCGGCCGCCGCGATATCCTGCACGATGCCGGTCACGCGGCAGATCGCGTGCTGCGCTTCGCCGATCGTCGCACCCGTCGCCTCGACGAGTTCCGCCCCGTTGCCGACGCGCTCGGCCGCACGGCCGATCAGCGCGCGAATGTCCTTCGCCGCGCTCGCGCTGCGCTGCGCGAGCACGCGCACCTCGCTCGCGACGACCGCGAAGCCCCGCCCTTCGTTGCCCGCGCGCGCCGCTTCGACCGCGGCGTTCAGCGCGAGGATGTTGGTCTGGAACGCGATGCCCTCGATGACACCGATGATGTCGACCATCTTCCGCGACTCGGCGCGGATGTCGTTCATCGCCGCGACGACCCGCACGACCATGTCGCCGCCGCGATCCGTGATCCGCGCGGCGCTGCCCGCCAGCTCGCTCGCGGCGCGTGCGCGGTCCGCCGTGTCGCGCACCCTCTCCGTGAGCCGCTGCATGCTCGACGCCGCCTGTTGCAGCGCCGTCGCCTGGCACTCGGTGTGCGAAGACAGATCCATGTTGCTGTCCGCGATTTCGCCCGCCGTGGTCGCGACATATCCGGCGCTTGCCCGGATCTGGGCGACGGCGTTCGCGAGCGCGTCGCGCATCTGGCTGATCGCGAACATCAGGCTGCTGCGGTCCTCCCGGCGCGTGGCGAACGGCGTCGCGAGATCGCCCGACGCGATGACGCCCGCCATGTGCGCGGCGATGCGCGGATCGCCGCCGATCATGCGCTCGATGCCGCGATTCGTGTAGACGACACTCAGCGCGAGCAGCGCGGCGAGCAACGCGAACACGCCGGCGGACAGGCAGAGCGACTTCGCGAACGCCGCCTGGATGTCGTCGATGTATGCGCCTGTCGAGATGATCCAGTCCCACGGCGCGTAGCGGATCACATAGCCGAGCTTGTCGACGGCTTTCGCGGGATGCGCGTTCGGATGCGCAAAGACATAGTCGACGAAGCCGCCTTGCGGGGATTGCGCGACGGACGCGAACGTCAGGTAGTGATGGCGGCCGTCGGCGTCGGCGACGTGTCGCAAGTCCTTGCCGACCGTATCCGGCTTGATCGGGTGCATGATCATGCGGGGCGACGAATCGATCACGATGAAATAGCCGTCGCTGCCGTAGCGCACGCTGCGCAGCCGCTCGAGCGCTTCCTTGCGCGCCTGCGCATCGGTGAGCACGCCGCGCTGCGCGAGCGCCGCATACTCCCGCACGATGCTCAGGCCGACGTGCGCGACGTTCGTCAGATCGTTGCGGCGCTCTTCCATCCGCGTCTGGTAGGAAAGCCAGGCGGAGCTGATCGAGACGAGCAGGAGGGCGATCAGGCTGATAACAAGCGGCAGCCAGAGCTTTTGTCTGAAGCTGAGCGTGGGCGTCCGGGCATTCCTGGTAGTGCGGCGATGAAATGGCGCGATTTCGGGCTGTGCTCCCGCGTTAACGGCGGAAGAATACGCGGGTGCGTACTGTTAAACCCGAATAACGCGGCGCCGACGTCCGACGCGCGATGGGCGATGGGCATTCGCGAGCGCGTCACGCGAGGGACGCGGCGGATGCAATGGAGGCGGCGCGACTCGACGCGGCTTCGCCCGCGCGCGCCGAGGCGAGCAGTTGCGCACGGCGCCCGCGCCGGTTCGATCGTTCGTTTGCACGGCGCAAGCATGCCGCGGCGACGCGCGGCCGCCTGTCAGCGTCGAAACGGGCATCCGGTCGGGAAACCGGTGCCATCCCCGGCGGCCTCTATCGAGAAGCCTCGGAGAGAACCCCGTACGCGCCTTGTCCTCGACCCGGATTCGCCTAGACTTCGTCGTATGGGCATCGAACGGCGCGCCCGTCCCGCCCTCGGCCCATCGGGCACGCCTCCCTCGCCATCACGCAAGCCGACGCATGCGCCCGGGCGTCCTCTGACAGAGGTCATCATGAGACGAATCTATTTCCTGCTGCCCGATGCGGACACGGCACGGGCGATCGTCGACGAGCTGTTGCTCAAGCGCATCGAATGGCGGCACATCCACGTGGTCGCGAACGATCGGGTTCCGCTCGAAAACCTGCCCGAGGCGTCGATCGCGCAAAGCAGCGATCTGCTGCCCGCGCTCGCCCGAGGCACCGCGGCGGACGGCGTCACCGGCGCGCTCGCCGGCCTGGCGGCGATCGCGTTTCCGCCTGCCGGCCTCACGATCGCGGGCGGCGCGGTGGTGGCGTTCGCGATCGCCGGCGCGGGCTTCGGCGCGTGGGTCAGCACGATGATCGGCGTCAGCGTGCCGAACACGCGGCTCAAGCACTTCGAGGACGCGGTCGACAACGGCGAACTGCTGATGATGATCGACGTGCACCGCGACCGGGTCGAAGAAATCGAGGCGCTCGTCAAGCAGCATCATCCGAATGCGCATCTGGAAGGGACGGATCCGACTATTCCGGCGTTTCCGTGATGCCGTTCGCGCATCCGCGATGCCGGCCATCGATCGAGATCGAATGCGTGCGGCCCGTCAATGGATCAGGTCCTGCATGTCGTCGCCGACAGGAGGTGGCCGGCCGCCGGGATTTGCGCGAAGATCCGCTCGTATCCAATTGACCCACGGATTGCCCGCGTGGCCGCCCGGATACTCGTCAGGCGAATCTCGCATGCGCACGACCTCGCCGGCTCGCAACGCAGCCGCGACCGATTCGATCAGCTCGGTGCGAAACGCTCGCCGGCGCCGATAGAACTCGTGCGCCGGCACGGCGAACTGAACGGGCCGCGACACATGCACCGGCGTGACGTCGCCCAGATGCGTATCGGGAAAATTCAGCCATTCGTCGATTTCCAGCGTATAGCCGTCGTCGAGCGAGCTCAATCTGAGTTCGTACGTCCGGCATTCGCCGTTCATGTTGCGCACCTGCAGCCGGTAGCGATGAACGGGCGCTCCTGCTTCGCGATGGGTGTTCGGTTCCTTGCTCACGTTTTCGTATCGTCTGGCGCGGCTCGGCGATGCGCGGCCCGCGCCGCGCATCGCCCGCCGCAAAGCGGCAGCTTCATCGTTTCGAACCTCGGGCGGCGCGCGTGCCGCGCGGGCGCGCGTCCTGACGTCATTGCCCGGTCAACACGATCCGCCCGTCGACCTTCCCTTCACGCAGCGCCGAGAACACGCCGTTGATGTGCTCGAGCTTGTCGCGATGGATATGCGCGCGCACGAGCCCTTCGGCCGCGAAATCGAGCGATTCCTGGAGATCGCGCCGCGTGCCGACGATCGAGCCTCGCACCGTGATCCCGTTGAGCACCGTCGAGAAGATCGGCAGCGGAAAATCGCCCGGCGGCAGCCCGTTCAGCGAGACCGTCCCGCCGCGCCTCACCATGCCGAGCGCCTGCGCGAACGCGCCGCGCGACACGGCCGTCACGAGCACGCCGTGCACGCCGCCGATCTCCTTCTGGATCACCGCCGCCGGATCGTCCTTCGACGCATCGACGACGAACGTCGCGCCCAGCTTGCGCGCAAGCTCGAGCTTCTGCGGCGCGACGTCCACCGCGACCACGTGCAGCCCCATCGCCTTCGCGTACTGCACCGCGACGTGCCCGAGCCCGCCGATCCCCGAGATCGCGATCCATTGCCCCGGGCGCGTGTCGGTCACCCGAATGCCCTTGTAGACGGTCACGCCCGCGCACAGGATCGGCGCGATCTCGTCGAACGCGACGTTGCTCGGCAGATGGCCGACGTAGTTCGGATCGGCGAGCACGTATTCCGCGTAGCTGCCGTTCACCGAATAGCCGGTGTTCTGCTGCTCGTGGCACAGCGTCTCCCAGCCGGTCTGGCAATACTCGCAATGGCCGCACGCGGTATAGAGCCAAGGCACGCCGACGCGATCGCCCTCCTTCACGTGCCTCACGCCTTCGCCCACCGCCGCGACGAAGCCGACGCCCTCGTGCCCCGGAATGAACGGCAGCGTCGGCTTGACGGGCCAGTCGCCGTCGGCCGCGTGCAGATCGGTATGGCACACGCCCGATGCCTTGACGTTCACGAGAATCTGCCCCGCGCCGGGCGTCGGCACGGGCACCTCCTCGATCCGAAGCGGTTCGCCGAATGCATGCACCACCGCGGCCTTCATGTATTGCGCCATCAATCGCTCCCGGTTGGTTCGATGTCCGATCGAGTATCGGTCACGCACGGCGCCCGGCGTTGACGTGCGTCAACCGCGCCCGGCGCGAGGCGCGATTGCGTTGACGATCCGCGCGTCCGCGGCGAAACCGCATGCGAAGCGGCGCGCGATTCGTGCACGCGATTCGGCGCGCCGCGCGGCGCACCGCCGCACCGCCGCTTCGATGCGCCCGGTTTCATAGTCCGCTCGCGGCCAGCTCGACGATATCCGCCGTGATCTCGTCCTGCCGCGCGATCCGGTACGCCTGCAGCAGATCGCCGAGCGCGCGCTCGACCGATTCGCGCGCGGCGATCATCGCGCGCGTGCGCGCCTCGTTTTCCGCGGCGAACGCGAGCATCGCCGCCTCGCACAGCTCGACGAACACGTAGGCCTGCGCGAGCTCCGCGAGCAGCGTCGCGGGCGGCAGATGCACGAGCGGCGGCTGCGCGCGCGGCGCGGTATCGAAGCGCGCATAGTCGAACGGCAGCAGCCGGCGCTCGGTCACCTCGAGCCGCGCCGCGCCCCCCGGCATCGCATGCACGATCGATACCGGCTGCGCGCCGCGCTTCGCGAGATGCGCGTACAGCGCATCGGTGATCCGGTTCGCGAGATGCACGACGTCGTCCGCGCGCGCCGCCATCGGCGTGCGCCAGACGAGCGGCACGCCGCCCGCGTCGGCGAGCATCGCGCCGCGCGAGCCGACCATCATGTACTCGCGCGACACGCTCGGCCCGGGCCGCGTCGCGTGCTCGATCAGTTGCGCGTTGTATGCGCCGACGAAACCTTGCTCGCTGCACAGCACGACGACGAACCGCGCGCGCGGCGCGGCGCGCGCGCCGGCCGCCGTTTCGCCCGAACGCGCGCCGGCCGACAGCGCGTCGCCGATCGCCGCGCCGACGGTGGCCGCCGACGCGCGAATGCCCGGCAAACGCTGCTGCGCCTCGTGCGCGCGCGCGGCGGCCACGCCCTGCATCGCACCGATCACGGTCTGCAGTTGACGAGCGGTATCGGTGCGCGCCTCGATCGCGGCGAGCTTGTCACTCATCGCTTGTGCCTCGCTTCGGCTTCGGCATCGACGTTGGCATCGGCATTGACGTTGGCGTCGGCGCCGCCTTGCGGAGACGGTGCGGTGCGCGCCGCGTCGCCGCGCGCATCGGGCGGCGGCCGAGACGCCGATGCGCGATCGCCGTCGGCCTGCGCGCGCGGCGGCCCGTCGGGCATCGCGCGTGGGACCGCGCGATCCGGCTCGGCGCGCCCGGGCGCCCGACCGGCGACGCGCGCCGCATCGGCGGCCGCGTCTCGATCGGCCTCGTGGCTCACTTCACGGCTCACTTCACGGCTCACTTCGCGACTCGCCTCGGGACTGACCTCGCGACTGACCTCGCGATTCGCGCCATGATCCGCATCACGATCCGCATCGCCGCGCGCCTGCTCGCCGCCGAACGCGCCGCCGATGTCGCCCGCCGCGTCCTCCGCCGGCATGCCCGCCGTCGCGCGACGCGCGGCGTCCGCGGCGATCCGCTCGATCAGCTCGCCGACCGATTCCGCGAGCGCGTCGAGCGCCGCATCGTCCGCAAGCCAGTCGCGCGGCGGCGCAAGCGCCGGCGTGAGCGCCGCGATCCGCGCATCGAGCCACGCAGGCAAGCGCTCGCGCAGCGGCGCGACGAGATCCGGCGACATCGCATCGAGCGTGCCCGCCGCGAGCGCCTTGAGCAGCACCACTTCGTCGAGCGTGCGCAGCGCGCGAAAGCGCGGCTGCGTGATCAACGCGCGAATGCGCTCGCCGCGCGTGATCTGCGCGCGCAGCCGCGCGTCCGTGAGCCCGCCGAAGCGCGTGAACGCCTCCAGCTCGAGGAACTGCGCATAGTCGAGCCGCAGGCGGCCCGACGCGGCGCGCAGCGCCGGATGCTGCGCCTTGCCGCCGACGCGGCTCACGCTCAGCCCGACGTCGACGGCCGGCCGCTGGTTCGCGGCGAACAGCGCCGAATCGAGCACGATCTGCCCGTCGGTGATCGAAATCAGGTTCGTCGGAATGTAGGCGGCGAGGTTGCCCGCATCGGTCTCCGCGATCGGCAGCGCGGACAGCGATCCGCCGCCGAGCGCCGCCGACAGCTTCGCCGCGCGTTCGAGCAGGCGCGCGTGCACGTAGAAGATGTCGCCCGGATACGCCTCGCGGCCGGGCGGCTCGCGCGTGAGCAGCGCGAGCTCGCGGTGCGTCGCCGCATGCTTTGTCAGGTCATCGACGACGACGAGCGCGTGTTGGCCGCGGTCGCGGAAATATTCGGCGATCGAGAAGCCCGCGAACGGCGCGATCCACTGCAGCCCCGGCGCGCACGCGGCCGGCGCGACGACGAAGACGCAGCGCTCGGGCGCGCCGTAGCGGCGCACCGCGTCGATCACGCGGCGCACCGCGCTCGCGCGCTGGCCGATCGCGACGTACACGCAGATCACGTCCGAATGCCGCTGGTTGACGATCGCGTCGATCGCGAGCGAGGTCTTGCCGGTCGCGCGATCGCCGATGATCAGCTCGCGCTGGCCGCGCCCGATCGTGAAGAGCGCGTCGACGATCAGCACGCCGGTGTCGAGCGGCTCGCTGACGAGATCGCGCTCGATGATCGCCGGCGCGGCGCGCTCGATCGGCAGCGTGTGCGCCGCATCGAGCGGTGCGCCGCCGTCGAGCGGGCGGCCGAGCGGATCGACCACGCGCCCGAGCAGTTGCGGCCCGGCCGGCACTTCGAGCACCGCGCCCGTGCGCGCGACCGCCGTCTGCGCGCGAACGCCCGCGTCCGGATCGAGCAGCACGACGCTGATCAGATCCTCGTCGAGCGTATGCGCGAAGCCGGTCACGCCGCCTTCGAAACGCAGCACTTCGTTGAGCATCGTGTCTTCGAGACCGGACACGAACGCGATCCCGTCCGCGACGCGCTCGACCCGCCCGATCGCCTGCGCGATGGGCGCGAGCGCGACGCGCGCGAGTGCGCCCCGGCGGCGCGCGAGCCAGCCGGCGCCGGTTGCGGCATCGGCGGCGGCGGGTGCGTCAGGCGTCGGCGTCATCTTCGTTCAGCAACGCTGCCTCGATGGTCGCGAGATCCTGGCGCAGGCTGTTGCGCACGTTCGCGTATTTCGATTCGAGCTCGAGCCCGGCGATCAGCGCGGGATCGACACGCACGTCGGGCTCGAGCGGCCGCCCGACGCTCGCCGCGAACGCCGCGCGGCACGCGGCCGCCTCCTGCGCGGTCAGCGCGCGCGGCGCGACGAGCCGCACCTGCGCGTCCTCGTCGGCGAGCGACGCGCGCACGTCGGCCGGCAATCGCGCGAGCGATGCCGCGACGCCGTCGACGAAACCCGCGACCCGCGCGCTGTCCGGCAGCCGCGCGAGCAGCTTCGCGGCGATGTCGATCGCGAGGCGCGTCGCGCGCGCGTCGAGCGCCTTCGCGCGCTGCACGGCGTCGGCATCGGCTTGCGCGCGCGCCGCGTCGCGCAGCGCCTGCGCGTCGGCGCGCGCGGCGGCGATCAGCCGCTCGCGCTCGGCGGCGGCCTGCGCGAGCGCGTCCTTCAGCGCGTCGTCGCGCGCGGCGGCGAGCGACGCGCGCTCGGCGCGCGCCCGTTCGCGCTCGGCGTGGGCGGCATCGCGCTCGCGTGACGCATCGTCGATCAGCTTGCGCGCGGCGGCCTGGCGCTTCGCGATGATGTCGCTCACCGGGCGAAACAGGAAGCGCGACAACAGCCACACGAGCACGACGACGTTGACCGTCTGCAGCGCGAGCGTGGACCAGTCGATTCGCATCGCGGCCTCCGCGTCACTTGACGAACGGATTCGCGAACAGCAGCAGCAGCGCGACGACGAGGCAGTAGATCGCCATCGTCTCGATCATCGCGAGCCCGACGAACAGCGTGCGCGACACCGTGCCGGACGCGTCCGGCTGCCGCGCGATCGCATCCATCGCCGCGCCGACCGCGCGCCCTTCCGCGAGCGCGGGGCCGATCGCGCCGAACGACACGGCGAGCGCAGCCGCCGCGATGCTGACCACTTCGATGAGATTGTTCATGTGTTCTCCTGCCCGCGCCGCGGCGCGGAAGTTTCGTCACCGGATACGGCCGCGCCGATGAACACCATCGACAGCACCATGAAAATGTACGCCTGCACCGTGCCCGTCAGCAGATCGAGCGCCATCAGCGGAATCGGCACGAACAGGCCGGCGAGCGACAGCACGATGCCGATCACGAACACGCCGCTCATCACGTTGCCGAACAGGCGCACGATCAGCGAGAACGTGCGCGTGAGCTGCTCGACGACGTTCAACGGAATCATCACCCAGGTCGGCTCGGCGAACGTCGCCAGATAGCCGCGCACGCCGCGCGCGCGCACGCCGTAATAGAGCGTCGCCGCGAGCACGACGAGCGCGAGCGCGGCGTCGGTCTCGAGATGCGCGGTCGGCGGCTCGACGCCCGGCACGAGCGACGCGCCGTTCGCGCAGAACACGAGCACGAAGATCGTACCGATCAGCGCGCGATAGCGCGCGGGCGGCGTCTGCATCGTGTCGGCGATCTGCGCGTCGACGGTCGCGACGAACAGCTCGAGCACGCTTTGCAGCCGCGACGGCGCATCGACGCTCAGCCGCCGGCGCGCGACGAGCGCGAGCGCGACGAGCACGGCCATGATCGCCCACGTCGCGAGCACGGGCGCCGAGATGCCGACGGGGCCGACCGAGAACAGCGGCACGGTCGATAGCGGCGACGCGTTCATCGCCGCGCTCCCGTCAACGCGGCCGCGCGGCGGACCGCGATCGCCCGCGCGGCGAAAAACCCCGCGGAGCCCGCAACGAGCATGCCGAAGCCCGCCCGCGCCAGCACGACGAGCACCGCCACCGCGAGCGCGACGCGCGCGAACTGCAGCGCGAGCGCCACGCCCGCGCGGCCCGCGACGAACAGCCGGCTGTTCCAGCCGAGCGACACGAAATGGCACGCGCCGGCGGCGAACCCGAGCGCGAGCCCGATCGCGGCGGCGATGCCGTCGAACGACGCGCGCGCGGTTTCCCACATCTCAATCATCGCGATCTCCATGCTGTTGAGCTTTCATCCAGCGCCACGCGAGCCAGAGGCCGAGCGCCGCGCCGAGCATCAGGAGCGGCGCGGAAAAAAACACCCGCGTCGCGAACATCCGGTCGAGCCAGCGGCCGAGCGCGAGCGCGGCGAGCGTCGGCGCGACGATCGTCCAGCCGAGCACGCCGATCTGCGCGAGCCGCCGGCCGAGCGACGGCTCCGGATCGCGCGCGCCGCGCGCCGCGCGCGCCGCGGCCGTGTGCGCGGCCCGCTCGACGCGATCGGCGGCGGGCTTCGGCGCGGCGGGCTCGGCGGCTCGCGCGGCCGGATGCGTTGCGCCGCCGCGCGCGGCGCGCGAGCCGGGCGACGGGTCGCGCCGCGCGGCGCCGCGTGGGTCATCCGGCGCGGCGCCGGCGCCGGCGTGCCGCGCGTCGCCGCGCGCGGCATCGTCGCGCGCCTCGCGCTTCACCTCGGGCGGCCTGCGCTTCATCATTCGAGCGTCTCCGGCTTCAGCGGCGCGTGCACGCCGTCCTTCGCGTGCTCGGGCCGCAGATACGTGAGCAGCCGCCGCACCGCCTGCGCATGCAGCCGCGTCTCGTCGACGCGCGCGCGGCGCTTCTCGTCGAGCTGCGTCGCGCGCACGCCGCGCACCACCGCCTCGAGCTCGGCGAGCGACTCGCCCAGCACCGCGTCGCGGCACGCGATCTCGATGCGCGCGCCGCGCGTCACGCGCAGCACGCCGCCGTCAAGCGCCGCGTAATGCGTCGCGCCGTCGGCGGTGCGCCAGCGCACGACTGACGCGCGCAGCAGCGTGACGAAATCGACGTGGCCCGCGCGGATGCCGAACGCGCCGCTCGCGTCCTCGGCGCGCAGCGACACGATCGGCAGATCGTCGACGCACACGCGCGCCGGCGTCGCGATCGTCACGCGCAGCTCAGCGCCCATGCCGCGCGCCTTGCGGCTCGGCGGAGCCGGATGCGGGGTCGGATGTCGTGCCCGGTCCCGCGCCCGACGCCGCGGCAGCCGCCTCGCGGCGCGCGTCCGCTTCGCGCGCCGCCGCTTCCTTGCGCCGCGCGTCGTCGAGCGTGCCGACCATGTACAGCGAACTCTCGCGCCAGTCGTCGCAGTCGCCGCGCAGGATCGCGCGGCAACCGGCGATCGTGTCGGCGATCTCGACCGACGCGCCCGCCTGCCCCGTGAACGCCTCGGTCACCGCGAACGGCTGCGTGAGAAAGCGCTGCAGCCGGCGCGCGCGGCCGACGAGCCGCCGGTCGTCCGCGCCGAGCTCATCGATGCCGAGCAACGCGATCACGTCCTGCAATTCGCGGTAATGCTCGATCACGCGGCGCACCTCGATGGCCACCTCCACGTGCGCTTCGCCGACGACGAGCGGATCGAGCAGGATCGACGACGACGCGACCGGATCGATCGCCGGATACATTCCTTCGGCCGCCATCGCGCGCGACAGCACGACCATGCTGTCGACGTGCGCGGCGATCGCGGTGACGGCGGGATCGGTGAAATCGTCGGCGGGCACGTAGACGGCCTCGATCGCGGTCACCGCCGCGCCCTCGACCGAGGCGATCCGCTCCTGCAGCGCCGCGACCTCGCTCGCGAGCGTCGGCTGGTAGCCGACCCGCGACGGCAGCCGCCCGAGCAGGCCCGACACCTCGGCGCCCGCCTGCACGAAGCGAAACACGTTGTCCATCAGCAGCAGCACGTTCTGCGCGCGCTCGTCGCGAAAATACTCGGCGATCGCGAGCGCGGTGAGCGGCACGCGCCAGCGCGCGCCGGGCGGCTCGTTCATCTGCCCGTAGACGAGCACCGTGCGGCCGAGCACGCCGGAGCCGCGCATGTCGAGCAGCATCTCGTGCCCCTCGCGCGAGCGCTCGCCGATGCCCGCGAACACCGAGATCCCGCGATAGCGCTCGACCATCGCATGGATCAACTCCATCACGAACACCGTCTTGCCCACGCCCGCGCCG
The DNA here is from genome assembly GCF_000011705.1 of Burkholderia mallei ATCC 23344. Taxonomy (NCBI): domain Bacteria; kingdom Pseudomonadati; phylum Pseudomonadota; class Betaproteobacteria; order Burkholderiales; family Burkholderiaceae; genus Burkholderia; species Burkholderia mallei. The sequence goes on along the minus strand of NC_006349.2, from coordinate 121,059 downwards.
CCGAACATCGCGGCCTTGCCGCCCTGCGCGAGCGGCGCGAGCAGATCGATCACCTTGATGCCGGTCGCGAACAGCGCGTTCGCGCTCTTCTGCTCGGCGAGCAGCGGCGCGCCGCGATGGATCGGCCGCCGCTCGACGTCCGCCGCAAGCGCCGCGCCGTCGTCGCCGGGCGCGCCCGTCACGCTCAGCAGGCGGCCGAGCACCGCGTCGCCGACAGGCACGCGAATCGGCCCGCCCGTCGCGCGCACGGCGGCGCCGCGCCGCAGGCCGCCCGTCGGGCCGAGCGCGAGCGCGCGCACCGCCGCGTCGCTCAGGTGTGCGTGCACCTCGGCGAGAATCGGCGCGGCGCCGTCGACCGGGATCGTGAGCGCTTCGTTCAGCGCGGGCAGCGCGCCGCCGTCGAACGCGACGTCGACCACCGCGCCGCGCACCGCGACGACGCGGCCGGCGCCCTCGTCACGCGCATCGCCCACGTCGCTCACATCGCCCACGTCGCTCGCGTCGCGCTCCGCGCACACCGCGCCCGTGCCGTTCGTCGCCTGCGGATCCGCCACCGTCGCTCCCGTCTGGCTGGTTCGTCGATGGCTTCACCATAACGGCGCGCGCCGCCCGCCGGCTGATCTCGGTCAAGAAACGGGGAATCGCCAGACGAAACGGGGCATCGCGCAATCCGAAACGATCGACGCGTCCGCATCCGGCGCCGATAAGGTTCGCGCGGCGTCCATCGTTGATTCAAATCAGATTCCGCAGACCTATGCGTGGCTACAGTGGCCGTGTCAGTGATCGTCGACGCATGCGATCGAAGCGCGCGGGAAGCGGCGACGCCCGCGTCGCGGCTTCGCGCACGGCCGGCCGCATCGGCTGCCGTGCCTCGTCATGCGCTCGCCCGCGCAGCGCCAGCCGAAGGAAGCCCGATGGATACACGCCACGCCCCCGAATCCGGCGCGCCCGACGCGCCGCTGCCCGCCCACCCGCCCGCGTCCTATGCGCCGGAAAGCCCCTACCGCATCTTCGATCTCGCGAAGGAAGCGTCGGTCGCGAAGCTGACGTCGGGCCTGTCGCCCGCATCGTTGCAGCTCGCGCTAGCGGACTGGCTGATTCACCTCGCCGCCGCGCCCGGCAAGCGCGCGGAGCTCGCGACGCTCGCGCTCCGGCACGCGGCGCTGCTCGGCCAATACCTGCTCGAGGCGGCGACCGGGCGCACACCCGCCGCGCCCGCGCAGCCGTCGCCGGGCGACCGGCGCTTTCGCGCAGGCGCGTGGCAGCTCGAGCCCTACCGCTTCTGGCACCAGTCGTTCCTGCTCGCCGAGCAGTGGTGGCGCGCGGCGACCCGCGACGTGCCCGGCGTATCGCCGCATCACGAGGACGTCGTCGCGTTCTCCGCGCGGCAGATGCTCGACACGTTCGCGCCGGCGAACTATGTCGCGACGAACCCCGAAATCGCGCAGCGCACCGCGCTCACGGGCGGTGCGAACCTCGCGCAGGGCGTGTGGAACTATCTGGACGACGTCCGCCGCCTGATCACGAAGCAGCCGCCCGCGGGCGCCGAGCAGTTCGAGCTCGGCCGGAATCTCGCGACGACGCCCGGCCGCGTCGTGTTCCGCAATCACCTGATCGAGCTGCTGCAGTACAGCCCGACGACGCCCGACGTCTACGCGCAGCCCGTGCTGATCGTGCCCGCATGGATCATGAAGTACTACATCCTCGATCTGTCTGCGCACAACTCGCTCATCCGCTACCTGGTCGGCGAAGGGCACACGGTGTTCTGCATCTCGTGGCGCAACGTCGATGCGAGCGACCGCGACCTGAGCCTCGACGACTACCGCAAGCTCGGCGTGATGGACGCGCTCGACACGATCGGCGCGATCGTGCCCGGCGAGAAGATCCACGCTACCGGCTACTGCCTCGGCGGCACGCTGCTCTCGATCGCGGCGGCCGCGATGGCGAACACGGGCGACGATCGCCTCGCGTCGATCACGCTGCTCGCCGCGCAAACGGATTTCGCCGAGCCCGGCGAGCTCCAGTTGTTCATCGACGACAGCGAGATCCACTTCCTCGAGAGCATGATGTGGGAGCGCGGCTATCTCGGCGCGCACCAGATGGCGGGCTCGTTCCAGTTGCTGATGTCGAACGATCTGATCTGGTCGCGCGTGATCCACGACTATCTGCTCGGCGAGCGCACGCCGATGATCGACCTGATGGCGTGGAACGCCGATTCGACGCGGATGCCTTACCGGATGCATTCCGAGTATCTGCGCCACCTGTTCCTCGACAACGACCTCGCGACGAACCGCTATGTGATCGACGGGCAGACGGTGTCGGTGCACAACATCCGCGCACCGTTCTTCGTCGTCGGCACCGAGCACGACCATATCGCGCCGTGGCGCTCCGTCTACAAGATCCACTACCTGAGCGGCAGCGACGTGACGTTCGTGCTGACGGCGGGCGGCCATAACGCGGGCATCGTCAGCGAGCCCGGCCATGCGAAGCGCCATTACCGGATGAAGATGACGGCCGCCGCCGCGCCGAGCATCTCGCCCGACGAATGGCTTGCCGGCGCGACCGATTTCGAAGGCTCGTGGTGGCCCGCGTGGCACGCATGGCTCGCCCGGCATTCGAGCCCGCAGCGCGTCGCGCCGCCGCCGCTCGGCAAGCCGGGCGCGCACACGCTCGGCGACGCGCCGGGCACCTATGTGTTCCAGAAATAAGGAGTGCCGCGTGGACCGCGAAATCCTGCAGAACCGCCCGTTCGATTCGCTCGCGATCGGCGATAGCGCGTCGCTCGTGCGCACCGCGTCGCGCGACGACATCGATCTGTTCGCCGCGATGTCCGGCGACGTGAACCCCGCGCACCTCGACGCGGCGTTCGCCGCGCACGACCTGTTCGGCCACGTCGTCGTGCACGGGATGTGGACGGGCGCGCTCGTGTCCGCCGTGCTCGGCACGAAGCTGCCGGGGCCGGGCACGATCTATCTCGACCAGACGCTCGAGTTCCGGCATCCGGTCGCGCCGGGCGACACGATCACGGCGACGGTGACCGTCGCCGAGAAACGCCCGGAAAAGCGGATCGTGCTGCTCGACACGCGCTGCACGAACCAGGACGGCCACGTCGTGCTGCGCGGCACCGCGACCGTGATCGCGCCCGATACGCCGATCACGTGGGAACGCGTGCCGGGGCCCGAAGTGGCGGTGCGCCGCCACGACCGCTACGAGACGTTCGTGCGCGACGCACGCGAACAGCCGCCGCTGCGCACCGCGATCGTTCACCCGTGCTCGCCGGACGCGCTGCGCGCGGCGATCGACGCGCGCGACGCGAACCTGATCGAGCCGATCCTGATCGGCCCGCAAGCGAAGATCCGCGCGATCGCCGACGCGGCCGGCGTGGACCTCGCGGGCGTGCCGATCGAGGCGGTCGAGCACAGCCACGCGGCCGCCGCGCGCGCGGTCGAGATGGGCGGCGCGGGCGAAGTCGCCGCGCTGATGAAGGGCAGCCTGCACACCGACGAGCTGCTCGCCGCCGTGATCGGCCCCGCGTCGCGGCTGCGCACCGAGCGGCGCATCAGCCACGTGTACGCGATGGACGTGCCCGCGTATCCGAAGCCGCTTCTCATCACCGATGCGGCGATCAACATCGCGCCGACGCTCGAGCAAAAACGCGACATCTGCCAGAACGCGGTCGACCTGCTGCACGTGCTCGGCGTCGAGCGGCCGCGCGTCGCGGTGCTCGCCGCGGTCGAGACCGTCAATCCGAAAATGCCGTCGACGCTCGATGCGGCCGCGCTCACGGTGATGGCCGCGCGCGGACAGATCGCCGGCGCGATCGTCGACGGGCCGCTCGCGTTCGACAACGCCGTGAGCGCGGTCGCGGCGATGTCGAAGGGCATCGCGTCGCCCGTCGCCGGCGATGCCGACGTGCTGCTCGTGCCGGATCTCGAGGCGGGCAACATGCTCGCGAAGCAACTGATGTACTTCGCGGGCGCCGACGCCGCGGGCCTCGTGCTCGGCACGCGGCTGCCGATCATCCTGACGAGCCGCGCGGACAGCCTGCGCGTGCGCATCGCATCCGCCGCGCTCGCGAAGCTCGTTGCCGAAAGGACGCGCGCCGGCGCGCTCGCGTCATGAGCGAGCCGCTGCTGCTCACGTTCAACGCCGGCTCGTCGACGCTGAAGATCGGCCTCTACAGCGTCGCGAACGGCGAACCCGCGCCGCTCGGGCGCGGCAAGATCGATTTCAACCGCGCGCCGCTGCAGTTCGAATACGCGAACGGCGGCGAAGCGCACGCGGTGCCGCTCGCCGCGCCCGTCACCGACGATCTGCACGCGGTGCTCGACGAGGCGCTCGGCTGGATCGACGCGCACCTGTCGGTGCACGAGCTCGTGTCGGTCGGCCATCGCGTCGTGCACGGCGGCGACACGTTCGACGGGCCGGTGCGCATCGACGAGCGCACGCTCGACGCGATCGCGGCGCTCGTGCCGCTCGCGCCGCTGCATCAACCGCAGAGCGTGCGGCTGATCCGCGCGCTGCGCCATGTGCGGCCGCATCTGCCGCAGGTCGCATCGTTCGACACCGCGTTTCACCGCACGCAGTCCGATCTCGTGCGGCGCTTCGCGCTGCCGCGCGCGCTGTTCGATGCAGGCATCAAGCGCTACGGTTTTCATGGGCTGTCGTACCGGTACGTCGCCGGGCGGCTGCGCGAGCGGCATCCGTCGATTGCGCGCGGCAAGGTCGTCGCCGCGCATCTCGGCAGCGGCGCGAGCCTGTGCGCGCTCGACGCGGGCGTGAGCCGCGACACCAGCATGGGCTTCTCGACGCTCGACGGCATTCCGATGGCCACGCGCTGCGGCGCGCTCGACGCGGGCGTCGTGCTGCATCTGCAGAAGACGCTCGGCCGGACGCTCGACGACGTCGAGCAGATGCTGTACCACCGCTCGGGCCTGCTCGGCGTGTCGGGCGTGAGCGGCGACGCGCGCGCGCTGCTCGCCGATCCTTCGGCCGGCGCGCGCGACGCGCTCGAACTGTTCGCGTTCCGGATCGCGGGCGAGACCGCGCGGCTCGCGGCGACGCTCGGCGGCCTCGACGCGCTCGTGTTCACGGCGGGCATCGGCGAGCATCAGCCGCAGACGCGCGCGGCGGTATGCGAGCGGCTGCGCTGGCTCAGCGTCGAGCTCGATGCGCACGCGAACGCGCGCAATGCGGAGACCGTCAGCCGCGACGGGAGCCGCGTCGCGGTGCTCGTCGTGCCGACCGACGAGGAGCAGGTGATCGCGCGGGATGCGGCGTCGGTGCTGCATGCCTGAGCGAGGGGAACGCCGGACGACGGCGGCCATGGGAGCGCAGAGCGGCGTCGGCCGAACTTCGGGCCCCGCGCACGCGAGACGAGTGCGATTGCGCGCCTGAGCGCGGACGCTATCGATCGTCGTTTGCAACACGCGCCGCGTCGGCAGGCGCGCTGAGCGGGCGAGCGCGAAGCGGCCGCAACTGCAAAGGCCGCGCGCGGGAGAATGGCGGCCGGCGACTGGCGGCGCGCACGCGCGCGGCGTCGGCGCAGCTTCGAGCCATGCGCACGCGAAACGAGCACGACTACTCGCCCGAGCGCGGACGCTATCGATCGTCGGTTGCAACACGCGCCGCGTCGGCAGGCGCGCTGAGCGGGCGAGCGCGAAGCGGCCGCAACTGCAAAAGGTCGCGCGGGAGAATGGCGGCCGGCGACTGGCGGCGCGCACGCGCGCGGCGTCGGCGCAGCTTCGGGCCATGCGCACGTGAGACGAGCACGATTGCTCGCCCGAGCGCGGACGCTATCGATCGTCGGTTGCAACACGCGCCGCGTCGGCAGGCGCGCTGGATGGGCGAGCGCGAAGCGGTCGCAACTGCAAAAGGTCGCGCGCGGGAGAATGGCGGCCGGCGGCGCGCGCGCCCGGCGCGTCACGTGTCACGCGTCGATCGTCCCCGGCAGTTCGCGATAGATCCGCGCGATGTCTTCCTTCGTGCCCAGCGCGGGGCCCGTGCTCAGCAGCGACGCCGACGCGGCGGCGAGCGCATGGCGCGCCGCGTCGGCGACGTTCGCGCCGCGATTGAGCGCGGCGACGAGCCCCGCGACGAAGCTGTCGCCCGCGCCGATCGCGCTGCGCACCGCCACCTTCACGCCCGGCAGACGCACCGCATCGTCGCGCGACACGACGAGCGCGCCCGCGTCGCCGAGCGTCAGCGCGACGATCTGCGCGCGCCCGCCGGCGACGATCGCGCGCGCGGCGGCAAGGCGCGCGCCGTCGTCTTCGAGCGGCAGGCCGGTCAGCGCGCGCAACTCGCCGAGGCTCGGCTTCACCAGATAGACGCCCGCATCGAGCGCGGCGGCGAGCGCCGGTCCCGACGTATCGACGACCGTGCGCACGCCGCGCGCGCTCGCGCGCCGCGCGAGCCGGGCGTAGCAATCGTCCGGCATGCCGGGCGGCAGGCTGCCGCTCATCACCAGATAGCGCGACGCGTCGGCGAGCCGCCCGAGCGCTTCGACGCAGCGCGGCCATTCGTGCGCCGCGAGCGCCGGCCCGGGCAACACGAAGCGGAATTCGCGGCCCGTCGACGTTTCGAGCACCGAAAAGTTTTCGCGCGTCTCGCCGGCGATGTCGATGCCATGCGCCCGCACGCCTTCGTCGGCGAGCAGGCCGCGCAGCGCGAGGCCGGTGCCGCCGCCCGCCAGGTAGACGGCCGAACAATCGGCGCCGAGGCGCGTCAGCACGCGGGCGACATTGATTCCGCCGCCGCCCGGATCGCGTCGTGCGGGGCCGCAGCGCAGCTTGCGGGTGTCGGTGACTCGCTCGACGCACGTCGCGACGTCGATGGCGGGATTCGGCGTGAGGGTGACGATTTCGGGCATCGTGACGTTCGGTTTCAACGTGGGAATTCGCGACGGAAAGACAACGCAGCGGCTGGCTCGGGTGCGCGGCTCGCGGGTGCTGCGCGGCGGGCACGCGCCGCAATGCTTGCGTTCGATTCGGCGTCGAACCATCAGCACCGGCGCAGGTCGACTGCTGCTTGCTGCTTGCTGCTTGCTGCTTGCTGCTTGCTGCTTGCTGCTTGCTGCTTGCTGCTTGCTGCTTGCTGCTTGCTGCTTGCTGCTTGCTGCTTGCTGCTTGCTGCTTGCTGCTTGCTGCTTGCTGCTTGCTGCTTGCTGCTTGCTGCTTGCTGCTTGCTGCTTGCTGCTTGCTGCTTGCTGCTTGCTGCTTGCTGCTTGCTGCTTGCTGCTTGCTGCTTGCTGCTTGCTGCTTGCTGCTTGCTGCTTGCTGCTTGCTGCTTGCTGCTTGCTGCTTGCTGCTTGCTGCTTGCCGCTTGCCGCTTGCCGCTTGCCGCTTGCCGCTTGCCGCTTGCCGCTTGCCGCTTGCCGCTTGCCGCTTGCCGCTTGCCGCTTGCCGCCAGTATCGAACATCGCGCGCGACGCGCAAGCGCCGCGCACATTGCCTCGCGCGCCTATGCGACGCTCAGATGATCGATCACTTCGCGCACGCCCTTCACCGACCATGCGGCGCCGCAAGCCGCGCGCCGCTCGATCAGCGAATCGACGGTGCCCGTCAGCGTGACGATGCCGTCGCGCTCGTCGACTTCGATGTGCGCGGCCTCGCGCTGCGCACGTCGCGCAAGCGCATCCGCCACACGTTCGCGCACGGTCGCGCCGGCGTCCCGCGAGCGCACGTCGATCCGGTTGACGACGCCGATCACGCCGCGCATCCGGCTCACGACCGTCTCGGCCGCCTGCCGCTGGTAGCCGAACGCCACTTCGCCCGTGAGCGTGACGCAGCCTTCGTCCACATCGACGTGGATCTCCTGCCCGGCGAGCCCTTCCTGCCACGCGAGCGCCGACACGATCGCGGCGGCGAGCACTTCGTCGTCGCGCGGCGCTTCGCTCGGCAGCACCTTCAGCTCGAGCACCAGCGCCCGCGCGCCCGCGACGCGCTGCGCGGCCTTCTGCGCCGCGTACTTCTGCGCCCAGCTCGGCACGAAGCCGCGCAGCGTCACGATGCGATCGCGCACCGACACGTCGATCTGTCGCGCATCCAGCGACGGATCCCAATACAGTTCCTGTTCGACATCCTGCTTGAGCGCAGCATCGGATTTCATCGTCGTCTCCTCGCCGACCGGCTTCGATAAACGGCCGCCCGCGGTCAAGCGCGCGCGGCGGCGCATGCAAACCAGCATCGCGCATTACGCGGTGCGGACCTTGATGCGCGTCAACGAAGGGAAAATGACAGACGAATGCGCGGCCTGGCGTTCGCGCGACGTCGACGGCCGAGGCGACGCGGAGAAAGGCAGGCCGCGATCGGCCCGGCGGCCGTCCGGCCGCCGCCGAACCGGCGGGAAGCGACGTCAACGAAAACGGGCCGCACGAAGCGGCGTGCGACGGAAAGCTCGCGGGCCGTGCCGCGAAAAGCGCGACGGCGGGAACGACGAGCGGCACGGCGGACGGCACGGCGAGGATCGCGGCGAAAAATGCGTCGGAATGCAGAAGAATCGCGAAGTGGGCGAAGTGGGCGAAGTGGGCGAAGTGGGCGAAGCAGCCGCAGCGGGCGAAGCAGCCGAAGCAGCCGAAGCGGGCGGAATACGCGTCGGAGCGCACCGCGCGCGCCCCGACGGCGCCGCGCCGCGTCACGCCAGATAGAACGCGTCCGGCAGCAGGTCACCCGCGCTCGTCACGCGCACGTCGCCCTGCATGTTCGTCAACACGACTTCGAGCGTCGGCTTGCCGAGCTCGATCATGACCTGCCGGCACGCGCCGCACGGCGCGATCGGCCCGTGCGTCTCGCCGACGACCGCGATCGCCGCGAACTCGCCCGGCCGGTAGCCCGCCGCGAGCGCAGAAAACAAGGCGGTGCGCTCCGCGCAATTGCACAGCCCGTACGACGCGTTCTCGACGTTGCAGCCGTGGAAGACCTTGCCGTCGTTCGTCACGAGCGCCGCGCCGACCTTGAAGTTCGAATACGGCGCGTAGGCCTTTTCGCGCGCGGCCTTCGCCGCTTCGATCAATGCGTGATGCGTCATGTCGTGTGACCTCGTTCGGTGATTCGATGTTGGGTGATTCGATGTCCAGTGATTCGTTTCCGGGCGGCGAACGCCGGCGATGCATGTCGCCTCGGGATTCGCGTGCCACGTGCCCGTCGGCTGCCGCCCGCCGCCCTTCCGCCCTTCCGCATCAGTTTGCGTTCGCGAGCCGCCCCACGCAAACGCGCCGCCGCGCGGCATACCGCGCCGTTTCGACATCCGCCATGCGTCGACAGATACGACGCGCCGATGCGCGCAACACGTTCGATCATTCGATCACGGCATGAACGACGCGCGTCTGCGCCGGCGGCTCCGCGCCGATCCGGTAGGCGCGCCGCACCGCGTCGGTCGCCTGCGCGGCCGAATCGGCGTCGCGCGCGTGAACGGTCGCGAGCGGCTGGCCCGCCTCGACGCGCTCGCCCAGCTCCGCGAGCGCGGACAGTCCGACCGAGTAATCGAGCGTGTCGCCGATCTTCGCGCGCCCGCCGCCCAGGCCGACGACCGCCAGGCCGAGCGCGCGCGCGTCGATCCGCTCGATCCAGCCGGCGCGCGCGGCGGCCACGGGGGCGGCGGCAGCCGCGCGCGGCAGATGCCGCTCGGGCCGCTCGACCAGATCGGCGGGCCCGCCGAGCGCCGCGACCATCCGCGCGAACCGCTCCGCGGCCGCGCCCGATTCGAGCACCGCGCGCAACCGGCGGCGCGCATCGTGCGCGTCCGCGGCAAGCCCGCCCATCGTCAGCATCTGCGCGGCGAGCGCGAAGCTGACCGCTTCGAGCCGCGCGGGGCGCGCCGCGCCCGTCAGGAAATCGATCGCGCAGCGCACCTCGATCGCGTTGCCCGCGCATGGCGCGAGCGCCTGGTTCATGTCGGTGAGCGTCGCGGCCGTCCTCATCCCCGCGCCGTTGCCGACGTCGACGATGCTGCGCGCGAGTTCGGCCGATTGCTCCGCGCTCGGCATGAACGCGCCGGAGCCGACCTTCACGTCCATCGCGAGCGCGCCGACGCCCGCCGCGAGCTTCTTCGACAGGATCGACGCGGTGATCAGCGAGATCGATTCGACGGTCGCCGTCACGTCGCGCACCGCATAGATCCGCTTGTCGGCGGGCGCGAGCTGCGCGGTCTGGCCGACGATCGCAAGGCCCGCGTCGCGCACGACGCGGCGCAGCATGTCGACGGACGGCGCGACATCGTAACCGGGAATCGCCTCGAGCTTGTCGAGCGTGCCGCCCGTGTGGCCGAGGCCGCGGCCCGAGATCATCGGCACGTAGCCGCCGCACGCGGCCACCATCGGCCCGATCACGAGCGAGGTCAGATCGCCGACGCCGCCCGTCGAGTGCTTGTCGACCACCGGCCCGTTCAGGCGCGCGCCGCGCCAGTCGAGCACGTCGCCGGAATCGCGCTGCGCGAGCGTCAGCGCGATGCGCGCGGACAGCGGCAACTCGTTGAAATAGACCGCCATCGCGAACGCGGCGATCTGGCCTTCGGTCACGTCGCCCGCCGTCACGCCTTGGACGAAACGCGCGACGTCGGCCGTGTCGAGCGGCGCGCGGTCGCGCACCTTGCGGATGAATTCCTGCGGCAGGAAGGTCATGGTTTGCATAAGCGGTTGATTTTCAACGGCGCAATTGCATTCGAAATGCATTCGAAACGGCGAATGCCGTCCACTATCTGCACCGGCGGCCCAGCCGTTTCCGAAACCGCGCGCCCGGGTGAAATCCCGTGAGGAGAAACGCTAACACGACACGCGCCCGCGGCACGCGAAAACGCGAACGAGCCGCGCCGATCCAATCGATCGAAACGGCCCTTGTCCGGCCCGAAAAAAACGGGAATCAGGCCGCGCGAACATATTTGGCATTCGATGCGCTCCGCGCGGCCGGACGGTTCACGGGCGAAACCGTCCGGCATTGTCCCGGCGAATGCGGCGGATCGTATCGATCCTCGAAACACATGCACGGAAAAGCGCGCGTTCCATTCCGCTTCGTCCATCGCTTTTCCGTTTCCGATCGCAATCGAGCGCCGGCGGTGCCGCTACCGGGTAGACGCGGCCATCTATTCGGCGCGAAACGGCGAATGCCGGGGCCAATCGCGAGAACGCCGGCGAATGTCGGCAATCGCCGCTGTCTCGCGCCGCTCAATAACGAGATAGCGAATTCGCGAAAAACCCTCGTCCGCTTATCGCCGGCCCCCGGAAATTCGGCATATCACTCTAACTGGGGATTTTCCCTGTCAAGGTAGCGAGGGTGGCGGCCGTTAAGATGATTAAAGACAGGAGGTCGACATGCTCTACGCCATCTTGACGCCGAAAGCCGAAGCACCGCTGGGTTACTACGATTCGTCGGTCACGCCGACGCCGGAAGACATGGCCGACTTCCTCGCGAAAACGATGGGCTTCGACGATCGCGACGAATGGATCGAGGCGTATGGCGTCGAGAAGCTCGGCTATGCGCCGGTTCATTGACGGAGGTAACCCGATGCGTTCCGATCTTTCACGCGGCCGCCCGCGGCTGCTTGCTCGCCTGGCGGCGCGCGCATCGCGGCCGGCAGGCCGGCGGCCCCGACTGCTCGCGCCCGCCGCCCGATTGCGCGCGCTGCTCAATGCGTTGCTCGGCGCGCCGCTCGACGCACTCGCTCGCGCGAGCGCGCCCCCGAGCCCGCGCCTGATCCCCATCGAGCGGCGTGCCGCTCGCGATCGAACGCGGCGCGAGCGTTTCGACTGACGCCGCCCTTTTCGCGACGCGCGGCGCAGTGCGCGCGGTTTCAATACGCGCCGCGCGTCGCGCCTGCCCGGTGCCCGAGCGTCTCGAGCAGATTGCCGAGCAGCCCCGACGCGCCGAAGCGAAACGTCGCGCTCGTCAGATAGCCCGGGCCGAGCTCGCGCTGCGCGAGCGACAGGTACTGCGCCGCGTCCTGCGCGGTGCGCACGCCGCCCGCCGCCTTGAAGCCGACCATGCGGCCCGCGACGCGGATCGTCGCGAGCATCGCGGCCGCCGCGTCGAGCGTCGCGTTCACCGCGACCTTGCCCGTCGACGTCTTCAGAAAATCCGCGCCCTCCTCGATCGCGATCTCGCTCGCGCGGCGGATCGCCGCCGCGTCGCGCAACTCGCCCGTCTCGAGGATCACCTTCAGGCACTGCGCGCCCGCCGCCGCGCGGCACTGCGCGACGAGTTCGCGGCCGACCCGTTCGTCGCCGTCGATGAGCGCGCGATACGGAAACACCACATCGATTTCGTCCGCGCCGCGCGCGAGCGCATCGGCCGTCTCGCGCGCGGCCGCATCCGGATCGGCCGCGCCGTGCGGAAAATTCGTGACGGTCGCGACGGGCAGCACGAGCCCGTGCCGCGCGAGCGCCGCATGCGCGGCGCCGACGAAGCGCGGATACACGCACAGCGCGGCGGGCGTGCCGACCGGCGTATCGGCCGACGCGGCGAGCGAGGCGATCCTCTCTTCGGTGTCGTCGTCGTTCAGCGACGTGAGATCGATCAGATGCAGCGCCTTGAGCGCCGCTTCGGTCAACTGGTTGCGATTCAACGAAAGCTCCATGCGAGCACCTCGTTCAGGAAAGGGACAGGAACAGCCCGGCGATCGTCGCGCTCATCAGGTTCGACAGCGTCGCGGCCGCGAGCGCGCGCAGGCCGTAGCGCGCGACTTCGGAGCGCATGCCGGGCTCGACCGCGGTGAAGCCGCCCGTCAGGATCGCGATCGACGAGAAATTCGCGAAGCCGCACAGCGCGAACGACACGATCGCGATCGTCTTCGGCGCGAGCACCGGCAAGCCGGCCGCGACGACCTGCGCGGCATCCTTCAGATAGGGCGACAGCGCGCCGTACGCGACGAACTCGTTCAGGATCAGCTTCTGGCCGATGAAGCTGCCGGCCACCGGCGCATCCCGCCACGGCACGCCGATCAGCCACGCGAGCGGCGAGAACAGCGCGCCGAGCAGCGATTGCAGCGTGACGCCGGCGAAGCCGAGCCAGCCGGCGACGAGCCCGACCATCGCGTTGAGCAGCGCGATGAGGCCGATGAACGCGATCAGCATGGTACCGACGTTCACCGCGATGCGCATCCCGACGCCCGCGCCGGAGGCGGCCGCCTCGATCACGTTCGCCGCGCGCTTCTCGTCGAACTCGAGCGAGTCGACGGCGACGCGCGAGGGCTCCGTCGTCGGGCACAGCATCTTGCCGAACAGCAGGCCGCCCGGGATCGCCATGAACGACGCGGCGAGCAGATACTCCATCTTCACGCCGAGCCCCGCGTAGCCGGCGAGCACCGAACCCGCGACCGACGCCATGCCGCTCGACATCACCGCGAACACTTCGGTGCCGCTCATCCGCCGCACGAACGGCTTCACGAACGCGGGCATCTCGCTCTGGCCGAGGAAGATCGTCGCCACGGCCGAGCACGCCTCGATGCGGCTCACGCCGAGCAGCTTCGCCATCGCGGTGCCGACGATGCGGATCAGCCACTTCATCACGCCGATGTAATAGAGCACCGCGATCAGCGACGTGACGAACACGATCATCGGCAGCACGCGCAGCGCGAACGCGAAGCCGCCGTCGCCGAAGAGCGCGAACATCTTGTCGCCGACGAGGCCGCCGAACAGGAACGCGACGCCGTGCTGCCCCATCTCGAGCACGCTGTTGACCGCATGCGCGGTGCCGGCGAGCGCGTCGCGGCCGACGGGCACGAACAGCACGAGCGCGCCGATCGCGAGCTGCGTCGCGAGCGCAGCGACGACGGTGCGGGCGCTGATCGCCCGCCGGTTGACCGACAGCGCATAACCGACGCCGAGCAATACCACGATGCCACACAAGCTGCGCAAGATGTCCACGAACGTACCTCGGAGGATGGGATGGAAAGCGCCGCCGCCGGCGCAACCGGGCCGGCCGCCGGCTGTCTCCGGTCGGGCGCGCGCGCGCCGTTTATTCATCGGACGAGAACATAACGTGCGCGGACGGCGAACGCCAGTGGTCGAATCGATCGGGGGAACGAAAGATGCGCGCTCGCGCGGGCGGCGAGCGATTTTGGTTGTCGGCGGGATTTTGGCGAGGTAGAGACGGGGAATTTTTCCGGGGCGACGGCGACGGCGACGGCGATGGCGATGGCGATGGCGATGGCGATGGCGATGGCGATGGCGACGGCGATGGCGACGGCGATGCGCGGCCGGCGAATGCCCGACGGCCCGAACGCTTCAAAGCGGATGCGCTCGTCGGGCGCGCCGGGCACGCGCTATCCGCCACCGTACGGCGATTTCATGAATGGCGTGACGTGCATCGATACAAGTCATGGGCATCGATCGACAATAGGCGCTCGAGCGTATCAACGCTCAAGCGCCTCGGCGACGCATCCATCGATGTGCCGCCGCCCGGCCGGCTATCGGACACATGCACCGGCGACGCCGGGCGTTTCTGGCGTTTCTGGCGTTTCTGATACTTCTGGCGCTTCTGACGCCTCAGACGCCTCAGACGCCTCAGACGCTTTCAATACTTTCAACGACACCGACGATTCCGGCCATTCCGCGGATTCCCCCCGCCCCGCCGACGCCGCTTGCGTCACCGACACAAGCGCCGTCGCCGAGCCGCCTACCGCCGCCGATTCCGCCCGCGACGCAAGCGAACGCGCGCCTGCGTCGCCCCACGCCGCGAACTGCGGCGCGAACCGCGGCGCCGACCACCGGAACGGCAGCACCGCCGCGCTGCGCCGCACTTCGCGAATCCGCAGCCGCACGAGCCGGCGCGCACCGTCGAACGCGGCGAGCGCCGGCCCGTCCCAGACGATCTGCGCATCGGCCGCGATATACAGCAGATCGCCGCGTTCGAAGTCGACGAACAGCAAACCCGCGCGCGGATCGTGCAGCAGATTGCCGATCGTGTTGAAGAAATTGTTGCCGCTGTAGTCGGGCGTCGTCAGCGTGCCGTCGTCGTCCACGCGCACGAAGCCGGGCGGCCCGCCGCGATGCGACACGTCCACGCCGCGCGCGCCGCCCGCCGCATCGGACGTGTTCGCGGTCGCGATGAAGAACGTGTCCGCACGCGCGAGCAGCGCGCGGTCGGCCGCGTCGAGCCGCGCGGCGCTGCGCTGCGGCGGCGCGCCGCCCGCCTGCGGCGGCACGGGCGTCGGCGTGCGGCCCTGGATGTATTTCGCGCAATTGCCGAAGCTCTGCTCGACCGTCACCGACATCGCATCGCCCGCGATCGACGCGACGACACCGTTGACCCGGTTGCGCCGCCGCGTGTGCAGCTCGATGCCGAGCCCGCCGAGCAGGCTGCCGATGCGCCAGCTGCCTTCGAGCGGATCGCCGCGCAGCGTGCCGCCCGCGATGTCGAGCGTGCGCGGCTGCGGCGCCGACACGAAGCCCGGCGCGCCGGCCCGTAGCGTCGCCCACGGCTGGCCGCCGCCGCCGCCGTCGACGCCGCCGACGACGAGCAACGGCAGTTGCGCGAAGAACGCGCGATGCTGATCGGGCATGAACGTGCGGATGCCTCGCCCGCCGAACGCGGCCGCCGCGGCCGCGACGCCCGCGCGACGTTGCGCGGCGAGCTCGCTGTCGTGGAACGGCGCGACGGGCGGCGGCGCATCGCATTCCGCCGGCGCGGGTTGCTTCATGTCGTTCTCCTTCGTAGGGGCACCGTCGCCGCGCCCGGCAACGCCGCGCGCAGCCAGGTCAAATCGCATCGGGTCATGTCGGGCCGCATCACGCGACATCCCGCCACATCGCGCAGCATCAAGCCCCATCACGCCGCGCGCGGCCCCGCGTGGCTTCGCGGCATCGGCACGAAACCCGGCAACGCCTCGATGCGCGCGAGCCACGCGCGCAGATTCGGATACCGATCGAGCGACACGCCGCCCTCCGGCGCATGCGCGATATACGCGTACGCGGCGACGTCGGCGATCGTCGGATGCTCGCCCGTCGCGAAGCGCTTGCCGGCGAGCTGCGGCTCGATCACGTCGAACAGCCGCCGCGCGATCCCGATCGCGCCCGCGTGATCGAGCGGCGCGCCGAACAGCGTGACGAGGCGCGCGGCGGCCGCACCGTACGCGATCGGCCCTGCCGCGAGCGACAGCCAGCGCTGCACGGCGGCCGCGCCTTGCGGATCGTCGGGCAGCCACGACGGATCGCCGTAGCGCTTCGCGAGGTAGACGAGGATCGCGTTCGAATCGAACAGCACACATTCGCCGTCCTCGATGACGGGCACCTGGCCGAACGGATTGAGCGCGAGAAATTCGGGGCGGCGATGCGCGCCGCCCCGCATGTCGACTTCGACGAATTCGACAGGGACGCCGAGCAGCGACAGGAACAGCTCGACGCGATGGCAGTGGCCGGACAGCGGGCTGCGGTGGAGCCGGATCGGCGCGGCAGGCGGGCGGTGGGCAGACATGGAGCGGCACTCCTCGAACGAAGGATGAACACGAAGGACAACGGACGAACCGCCGACGACGGACGACGCAAGGAAGGTCACGACGCGGCGCTGCGGCGGCACGGCCGCGCATGGCGTCGAGACACCGCGCCGAAGCACGGCCTCGGCGCGCCGCATCGGCCGCGCGGCGCACCGGCGGTCCCGCCGCCGACACATGCAGCGTAGCGTGCGCATCGCGTTCGCATAAGATGTGACCTGCCCCCTACAAACAGGGCCAGCCGGAGTCTAGTAAAGTTCGTTTTCGGAGAAGAAGACGAACATGAAGAAGCGCTTTACGGAACAGCAAATCATCGGGTTTCTGAAGGAAGCCGAGGCCGGTATGCCGGTCAAGGAACTGTGCAGGAAGCATGGGTTCAGTGACGCGTCGTTCTACACCTGGCGCGCGAAGTTCGGCGGCATGGAAGTCTCGGAAGCCCGCCGGCTCAAGGGCCTCGAGGTGGAGAATGCCCGACTGAAGAAACTGCTGGCCGAAGCAATGCTCGATATGGAAGCGTTGAAGGTTGTCGTCAAGGGAAAGCCCTGAGCCCGCAAGCCAAACGCGAAGCAGTGTTGGCGATTCGGGAGAAGGTCAACATCTCCGAGCGCCGCGCCTGCCGGCTTGTCGGGCTTTCTCGCAGCGTGCTGCATTACGACGCGAAGCCGGACCACGAGAATGAGGTGCTCGCGGCGCGTCTGGTGAAGTTGGCGCACGAACGTCGTCGATTCGGCTACCGCCGACTGCACGCCCTGGTGGAACGCGAAGGCACGCACGCCAATCACAAGCGCATCTATCGCCTGTACCGTGAGGCAGGGCTGGCTGTGCGGCGCCGTCGCAAGCGCCACGGCGTCATGATTGAGCGCGAGCAACTGGCATTGCCGGGCGCACCCAACGAGGTATGGTCAATCGATTTCGTGATGGATGCGCTTTCCAACGGCCGGCGCGTGAAGTGCCTGACCGTCGTCGACGATTTCACGAAAGAGGCTGTCGACATCGTCGTCGACCATGGCATCTCAGGTTTGTATGTCGCTCGGGCATTGGACCGTGCAGCTCGCTTCCGTGGCTATCCCAAGGCGGTGCGAACAGACCAGGGACCCGAATTTACGAGCCGCGCGCTTGACCAGTGGGCGTATGCGAACGGCGTCACGCTGAAGTTGATTCAGGCGGGCAAGCCCACGCAGAATGCGTACATCGAATCGTTCAACGGCAAGTTCCGCGACGAATGCCTTAACGAGCACTGGTTCACGACGCTCGCGCACGCTCGGGCAGTCATCGCGGCATGGCGTCAGGACTACAACGAGCAAAGGCCGCACAGCGCACTGAACTACCTTGCGCCGTCAGAGTTTGCGGCGAAACATCGGGCAACCGCGGACGCTCCTGCCGCTTTCCAGGAGTTGGTTTAAAGGGACTTTGCTAGAAGCCCATTGGCCCTATCGAAGGGGGCAGGTCAGATGGATAATTGCCGAAATACAATCCTCAATGAATGGACAATCGGCCATGGCGGACATCCGTGACGTCAATCTGAACCGGCTGGCGATCTTCGTCGCCGTGGTCGAGGCGGGATCGCTGACGGCGGCGGCCGAACGGCTCGGCCTCGCGAAGACGATGGTGAGCGCGCATGTGCAGCGGCTCGAGGCGGAAGTCGGCGCGAGCCTCGTCGTGCGAACCACGCGGCGGCTCAACGTGACGGAGGCAGGCCGCGCGTTCTACGATGCGTGCCGCGACATCCTGCGCGCGACCGAAACGGCGCTCGCCGCGGTGGCGGGGGACGCGGGCCCGCTGCGCGGCACGTTGCGCGTGAGCGCGCCCGTCGATTACGGCGCGCTCGTCGTCGCGCCGGCGCTCGTCGCGCTGCGCGACGCGCATCCGGCGCTCGAGATCGAATTGCAGTGCGACGACCGCGTCGTCGATCTCGTGCGCGACAACCTAGACGTCGCGATCCGGCTCGGCAGGCTCGCCGATTCGAACCATCGCGCGGCGAAGCTCGGCGGCTTCGAGCGCTGGCTCGTCGCAAGCCCGGCGTTCGTCGCGCGCCACGGCGCGCCGGCCTCGCCCGAAGCGCTCGGCGCGCTGCCGTACGTGATGCTGTCGACGGTGCCGCGCACGACGCTCGAGCTCGCGAACGCGCACGGCGAGCGCGCGAGCGTGCGTTGCAGGCGCGCGTTCGCGTCGAACACGGCAACCGCTTGCCGCGCGGCGGTGCTCGCGGGCGGCGGCTTCGGCGTCGCGACGAGCTTCTCGAGCGCCGACGACATCGCGGCCGGCCGGCTCGTGCGCCTGCTGCCCGGCTGGTCGTTTCCGCCCGGCGACATCCATGCGGTGTTTCCATCGGCGAGCCATCCGTCCGCGAAGGTGCGCGCGCTGATCGACATGCTGAAGACGCGGCTGGCCGCGCCATGCTGAAGGGGCGAGCGCCGCGTCACGTCGAAGCTGCGTCACGTCCAAGCCGCGGCGCGCGAGCCGCGCAAGCGCGAGCGGCGCGCGATTGCGGCTCGAAGCAGCATGCGAAGCGGTCTCCAGAAGCGCTCTCTCGAGGCGGCACCTCGAAGCGCCCTCGGGCCGCGCGACGCGCCCGACACAACGGCCCCGATGGGCAAGGCGCCTGCGCCCCGCTCATCACCCGGACAAAAACTGCAGCGTCCCGAGCAGCACTTTCCGGCAATTGCGCACCATCTTCTCCTCGGGATCGCGATAGCCGGTCAACAGCCACGCCGCGCCGGCGTTCGTCAACGCGCCGACGAGCGCGATGCCGATGATCCGCTGGTCCGCGCGCGTATCGGCGTCCTCGCTCACGCCGCCGGCAAGCGAAATGATCATCCTGCCGAACTCGCGCAGATTCTGCTGATAGGTGGCGTCGGTCTCGGCGCTCACGCCCATCACCTCGAGCAGCAGCACGCGCGCCGCGCAGGCGTCGCGCAAGAACGCGAAGAACGCCGCGAGCCCCGCGTCGACCCGCGCCTCCAGCCCGTCGCGCGAGCCGCCGAGCGCGTCGACCGCCCGCTTCACCGAGGCGCGCAGTTGCTCCGCGTGATGCTCATAGGTGCAGCGCAGCAATGCCTCCGTGCCGTCGAACGCCGCGTAGAAATAGCGATCGTTGAGCTTGGCCTCCTGGCAGATCGCGCGCACGGTCGCCCGGCGAAAGCCGACCGTGCCGAAAATCCGCGTGCCCGCGCGGATCAGCGCGTCGCGGCGCTCCGCGGCGCGCGCCTCGGGCGCGATCCCGCCGTACGGGCGGCCCTTCTTGTCGAGTTCGAGAGAGTTCTCCATTTCGCTATTTGACATCAGTCAATGTCAAAATTAAAGTGGTGACGGCTCACACCACATTAAAACCGACATAAATCACGAGACACCCTTAGGGAGGGCCGTCAGATGAGGAATTTCTCCGGCAAGGTGGCGGCGATCACGGGCGCGGGTTCCGGCATGGGGCGCAGCCTCGCCGTCGAACTCGCGCGGCGCGGCTGCCACCTCGCGCTCGGCGACGTCAACGAGCGCGGCCTCGCGCAGACCGCGGCGATCTGCGCGGCGCACGGCGTGAAGATCACGTCGCAGCGGCTCGACGTCGCGTCGCGCGACGCGGTGTTCGACTGGGCGCGCCGGACGCGCGACGCGCACGGCAAGGTCAATCTCGTCTTCAACAACGCGGGCGTGTCGCTCGCCGCGCCCGCCGAGACGGCGCGGATCGAAGATTTCGAATGGATCATGGGGATCAACTTCTGGGGCGTCGTGCACGGCACCCAGGCATTCCTGCCGTATCTGCGCGAATCGGGCGACGGCCACGTGATCAATACGTCGAGCCTGTTCGGCCTCGTCGCGATGCCCACGCAGAGCGCGTACAACGCGACGAAGTTCGCGGTGCGCGGCTTCACCGAAGCGCTGCGCATGGAGCTCGAGCTCGAGGGCGCGCCGGTGAGCGTGACCTGTGTGCATCCGGGCGGCGTCGCGACCAACATCGCCACCGCGTCGCGGATCGATTCGAGCATCGCCGGGCTGACCGGTCAGGACATCGAAACGCATCGCCGCGCGGCGAACCGGCTCATCAACGTCACGACGCCCGAGGCGGCCGCGCGCCAGATCATCGCGGGCGTCGAGCGCAACGCGCGGCGCGTGCTCGTCGGCGCCGACGCGCGCCGCATCGACAAGCTCGCGCGCCTGTTCGGCTCCGCGTACCAGGTCTTCGTGCTGCGCTTCGTGCGCAAGTCGCGCGAGCGCAACCTCGCGCGCCAGCCGGCCGCGGCGCGGCCCACCCCGCCCTCCTCCATCAGCAAGGATCCCGCATGAGTTCGACGACAGACTGGAACGCCGCGCGCGCGCTCGACGAACGCGCGCCGCAAGCGGCGGCGGGCGGCCACGCCCGCGCCAAGACCGACTTCGACGTGCTGATCGTCGGCGCGGGCCTGTCGGGCATCGGCGCCGCTTACTACCTGCGCGAGCGCTGCCCGGACGCGACGTACGCGATCCTCGAAGGCCGCGAGACGATGGGCGGCACGTGGGACCTGTTCCGCTATCCGGGCGTGCGTTCGGACTCCGACATGTTCACGCTCGGCTTCAGCTTCCGGCCGTGGCACAGCGACAAGGCGATCTCCGACGGCCAGACGATCCTCGACTACATCCGGGACACCGCGCGCGCATACGGCATCGACAAGACGATCCGCTTCGGCCACAAGGTGACGGCCGCGAGCTGGGATTCGACGAGCGCGCGCTGGACCGTGCGCGTGCAGCGCGCGACGGGCGACGCGCGGCACGATGAAGCCGTCTATACGTGCCGCTTCCTCTATATGTGCAGCGGCTACTACGACTACGAAGAAGGCCATGCGCCGAGCTGGCCGGACATGGACGCGTACCAGGGCCGCATCGTGCATCCGCAGCACTGGCCGAGCGATCTCGATTACAAGGACAAGCGCGTCGTCGTGATCGGCAGCGGCGCGACCGCGGTCACGCTCGTGCCCTCGATGGCGGCCGACGCGCGCCACGTGACGATGCTGCAGCGCTCGCCGACCTACATCGTGTCGCTGCCCGCGCGCGACGCGATCGCGAACGCGCTGCGCCGCTGGCTGCCGTCGGGGCTCGCGCACCGGCTCGTGCGGCTGAAGAACGTGCTGCTGACGATGTACTTCTACAACCTCGCGCGCCACCGCCCGGACGCGACGAAGAAGTTCATCGTCCGCGCGGCGGGCAAGCAGCTCGGCCCGCAGTTCGACGTCAACAAGCACCTGACGCCGCGCTACAAGCCGTGGGACCAACGCGTCTGCCTCGTGCCGAACGGCGATCTGTTCAAGGCGATCCGCGCGGGACGCGCGTCGATCGCCACCGACGAGATCGAGCGCTTCACCCCGGGCGGCCTGCGCCTGAAGAGCGGCCAGCGCCTCGAGGCCGACGTGATCGTCACCGCGACGGGCCTGAAGCTGAAGATGCTGGGCGGCGCGGCCGTGACGGTCGACGGCAAGCCCGTCGATCTGTCGCAGACCGTGTCGTACAAGGGGATGATGTACAGCGGCGTGCCGAACCTCGCGTCGTCGTTCGGCTATACGAACGCATCGTGGACGCTGAAGGCCGAGCTGATCGCGCAATACGTGTGCCGGCTGCTCGAGCACATGCGCACGCACGGCTACGACGTCTGCGTGCCGCGGCTCGCGCCCGGCAGCATGGAGCTCGAACCCGTCGTCGATCTGACGTCGGGCTATATCCAGCGCGCCGCCGGCGTGCTGCCGAAGCAGGGCACGAAAAAGCCGTGGAAGTCCTACCAGAACTACGCGCGCGATTTCGCCACATTCAGGTTCGGCCCGCTCGCCGACGGCGCGATGCAGTTCGAGCGCCGCCGCCCGGCGCTCGCCGAACGTGACGACACCCGTCAGCCCGCCTACGAAGGAAGGTGATCCCGATGATAGCCAAGCTGTTCCACTTTCTCGTCTATGCATTCGTCGCGCTCTTCGCGTTCACGCAGTACACCGCGTATCGCATCCGGAAGATGTTCCCGCCCGAGGGCAAGTTCGTCGACGTCGGCGCGGACCGCCTGCACTACGTCGAATACGGCGAAGGCCCGCCGATCGTGTTCGTGCACGGTCTTTGCGGCCAGTTGCGCAACTTCGCGTATCTGGATCTGCAGCGGCTCGCGAAATCGCACCGCGTGATCCTCGTCGATCGCCCGGGCTCCGGCCGTTCGACGCGCGGCCCGCGCTCGAGCGCGAACGTCTATGCGCAGGCGCGTACGATCGCGATGTTCATCGCGACGCTCGGCCTCGACAAGCCGGTCGTCGTCGGCCACTCGCTCGGCGGCGCGATCTCGCTCGCGCTCGCGCTCAATCATCCGCAGAGCGTGAGCCGCATCGCGCTGATCGCGCCGCTCACGCATACCGAGACCGAGCCGCCCGGCCCGTTCCGCGGCCTCGCGCTGCGCTCGTCGCTCGTGCGCCGCTTCGTCTCGCTCACGCTCGGCCTTCCCGTCGCGATGCTGCAGAACCGCAAGGCGGTCGAGCTCGTGTTCGCCCCCGAGGCGGTGCCGCACGACTTCGGCGTGAAGGGCGGCGGCCTGCTCGGGCTGCAGCCGCACGCGTTCTACTCGGCGTCGTCGGATCTCGTCGCCGCGCCCGAGGATCTGCCCGACATGGAAAGCCGCTACGCGTCGCTGAGCGTGCCCGTCGACGTGCTGTACGGCCGCGGCGACGAGATCCTCAACTGGCAGCGCCACGGCGAAGCCCTGAAGAAGCGCCTCGACGCGGTCAACCTGACGGTCGTCGACGGCGGCCACATGCTGCCCGTCACGCAGCCCGCGCAAACGACGGACTGGCTGCTCGACGTCGCCGGCAAGCCGGCCGCCGCCGAACCCGAGCATACGGCCGAAAGCGTGGAAAGCTGAGCCGACGTCTGACGGCGGCGGGCTTCGCGGCACGGTCGCACGCGCCGTGAAGCTCGCCGGTTCACGCGCTGCGCGCCGCCATTCGCGCGGCGCGTTTTTCATGAAAGCGGCGAATCGTTGTGTCGCTCATCGCGCCTGTCGCGCTCATCGCGCCTGTCGCACTTGTTCCGCCCCGGTGCATCGAGCGCGCATCTCGTTGCGCTCGCAACGAATCCGGCCCGGCGCTTCGGCGCGTCATTACGGCGAGCTTGCTGCTCGACATCGAATGGATTGCGGCATCCGCGAGCCGGCGCGCGAGGCCGGCCGGCGCACCGGCACCGCGAAGCGGACGCCGCGCAGCGGCGCGACAATCCGCCGCACGCGCATTCCCGGCCTCGATCGCACATCGAGCTTGCATCGGCGCCGCACGTTCGTTGCGCGAATCCGTGCGCGGCGGTCGCGATAATCGAAAGGAAAATCTCCGCGCGCCTCGACTGCCGCAAGAACCCGCGTCACACGTGCACCCGCGCGGCCGCCAAGCCGCGGCCGGGCCGCCCGCCGCCGCCGCTTCCGTCTAGGGAATTGCCCTTGTGCGACGCGCGAATGCTCAAGAAAATGCGGCGTTGCACGATAACCCGAATAGCCGCCGCGCTCGCCCGAGCCCACCCTCGCGCGCAGCGGCGGATGAAACGACGGCCCGGTGAAGCGGCGTCCGCACCCAGCGGCGGCCTCGATCCGGCCGCCCGACAGGCTTTCCGACGTCATGCGCAAGCGTACGACCTCCTTTGCGACTCGTTTCCTGCAGCCCTGGACGCAGAGCCTGATGTCGCCGACGGGCGTAATCGTTTGCGGCATGCTGCTGCTCACGCTGATCTGGCTGTTTTGCGCACGCGTGCTGTACCAGTCGCACCGGGACGCATACCTGCATGCGGTCGACAACGCACACAATCTCGTGCTGCTGCTCGAACGCGACATCGCGCGCAACGTCGAGCTCTACGACCTGTCGCTGCAGGCGGTCGTCGACGGCGTGAACGATCCGCGCATCATGGCGCTCGATCCCGCGATACGCGCCAAGGTGCTGTTCGACCGCGCGGCCACCGGCAAGTACCTCGGCACGATCTCCGTGATGAACGAGCACGGCGACATCGTGCTCGACTCGCACTTCCCGCATCCGCCTGCCGTCGCGAACTTCTCGTATCGCGACTATTTCGTCTACCAGCGCGATCACCCGAAAGGCGGCCTCTACATCGGCGAGCCGTACGCGGCGCGGCTGCGCCACGGCGCGCCGACGATCGCGCTCAGCCGGCGCATCACGCGCGCCGACGGCTCGTTCGGCGGCGTCGTCGTCGGCACGCTCGGCATCGACTACTTCCGCTCGCTGCTCGACGGCCTTTCGGTGGGCCCGGACGGCACGGCGGCCGTCTTCGAGACCAACGGGCTGATGATCACGCGCCTGCCGTTCGATCCGAAGATGGTCGGACGCAGCATCGCCGACTCTGCCCTCTACGCGCACGTGCGCGAGCACGACGCGGGCGTGTTCACCGGCGTCGCGTCGATCGATGGCGTGCGGCGGCTTTACATGTACAAGCGGCTGCAGGGGCTGCCGATCGTCGTCAACGTGTCGCCCGCCGAGCGGCACGTCTTCATGCAGTGGCGCATTCGGGCGCAGCGGCTCGGCGTGCTGATGCTCGTGTTCGGCATCGCGATCGTCGGCGGCACCGCGCTGCTCGCGCGCGAGTTGCGCTGGCGGCGGCACGCGGAGATGCGCCTGCAGCGCCTCGCCCGCACCGATGCGCTGACGGGCCTCGGCAATCGGCGCGCGTTCGACGAGAACCTGCGCAGCGAATGGGCGCGCGCGCTGCGCACCGGCCGCCCGCTGTCGCTGCTGTTCGTCGACATCGATCAGTTCAAGGACTACAACGACCACTACGGCCACCAGGCGGGCGACGACGTGCTGCGCGAAGTCGGCGGCTGCCTCGCGGTGAACGTACGCCGCGCGGCCGACGACGTCGCGCGTTACGGCGGCGAGGAGTTCGTGATCACGCTGCCGGACACCGACGCGAAAAGCGCGGCCGCGATCGCCGAGTACATCCGTCGCGCGGTCTACGATCTCGACATCGAGCACGTGCGCAGCCCGTATGCGCGCGTGACCGTCAGCATCGGCCTCGTCACGTCGCACGAGCACATCGCGCACTCGGACGCGACGCTCGTGAAGATGGCCGATGCCGCGCTGTACCAGGCGAAATCGACCGGACGCAACCGCGTCTGCGGCGCGCAGCACGCCTGAGCCGGCGCGCGCCGCGGCAACCGCGCCCGGTGCGCGAGCCCGGTGGCCCGCGCCGGAAACCATGCCGGCAACCGCACCCGAAAGGAACCAGGGCCGCGCGATCCGGTCATTCGTATACGCTATCGCTTTGTCCACTCTCGCATTCCCTTGCCCTGAACCATGCGCGTCGGCCGCCCCGTTCCCGCCCTCCCCCAACCCGTCTGCGACTACTGCGGCGCGAAAGCGCTGCTCGCGCGCTTCGGCGACGACGCGTATCCGTATCGCGAAGATCATGGCGAGCTGTGGATCTGCCCGCCGTGCGACGCATGGATCGGCGTTTTTCCGCGCAGCCGCCGTCACGTGCCGCTCGGCCGGCTCGCGAATGCCGAGCTCAGGCACGCGAAATCCGAATTGCACGCGGCGCTCGAGCCGCTCGTCGCCGCGAAGATGCGGCGCGACGGCTGCAATGCGTTCGAAGCGCGCGCGAAAGGCATCCGCTGGCTCGCGACGCAGTTGGGGCTCGACGCCGCGTCGAGCACGATTCACACGCTCGATCTCGACGCATGCCGGAATGCGCTGCGGCTCGTCGAGCAATTCATGTCCCGCAAATCCCCGCCCGCGCATTCGTAATACGGATTCGCCCCGTTCGCACCAAACGCGCTTCGCCAATTGACCCGCAACCTGCCTTAATCGGATTCGCGTCAAACGAATTACGCCTCTAATTTTTTTAGATCCAATCAAAAAAAGTTTGACGCTCCGATTTTTTCCTTGCTATCTTTTCGCAGACAAATGCCGCGAAGGCGCGCGGCACAAGCAATACCCGACATCAACCTGACTGAATTCTTCCAATTCAATTACGTTATTGACGAGGGGCGGCATTCAAATCTCGCAGAAACCGCAGCGAATTTCCGGGCCATCGATTAACTCGTGATTAATCGGCAATCCAATGCCATTCGTCGCAAATCGTAAATACCGGGAATCGCTCGTTTAACAGCACACTTTTCGAGATGGGATATTCCGGCGATGCGGCCGGCCCGGATCGCGGATATCGGGCGGGCGCACTCGACGAACGACGCGCGTGACGGCAGGGCGTCGCGCCATCGGTGGCGCGGCTCGCTTCATGCATCAGGCGGCCCGCCCCGTTCCGGCCGCCTCACGAAACGCGTGATCGATCTCGCGCGCCGCTTCGTCGCGGCTGCGTGAAGGAAATCGTGTTGTCCGCCGTGTTTGTCCGCCGCGTTGTCCGCAATCGCAACGACACGCGGCCCGATGCAACGCCGTGCGGGTCGCGGAACGGTTTGCGGCGCATCGAACGCGGTCTTTTCGCGCGCCATATGAATGGGATTCCTAAGCATTTGACGCGCGGCGGCCGTATGTGCCGGGTCCGCTCGGCGCGCACGCCGGGCGAAACGGCACCGCGCCGCCGCCGTCCATCGAAGGGAGAAAATCATGTCACCGTGAACGCCCGCCTCGCCGCATCGCCATGCATCGGCTGCACGCCGCGCGTCCCTATCCGCCGGAGCGCGTCGTCGCATCTTTCCTCATCGTTTTCCTGGGGCTTCAAAATGCAGAGAACTCAGCATGTCAACCGGCTATTCTCGAAACGCTTCGCGCTGTCGCCGCTACCGCTGGCGATCGCCGTCGCGCTGTCCCCGCTTCTCGCGCACGCGGCGCCCGACTGGGTGCCCACCCGCACCGACGCGTTCCTGATCGCGCGCGCGCCCGCCGCGGCCGCCTCGCAGACGCTCGCGAAGACCGCGCCGAGCTACGCGCTCAACATGATCGGCACGCCCGAGCTCGCCGACACGAATGTCACGCCGCTCGAGCTGAGCCAGCCGCTGCGCGTGACCATCGTGCTGAAAAGCCGCAACGAAGCGCAGCTCGATTCGCTCGTGCGCGAAGTGAACCAGCCGGGCAGCGCGAACTATCGCAAGTACCTCACGCCCGAGCAGTTCAAGGCGCGCTTCGCGCCGACCGACGCCCAGGTGCGGGCCGTCGTCGCGCATCTGAAGGCGAACGACTTCGGCGACATCACGGTGTCGGCGAACAACAAGCTGATCTTCGCGCAAGGCAACGCGTCGAACGCGGAACGCGGCTTCCACACGACGCTCAAGCGCTTCAGCTATCGCGGCAAGGCGGTCTATGCGAACGACTCGGCCGCGCTCGTTCCCGCATCGCTGAGCCCGGTCGTCGAATCGGTGCTCGGGCTGCAGAGCGCGGCCGTTCCGCATCGGCTCATCCATCGCGGCACGCCGGCCGACGCGCGCATCCAGACCGACGCGATCACGAAGAACGCGACGGCGAGCGGCACGCAAACCGGCCATCAGCCGACCGATTTCGCGCAGATCTACAATGCGAGCGGCCTGCCCGCCGCGACCAACACGACGGTCGGGATCATCACGTGGGGCGACATGACGCAGACGATCGCCGATCTGAACACGTTCACGCGAAACGCGGGCCTGCCGAACGTGAACACCGCGGTCGTCGCGGGCAGCTCGGGCACGCTCGCGGACGACGGCGATCCGGGCGAATGGGATCTCGACAGCCAGACGATCATCGGCACGTCGGGCGGCGTGAAGCAATTGATCTTCTATGCGGCCGTCAACGGCGACAGCAACGACAGCGGCCTCACCAACGCGACGCTGACCGCCGCATACAACAAGGCCGTCACCGACAACGTCGCGAAGGTGATCAACGTATCGCTCGGCGAGGACGAGGCGGCCGCGAATTCGGACGGCTCGCTCGCCGCGAACGACGCGGTATTCAAGCAGGCGGTCGCGCAAGGGCAGATCTTCTCGGTGTCGTCCGGCGACGCGGGCGTCTATCAGTGGTCGACTTCGCCATACGGCGCGCCGGGCTACGTCGGCACCTACAGCGGCGGCAAGGTGACGACGAAGATCAATCTGGCGAAGTACAGCGTGTCGTCGCCGGCGAGCTCGCCGTACGTCGTCGCGGTCGGCGGCACGACGTTGTCGACGAGCGGCACGACGACCTGGGCCGGCGAGACCGTCTGGAACGAAGGGCTCGCCTACGCGGACGTGAGCAGCAGCGGCCAGCCGCTCGACAACGCGGTGCGGCTATGGGCGACGGGCGGCGGCGTGAGCGGCTACGAAGCGGCGCCGAGCTGGCAGACGGCCGCGCTCGGCAGCTCGGTGACGAAGCGCGTCGTGCCGGACGTCGCGTTCGACGCCGCGCAATCGACGGGCGCGTATCTCGTGATCAACGGCCAGCCGAACCAGTTGGTCGGCGGCACGAGCCTCGCGTCGCCGATCTTCGTCGGCGGCTGGGCGCGCGTGGAATCGGCGAACGGCAACGGTCTCGGCCTGCCAACGTCGGCGTTCTACCAGGGCCTGCCGGGCAATCCGTCGCTCGTCCACGACGTGACGTCGGGTAACAACGGCTACAACAGCTACGGCTACAGCGCGAAATCCGGATGGGACGACGACACCGGCTTCGGCAGTCTCGACTTCGCGAAGGTCAGCGCGAGCTCGGTCAAGTAGTGGGCGGGAATCGCCGCGCGTCGCCCGTTCGGGATGCGCGGCGGTGTCCGCGCGCATCGGGCGGCGCGCGGGCTTGCCGGCAAGTCCGCGTCGCCCGCGCGCGCGGCTGCGGCGAGAAATGCGTTCGCGATGAAGTTCGGTGTCACGGGTGAATGCGGTGGGCTGCGAGACCTGAGGCTTGAGGCTTGAGGCTTGAGCGCCGGGCACTGAGGCAGTCGGCAGTCGGCAGTCGGCAGTCGGCAGTCGGCAGTCGGCAGTCGGCAGTCGGCAGTCGGCAGTCGGCAGTCGGCAGTCGGCAGTCATTGTCCGTTGTTGCCGCCCATCGGTGCGCGCGGCAATCGATGCGGCCTCGTTTTCTCATCGAGTGACGCGATTCCCCCAACTGCTTGCTCAGGCGTTCGCCGCATATCGTCGGATCACGCACGCGCATCCGTCAGCCGCGGCAAGCGGCACGCCGGCCGCGCGATCACGCGGGCAAATCGGTCGATCGATGCCGGCCGAACGGTGGGTCAGAGCCGCGTCGGTCTCACTCCCATTTTTGAATCGCACGACTCTCTTCCGAAATCGCAACGCATTTGACATATTCGCATTCGCGCCGCCCGTAGGCGCACCGTCGTTCGATACGCGGCTCTCGCGATACCCCTGTTCCCTGTTCCGTTCCTCGTTCCGGGCCCGCCCGTTACGTCGTGCGGAACGTCACGTAGCGAAACGGGAACACGCGATTGGCGGCCTCGCAGGAAATCCGACTTTCCCAGCAGATTTCGAACGATTAATCGATGATTTGATATTTTTTATACATTAACGAAGATAAACTCTACGAAATAATAAATGGTACGAAAATTGCGTCGACGACTGGCATCGTGAGATTTATCTGGGAGCTCGTCATGCAAAAACTGTTCAATAAATCGGCCATCGCAATCGGCATTTCCACCCTTCTCGTTCTGTCCGGCTGCGGCTCGGTCGACGGCCCGTCGCTGTCGGCCAGCGGCGTCAAGCCCGCCACCGTCGGCAATACGGGGACTTCGGGGACGTCCGGCACTTCCGGTACGTCGGGTACTTCCGGCACGTCCGGCACCTCCGGTACGTCAGGTACTTCCGGCACGTCCGGTACGTCCGGCACCTCCGGTACGTCTGGCACGTCCGGTACGTCTGGCACCTCCGGCACCTCCGGCACGTCGGGTACTTCCGGTACGTCTGGCACCTCCGGCACGTCTGGCACCTCCGGTACGTCCGGTACGTCCGGCACCTCCGGCACGTCTGGCACCTCCGGTACGTCCGGCACGTCTGGCACGTCTGGCACGTCTGGCACGTCCGGCACGTCTGGCACGTCTGGCACGTCTGGCACGTCCGGTACGTCTGGCACCTCCGGCACGTCGGGTACTTCCGGCACGTCGGGCACCTCCGGTACGTCGGGTACTTCCGGTACGTCCGGCACCTCCGGCACCTCCGGCACCTCCGGCACCTCCGGTACGTCGGGTACCTCCGGCACGTCAGGCACTTCCGGTACGTCGGGCACGTCCGGCACCGCCTCCTCCCCGCTCGGCAACATCCTCGCGCAAACCGGCAACCTGATCACCGCGACGGGCACCGTCGTCTCCGCCACCGGCAACCAAATCTCCGGCACGTCGGTGCCGGGCGTGAACGGCGCGACGACGACGAACCTCGGCAACGCCGTCAGCTCGCTCGGCAACGGCGTCCAGACGCTCGGCAACGGCACAGCCGCCGGCCTCGGCACGCTCGGCACGTCGACGAATCCGCTCGGCCCGACGCTCACGTCGACCTCCGGCGTCGTCTCGAACGTCGGCAACGCGGTCTCGTCGCTCGGCGGCGTCGTGACGAGCATCGGCACCGGCCCGCTCGCGCCCGTCACGTCGCCGCTCGGCGGCGCGGTCGGCACGCTCGGCAGCACCGTCACGCAAGTCGGCTCCGGCCTGAACAACGTGCTCACGAGCGCGCCCGTCCAGCAGCTCGAAACCGGCGTCAGCTCGATCATCAATCCGATCTCGAACGTCGTTTCCGGCACGACGCAGACGATCGGCACCGCCACCGGGCTCGGCGCACCCGTCAATAATCTGCTGACCACCGTCGGCAATGGGCTGAACGCGGCCGGCGCGAAGGTATCGGGCTCGACGAACAACCAGGTGGTGCAGGCGGTCGGCGGCGTCGTCAGCCAGCTCGGCAACACGGTCACGAGCGTCGGCGGTCTGCTGACGGGCGGCACCACCAACCCGCTCGCACCGATCACCGGCATCGCCGGTTCGCTGAGCGGCACGCTCGGCGCCAACGCGGGCCTGAACGCAGGCGCGACGCAACCCGGCACGACGACGAACCCGCTCGCCCCCGTCACCGGCCTGCTCGGCGGCCTGTCGGGTTCGGCGGGCGGCAACGCGGCGGCCGGCCTCACCGCCGTGCTCGCGCCCATCACGAATGTCGTCGGCTCGCTGACCGCCGGCGTGAACGGCACCGTCGCCGCCCCGTCGCCCGCCCCGACCACCGGCTCGACGACGACCGCGCCCGCCACGGGTGTGGTCGGCAGCCTGACGGGCGGCACGACCGCGAGCGGCACGTCGACGACGAACCTGCTCGCGCCCGTGACCAACCTGATCGGCGGGCTGCTCGGCGGCGTGTCGGGCAAGTAGCGCGCAGGCAAGCCGAACGGCGCGGCGGCCGGGCCCAACCATTCCACATGCCCGGCCGCCCGCCGTCCATGTCATGACACGGGGGATGACATGCAATCCACGCTCGATACCGTCGCGAACGCGCAGGAACGACCACCGCGTTCGGCGACGCCATTCTCGATCGGCCTCGCCGGCATCGCCGCGGGGCTTCTCACGCTGTGGGCGTCGCGCGGCGCGGCCGCGCTGACGGGCACCGAGCGCA
Source organism: Burkholderia mallei ATCC 23344 (assembly GCF_000011705.1). Lineage (NCBI taxonomy): Bacteria > Pseudomonadati > Pseudomonadota > Betaproteobacteria > Burkholderiales > Burkholderiaceae > Burkholderia > Burkholderia mallei. The sequence goes on along the minus strand of NC_006349.2, from coordinate 89,162 downwards.
GCCTGCTCGCGTGCGCGGCGATCATCGCGACGATCGGCGCATACGAGCTGTTCGTCGCGCGCGTCCATCTGCGGCCGAGTGCCGGCCTCGCGAATCGCGCGTTGCGCCCGCTCAGCGTCGCGCGCGTGTCGCTGCGGCTCGCGGCGCTCGCATCGGTCTACGCGGGCATCGCGCTCGTCTACTGGCTGCTGCCCGAGTATCACGGCGCGTTCTATCAACCGTTCTGGTCGCTCGTGGGCATGCTCGCGCCGTACGTCGCGCTCGCCGCGCCGTTCTATTTCGGCTGGATGGACCGGCGCATGCGCGACGTCGACGACGCGTATCTGTGCTGGGGCCGGTGGCTGTTGCGCGGGCAGCGTCCGGCCGATTGGCGGCCGATCCGCGAGATGCTCGCCGGCTGGGCCGTGAAGGCGTTCTTCCTGCCGCTGATGATCGTCTATCTGTCGACGGACGCCGATCACATCGGCGCGTCGTTCGCGAGCGCCGCCAGCGCGCCGTTCTCGCTCGCGACGTTCCGCTTCATGTACGACCTGTCGTACACGATGGACCTGATGTTCGGCGCGCTCGGCTATCTGTGCACGTTCCGCCTGCTCGATTCGCACGTGCGCAGCACGGAGCCGACCACGCTCGGCTGGCTCGCCGCGCTGATCTGCTATCAGCCGTTCTGGTCGCTGATCGGAAACAACTACATTCACTACGAAGGCTCGATGTTCTGGGACAACTGGCTGCTGTCGGTGCCCGCGATCCGCTTCGCGTGGGGCGTGGTCATCGTCGCGCTGCTGCTCTGCTATGCGCTGTCGACGATCTCGTTCGGGCTGCGCTTCTCGAACCTGACGAACCGCGGCATCATCACGTCCGGCCCATACCGGTTCACGAAGCACCCCGCGTATCTCGCGAAGAACCTGTCGTACTGGATGATCTCGGTGCCGTTCGTCGAGCCGCTCGGATGGCGCCTCGCGATCATGCATTCGGCGGCGCTCGTCGCCGTGAACCTGCTGTACTGGCTGCGCGCGAAAACCGAGGAGCGGCATCTGATGCGCGATCCCGACTATCGTGCGTACGCCGAATGGATCGCGCGGCACGGGATGTTCGCGAGGCTCGGGCGCATGCTTGGTCGGGAACGGCGCGCGTGATGCCGCGGTCCGTCTCACGACTCACGACTCACGACTCACGACTCACGACTCACGACTCACGACTCACGACTCACGACTCACGACTCACGACGCGGGGCACGACGCGGGGCACGACGCGGGGCACGACGAGGGCGAACGCCGGCGTTCCGCCGCCTGCCGGCCGCGCACGCGCGCGGCGTCGCCGGACGACGCGCAATCGGCCGGGCACGCACGCGGTCTGGCCGGGCACGCACTGAGCGGCGTCGAAGCCGACGCATGCGCGCCGCACACTTCGAAGCGGCGGCATGGCGAGATTGCCTGTCCGGAAAACCGGCAAGCTTACCCTTTCTGACATTCGCGCGACCGGCGCACACGAAACGCCGGTACACCGAAGCGTCATCACGCCGTCACGGCGCCGCGCCGCCCGCGCGCCTGCCGACGCCGCCCGCCTGGCTTCGCCCCGCGAACGGTCGCACACGCGACGCGTCCGCGCCACCCCGCTCGCGCGGCCTTCCGCCAAGCGCCCGCCGCCTCCCATCGCCTTCCCCTATTTTTACCGCCGTCGACGCCGATTCCCCGCTTCCCGCGCGATCCGCATAGTGTGGGCTGTCGTACTTTCCCGGCCCGACGGCAACGCTATCCTTCGACGCAGATGCATGGCTCGCGCGTCGATCCGTGCCCGACGCCGTCGCCCACGGGCGGCGGCGCCTCCCGCCAATCGGGCCGTCGAGGCGACGGCCGGCCGCGCGAACGCGTCCACGGGCGCGCGGCCCGAGCGTATCAGACGAATCGAGCCGGAACCGCCGACGCGGCGGCCACGCTCGCTGATCGAAGGCGGTGCCCGCAACCGTTCGAGACCCGACGATGCCTGCCCGCAAGACCCGGCGGTTCGATCCGCAGTTCGACTCGCCACCCGACCACTACGCACCGATGCCCCGTCTCTCCAAGCTACACGGGCTCTGGGCAGCGACGTTCGTCATCGCAGTCGCGAGCGACGTGCTGTCCGGCGCAATCCGCTACTACACGTCGCTCGCGGGCGTCGCGGCGCTCGGCTATCTGCCGAAGGCGCTGATGGTCGCGTGCCTCGGGCTCGCGATCGTTCAGCGGCCGAAGGCGAGCCACGTGCTCGTCGCCGCGTACCTCGCCGCGCAGACCTGCGTATCGCTCGCCAACGGCGTGAGCCTGAGCGCGGTCGGCTTCTGGATCTGGACGATCGCGCCGATGCTGTTCGCGATCGCGATGCCGCCGCAGGCGCTCGACGCGCTCGAGTCGCCGCGCATGCTCGGCGCGTTCGTCGCGCTCGCGCTGCTGTGCATCGGCGGCGTGCTGCTCAACTATTTCGTGAAGCTGCCGTGGGTGGGCGGCAGCGTCGACATCGGCGGCGTCAGCGTGCAGCTCGCGAAGTCCTCGTATGTCGGCACTTCGTCGCGGCTGCCCGGCTTCGGCCGCAGCAGCGCGACGACGGGCCTGATGATCGGACTGCTGACCACCTGGATCTTCCCGCGCCTGCGCTCGCGGCTCGCGCTCGCCGCGCTGCTCGCGCTCGCGGCAGCCGGCATCTGGGCGACGACGAACAAGACGACGCTCGTCGCGCTCGCACTCGTCGTCGCGCTGCATTGCCTGCTGCGCACGCCCTCGCTTCGCACGGTGTGCATCTGGACGAGCGCGGTCACGATCGCGCTGCCGATCGCCGGCTGGATCGTCACGCTCGCGAGCACGCAGGACGTCGGCAGCTCGGGCTCGCTATCGTCGATGCAGGACCGCTTCATCAATACCTGGCCGCTGCTGATCGAAGGGCTGCTGCGCGAGCATCTGATCTGGTTCGGCATCGGGCCGGGCGGGTTCGGCTCGGCAGTCGGCTACTACACCGCCGATTTCGGCTTCAACGTGGGCTACGCGGATAACATGGCGCTCTACACGGTCGCGAACTTCGGCCTGATCGGCGCGGCGCTGATCGTCGCCGCCTTCGCGCGCCTGATTCTCGCGCTGCCGGCGAACGATCGGCCCGTCTGGCTGATGCTGTGCTTCCTGCTCGTGAGCGGCGTGACGACGGACATCTGCGAGACGATCGGCTGCCTGCTGTTCCTCGGCCTGACGCTGCGCTCGATCAATCTGCACGCGCCGCGGCGCGCGCGCGTCGGAAGCGCGCGCATCGCGTTCGAGCGGCTGCGATACGGCGCGGGCGTGATCGCGCCGAATGCGCGCTGACGCCGCCGCGTGACGCGAAGGAAACGACGATATGAAGCGCTCCACGCCCAACCCGCGCCGCCGGCTGCTCGTCGCGCTCGCAGGCACGATGCTCACCGCGCCCGGCCTGCCGCGCGCGGCCACGCGCATCGTGCTCGACGCCGCCCGCACGAACGCCGACGCGACGCGCGGCTATATCGACTTGCCCGGCTTCGCCGCGTCGCGCAAGAACACCGGCATCGCCGTGCATGCGATCGACGACACGTCACTGCTCGACGCGGTGAAGGACGCCGGCTTCTCGTTCGTGCGCGCGGACCTGTTCTGGGAAGCAGTCGACACGCCGCACGGCTGGGATTTCTCACGGTACGACACGCTCGTCGCCGAGCTGTCCGAGCGCGGGCTCGGCGCGCTGTTCATTCTCGGCGGCATCCATCGCGTGCACAGCCCGAACCGGCCGCCCACGACGCCCGCGCAGCTCGCCGCGTTCCGCCGCTATGTGTTCAACGCCGCGCAGCGCTACAAGGGCAAGCCGGTGCGCTTCGAGGTATGGAACGAGCAGGACCACAAGACCTACTGGCACGGCGAGCCGTCGCCCGTCGCGTACCGGAACGTGCTGAAGCTCGCGGTGCAGGCGGTGAAGGCCGCGGATCCCGACGCGATCGTCGCGACGGGCGGCGTGCAGCAGGTCAACCGCACCTTCATCCGCGCGGTCGGCGACATCGCCAGCCCGGCGCAGCCCGCGCCCGACGCGGTCAGCGTGCACCCGTACCGGCAAACCGAGCCGGAAACGGTGTTCGCCGACTACGCGGCGCTGCGCCGTGACCTGTCGTCTTACCGCAGGCCGCCGCAGATCTGGGCGACCGAATGGTCGTACCCGAGCTACGGCTACAACTACGTGGCCGACATCGGCGACGGCCATTCGAGCGTCGCGCGCGCGCGCCAGGCGAACTACGCGGTGCGGCTGCTGCTCGCGAACTGGATTTCGCAGATCGGGCTCACGTCGTACTACGACATTCGCGACGACGGCCGCGACCGCACGAACATGGAGCACAACTTCGGACTCCTCGATGCGGACGACGCGCCGCTGCCCGCGTACATCGCGGTTCGGCGGCTGTTCGCGTTCACCGCGGATGCCGTGCGCGCCCGGTATTTTCTGGATCCGGACGCGCGCTACGTGGTGCTGAAGCTGAGCGCCGCGCGTGCAACGAAATACGCGCTCTGGTGCTATGGCGACGGCAATGCGATCAGTGTCGATCTGTCGCGGCTGCCCGCCGGCGCCACGGTGACGAACATGTACGGCGCCGCGCTCGACGCCGGCAACCGCAGGCGGCTCGACGTGCCGGAGGCACGCGGGCCGGTATTCATCACGATCGAAGCATGAGCGCCGTGCCCGGCTTCATGACCGCACGAAGCCGGATTCGCTCGACGCTCGATGAAGAGGATTGACTGAGAGGATTGCGACGGCCGCGCACCGCGACCGTCATCGCCTATCACGGGAAATAACGATGGATCTGAAAGCACAACCGATTCCGGCGGCCCCGCACGCCAAGCGAAACGACGGGCTCGCGAGCCTAGGGTGGAGCGTCGTGCGGCACCGGCGGCTCTTCGCGACGATCGTCGGCGTGTTCTTCGCGCTGGGCGTCCTGTACGCGCTCCTCGCCACGCCGCAGTATCGCGCCGAGGCGCTGCTGCGAATCCAGACGAAGCCCGGAGCGTCGATCAGCGCGCTGTCGGACGTGTCCGGCACGATCTCGAACGGCCCTTCCGCGAACGACGAGAGCGAAGTGCTGACATCGCGCGCGATCGTCGGCGCGGCGATCGAGCAGATCGGCGCGAACCTCGAGATCCGCACGCTCGACCATTTCCCGCTCATCGGCCGCCTGCTCGCGTCCGGCCACGCGAACGACGACAAGCTCGCGTCGCCGCTGCTCGGCCTGTCCGGCTTCGCGTGGGGCGGCGAAAAGCTCAAGCTCGGCGAATTCTCGTTGCCGGACGCCGCGCTCGGCGAGAAGTTTCGGCTCGTCGCGGGCGATGACGGCCAATGGTCGCTCTACGACAAGAAGGACCGCCTGCTCGCGCGCGGCGCGCTCGGCGAGAGCGTGCCGTTCGCCGTGGCCCTCGACGGCGAACGCGCGCAGCCGGGCCGCATTCGCGTCGACACGCTGCGCGCGCGCTCGGGCATCGCGTTCTCGATCGTCAAGGAACCGACGCAGCTCGTCTACGACGACGTGATGAAAAAGATGAAGACGGTCGTGTCCAATCGCGATTCGACGCTCGAGGAGCCGTCGATGATGAAGCTCGTCTATCAGGCCGACACGCCGCAGCGCGTGCAGGAAATGGTCAACGCGATCGTGCGCGTCTATCTGGACCAGGACATCAAGTATCGCGCGGAGAAAGCGCAGCGTAATCTCGACTCGCTGCACGCGCGACTGCCGGGCCTGAAGAAAGACCTCGAAAAAGCGGAGGACGCGCTGAACCGCTACCGCACGACGACGGGCACGATCGATGTCGACCAGCAAGGCATCGCGCTCATCAACCGGCTGAACTCGCTGTCCGAGCATCAGACCGTGCTGCAGCTCGCGCTCGACAACGTGAAGGCGCGCTTCCTGCCCGGCAGCACCACGTATCAGACCGTGCAGACGCAGCTCGATCAAGTGAAGAAGGAGATTCAGCAAACGACGACGGCGGCCAACAAACTGCCGACCGCGCAGCGGGAATTCGTTCGCCTGTCGCGGCAGGTATCGGTCGCGACGCAGCTCTACACGAGCGTGCTGACCAACGCACAGCAGCTCGAGATCGCCGTGGCCAGCACGACGCCGGGCGTGAGCGTCGTCGACTGGGCGAACAAGCCATACAAGAAGGCATGGCCGCAGCGCGGCATCGTGGTGCTCGGCGCGCTGCTCGGCGGGCTCTTCGCGGGGCTCGCCGCCGCCTACCTGCTCGCGCGCCATCGCGACGAGCTGAGCGGCCCGCAATCGATCGCGGACGTGTCGGACATTCCGTGCGTGGCCGTCGTCGCGCCATCCGCGGAATCGCTCGCGCTCGGCGACGATCGCCCCGGCAACGCGCGCGCGAGGGTCAAGCCGCTCGCCGCGCAACGGCCGAACGATCCGGGCATCGAAGCGCTGCGCGCGCTGCGCACGAGCCTGCGCGCCGCGCTCGCGCACGAAGGCCGCGGCGGCGGCAAGGTGCTCGTGTTCGCCGGCCCGACGGCGCGCGTCGGCGGCAGCTTCGTCGCATCGAATCTCGCCTATCTGTTCGCCGACTCGAATGCATCGGTGCTCTTTGTCGACGCCGACATGCGCGGCGGCTCGCACAACCCGCTCGGCGTAGGCCGCAACGGCGGCGCGATCGGTCTCGCGAACGTGCTCGAGGGCGGACAGCCGCTCGAGAAGGCGATCGTCAAGCTCGGCAAGGGCAAGCTCTCGGTGATGACGCCCGGTACGCTGACCGGCTCGAATCCGGGCGAACTGTTCGAACGCGCGGAATTTCCGCAGTTGCTCGCGGCGCTGCGCACGCGCTACGACTTCGTGATCGTCGACGCGCCGCCCATTCTTCCGTACAGCGACACGCTGTCGATCGCCGCGCAGGACTGCGACGCGCTGCTGCTCGTATCGCGCGGCAGGACGACGCGCGCGTCGGAGCTCGAAACGGCGTTGCAGCGCCTCGACAGCGTCGGCGCGAAAATCGCCGGCCACGTCTTCAACGCATATGTCGCGCCGCCGCGCCCGCCCCGCACCTCGCTGCGCGACGATTGGCGCGAAATCGTCGCGCGCTGGATGAAACCTCGCCGCCCCGCCCGGCCGGCGCAGGCGAAGCAGACGTTCAGGCTGGCGAAGGGCATGGCCGCGAAGGCCTCCCGGAACTGAACGCGGCGAACCCGGCTTCGCCGGATTCCGAACCGACACGACACAAAGAAACAATCAACACAAAACCGGAGGTTTAAAAACCTCCGGTCAGACTGCTGACGAACCCCACGTTTTTGTGAGCGTGGGGTTTTGTCTTTCTGGGATCAGGATTGCGGGTTCGCCGCGAGCGGGTAGTCGAAGCTGCAGCGCAAACCGCTCACCAGACGCAGCAGCATGCGCACGAAGCGCCAATCGGGACCCGCTGGCCCCTTTTTCCGCTTCCGCGCCAGCAGCATCGCAATCTTCTTGATGTTCTGTGCCGCCGCGGCCAGCAAGCACTGCTCGGCCACCTTGCGTAGCCCACGCATACGGGCATAACGGTGCCCATGCAGCTGCTTGGCATCGGCGAAGCTGCGCTCCACCGTCTGCTTGCGCCGCGCGTAAATGCGTTGTGACCTGCCCCCTTCGATAGGGCCAATGGGCTTCTAGCAAAGTCCCTTTAAACCAACTCCTGGAAAGCGGCAGGAGCGTCCGCGGTTGCCCGATGTTTCGCCGCAAACTCTGACGGCGCAAGGTAGTTCAGTGCGCTGTGCGGCCTTTGCTCGTTGTAGTCCTGACGCCATGCCGCGATGACTGCCCGAGCGTGCGCGAGCGTCGTGAACCAGTGCTCGTTAAGGCATTCGTCGCGGAACTTGCCGTTGAACGATTCGATGTACGCATTCTGCGTGGGCTTGCCCGCCTGAATCAACTTCAGCGTGACGCCGTTCGCATACGCCCACTGGTCAAGCGCGCGGCTCGTAAATTCGGGTCCCTGGTCTGTTCGCACCGCCTTGGGATAGCCACGGAAGCGAGCTGCACGGTCCAATGCCCGAGCGACATACAAACCTGAGATGCCATGGTCGACGACGATGTCGACAGCCTCTTTCGTGAAATCGTCGACGACGGTCAGGCACTTCACGCGCCGGCCGTTGGAAAGCGCATCCATCACGAAATCGATTGACCATACCTCGTTGGGTGCGCCCGGCAATGCCAGTTGCTCGCGCTCAATCATGACGCCGTGGCGCTTGCGACGGCGCCGCACAGCCAGCCCTGCCTCACGGTACAGGCGATAGATGCGCTTGTGATTGGCGTGCGTGCCTTCGCGTTCCACCAGGGCGTGCAGTCGGCGGTAGCCGAATCGACGACGTTCGTGCGCCAACTTCACCAGACGCGCCGCGAGCACCTCATTCTCGTGGTCCGGCTTCGCGTCGTAATGCAGCACGCTGCGAGAAAGCCCGACAAGCCGGCAGGCGCGGCGCTCGGAGATGTTGACCTTCTCCCGAATCGCCAACACTGCTTCGCGTTTGGCTTGCGGGCTCAGGGCTTTCCCTTGACGACAACCTTCAACGCTTCCATATCGAGCATTGCTTCGGTCAGCAGTTTCTTCAGTCGGGCATTCTCCACCTCGAGGCCCTTGAGCCGGCGGGCTTCCGAGACTTCCATGCCGCCGAACTTCGCGCGCCAGGTGTAGAACGACGCGTCACTGAACCCATGCTTCCTGCACAGTTCCTTGACCGGCATACCGGCCTCGGCTTCCTTCAGAAACCCGATGATTTGCTGTTCCGTAAAGCGCTTCTTCATGTTCGTCTTCTTCTCCGAAAACGAACTTTACTAGACTCCGGCTGGCCCTGTTTGTAGGGGGCAGGTCAACACCATTGTGATAATCCGGCATCGGCAGCAGTTCCAGCGCGCCCGGCGCGTTCGCGGCCATCACCACGAACTCGTCCGCGTTGCTGCCGAGCAGGGCACCGTTGATGAAGCCGTTCAGCCCGCCTTCGCTGCCTCCGCCGGTGCGGAACCGCTTCGCCGCGATCGGCGCGCCGGTTGCCGGCAGCACGTTGTGGAACACGCCGTGCATCAGGTCCGCCGCGCTGTGCATCGCGATCGCCATGCACGCGACCAGGCCGCCCATCGAGTGGATCAGGATGATTGCCTTGCCGCTGTCGTTCTCTGCGATGATCTCCTTGATGCCCATCAGGCGCATCTTCTTGTCCGTCTTCTTATCGTCGAAGTCCATGCCCTCGATCACGTCCCGGGCCGATTTCTCGTTCGATTGCAGCCAGTTGTAGCCGATCGCATACACCCGGTACCGGTATTTCACGAAGTGCTGGAAGGCCGCTGAATCTCGTGAGCTTCTGTCCCCGGCCTTGCGCGCCGGCATCGGTCGCCCCATAGTCGGCCTGCGCCGTGTCCAGTAACGTTTTGAGCGTCCCGCCCCCTTTCACCGTGGCGCGCAGCGTCGACGAGTTCGCCTACGTGATGCACGGCTACGACGAGGGCAGTGAATGGCCGGCTGGCTCGAGCTGTTCGTTCACAGCAGGGCTGGCGCGGCGACCGTGGACCGGCGGTTTTCGGTTGGCACATCAGGCCTCGGTCTTGATGCAGGCGATGCAGGAGGCGCTGCCGCCGTGTTATGCGCGGACCAGTCGATTTTCCGATGACGACCATCATGCAGGCATGCCGCCATGTGCTACTGCCGTCGCCGGCTGCACCGATGTCGAGAGAGCGACCTCGCCCGAGGCTTGGCGTGCCGCGGCCGATGGCAGTGGGCGAGCAGGTGAGCAGCCATTGTCGTGCGCGTCAGGCCTTTGTTCTCCTCTTTCGTCCCCTCCATCTCCACATCGTCCCGCCGCGACCGACCGCGGCCGCGGCGGCTCGCCCAGCTCAGAACCGATCGCCGAACCCCATCGCCGGATCGCTGACGGAGTGCTCGCCGGTTTCCACCCGCCCGGCGAAGCGGCGCGAGTAACCGGTGTCGGCGTCGCAGGTCACGACGAAGTCGTACCAATTGCCGCTGCCGTCCAGCTTCCAGTGATGCTTGCGCTCGGCGCCGCCCTTGACCTTGAAGGTCCACGGACCATCGTCGCGGTACGCCTTCGCGCGCACGGTGAACACGCACTCGCGCGCCCCTTCGTTACGCAACAGCAATTGCACGTTGCCGTGCTGGCGGTCGTACTCCACCCGCACTTCGGGCACGGGCGCGCCGCCCGCGCGCAGGCGGTTCATATCGCCGGTGAAATGGCGGTGCAAGCCGTTGGGCCCGAGCACCCACAGGTCGTACTTGCCGCCGTTGTCCGTCATCGCGGCCCAGACGTCGTCGAGCTGCTTGCCGGCCTCGACCATGTATCGGCGCGGCAGGCGGCCCAGATTCAGCTTGTCGTAGACGTGGAACACGGCCGCGGCCTGCCCCGTGTTGGCGAATACGAGGCGCAGCGTGCCGTCGAGCGTGCGCGCGACCGCGTTGACATGCAGTTCGTACGGCAACGCGCGCGACGGCCGCGTGCCTGTCTCCTGGCGCGGCAATAGGCCGTTCGCAGGCGGCACGATCTGCGGCATCTGCTGCTGCGCGGCGCGCAGCGCATCGGCCTGAGCCCGGGTCTTGCGCCCCGCCAGCGTGGGCAGCGGCTCGTTGTTCGGTCGCACGAAGTTGAACGCGCTCGTCAGATCGCCGCACACCGCGCGGCGGAACGCGGAGATATTGGGCTCGCGCACACCGAAGCGCGCCTCGATGAAGCGCAGCGTCGACGTGTGATCGAACACCTGCGAGTTGACCCAGCCGCCGCGGCTCCACGGCGAGATCACGTACATCGGCACGCGCACGCCGGGGCCATATACGCGGGCGTCGGGCTGCGGCTGGCTCTTGGTGCCCGGCGGCTTCGGATGGGTGAAGCGCTCGAACGCGATGTCGGCCTCGGGCAGCGTGGTCTTGCCGGCCGGCGAGCCGTCCGGATTCAGCGACGGCGCCGACGGCGAAGGCACGTGGTCGAAGTAGCCGTCGTTCTCGTCGAAATTCACGAGCAGCACGGTCTTGCTCCAGACGTCCGGCGTCGCGGTGAGCGCATCGAGCACCTCCTGGATGTACCACGCGCCCTGCACCGGGCTCGACGGCCCCGGATGCTCGGAATACGCGGCCGGCGCCACCACCCACGACACCTGCGGCAGCTTGCCCGCACGGATGTCTTCCTTGAAGGCGCCGAGGAAGCCGCCGTCGGGCATCGTGTTGGCGATGCCCTTGTACAGCGGGTTGCGAACGTCGTCGCTCGCCGGATCGTATGCGGGCGAAACCACCTTGTCGCTGTTGCTCACCGGCTTGCCCGACGCCTCGTTCGCGCGGCGGTACTGCCTGAAGCCGGCAAGCGCGTTATCGGTGAAGTTGTCCGGCATGTTCTGGTAGACCTTCCAGCTCACACCGGCTTCCTGCAAGCGCTCGGGATAGGTCTTCCACTCATAGCCGAACGTGGAGGGACCGATGTCGTCCCATTCGTTCACCACCGAGGCCACGCCCGCGCCGGTCGGGCCGTTGGTGCCGGTCCACATGAACATCCGGTTGGAGTTGGTGCCCGCGTGCATCGAGCAGTGGTACGCATCGCAGATCGTGAACGCGTTCGCGAGCGCGAACTGGAACGGCAGCTCGCTCTCCCGGAAGTAGCCCATCGACGCCGTGTTCTTGTAGCGCGGCCACTGATACATGCGCCCGCCGTCCCACGCGTTCTGGCCGTCGTCCCACGAGTGCGGCGTGCCGCTGACGCGCTGTGCGTTGCCCTTGCTGCCGTCCAGGTGATAGGGCAGCACCAGCGCGCCCGTCGCGTTACGCTGCTGCCAGACCGTCAGCGCGTTCGGCAGCGGAATGCCGAAGCGGTCGCCAAAGCCGCGCACGCCGCGCAGCGTGCCGAAGTAGTTGTCGAACGAGCGGTTTTCCTGCATCAGGATGACGATGTGCTCGACATCCCGGATGGTTCCGGTGCGGTTGTTGGCGGGAATCGCGAGTGCGCGGCGAATGCTGAGCGGAAACGCGGCCAACGTGGCGGCCGCGATGCCGGTGGTTGCGGTGCCTTGCAGAAATCTGCGACGAGCGTTCATGTTCCGGAGTCCTTGGTATGGGTTGACCGAGCGATGAACCGGCGATGCGCACATGCGCCGGCGCGCACGGCGACGGCTGCGGCGGCGTTGCACATCGAGCCCCCTCCTCGGCTTGGGAATTCCCAAGCAGAATGTAAGGTTTCAGCGTGACGTCCGCGTGATGCGCAGATGACGAAGGCGGGTATCGGAAGGGAAGCGGCCGGGAAAGGCGCCGCGGCGCACCCGTGGGCGCGGCGGCGGCAGCCGTGGGCGAAGCGGCCGTGGGCGCGGCGGCCATTGGCGAAGCCGCTGGCGGCAGCGGCGCTCATAGAACGCTCATCGACAGCGCCCGCCGATGAGCCTCGGCGACCGTCGCCGTCGATCGGCAGGCGTCAGCGGTCGTCGCGATAGCGGCTGGGCGCGATGCCGGCCCAGCGGCGAAAGGCGCGCGTGAACGCGGAAGGATTCACATAGCCGAGCCGCGTCGAGACATCGGCGACGCACCGATCGGTGCGCGTCAGCAACCGGCACGCGTCGCGATAGCGCGCGGCCTCGAGCATGTTCCGATACGGCGTGCCGTGCGCCTGCAACCGGCGTTTCGGCGTGCGTTCGGACAGGAACAGCTTCGACGCGAGCCGCGCGAGCGACGGATAACCGCTCTCGGTCAACGTCAATTCCGCGCGAACACGGTCGGCAAGCGCCGACCCGTCGAGATTGAGCCGCGCCATCTCGCGGTCGAGCTGGCCGAGTGCCTGCGCATGAGCCTCGTTGTTCGCGAGCGCGAGCCGGCGCGGCAAGCTCGATGTCGGCAGCCGCAGCTGGTTGTCGGGCGCGCGAAAGCGCGCCTTCGGCAGCCGGCCGCGAAGGCGGACGCGGATAGAGAAGGCTTGACGCGGCAAACGACCGTCTGCCCGCCGCGCAGCCCAACCGCGACCAGCATGCGGCAAGCCCGCGCGGCGCGCGACTCCGCGCCTCCCGGAACCGGCCGAAGGCCGACGCGCCAATACCCATTCGCACGCCGGTCGGTTCGACTCCCTATGCGGCGGTCAACACGTTGTTCGGCGACATGCGCGCGCCGCCCCGGCCCGCCACCCGCTCGGAGAAACGCGGCCCCCGTCCGCACGCCGCTTCGCCCGGCGACGCGCACGATCACGGCTTCCAGCGATACACGGTGATGCTGTTGCCCTTGACGTTGTTCTTCGTCACCACGTACTCGCCCGTCGATCGCTGATAGGCCCGCACGCCGTACATCGAATCGACGGCGCTGCTCGCGTCCACGGTGGCGCGGCTGGTGTTGACGAGCGTGGCGTCGAGCTTGCCCGTGGCGAGGTTGAACGCATCGACGTTCGGCCGCGCCGGCCCACCGCCGCCGAACCAGTAGCCGACGAACAGATGGTTGCCGGCCGCGTCGATCGACTTCGCGCCGGCGTTGGCGAGCGTGATCACCGGATCGGGCGCGGCGGTGTTGCCCGCGCGCCAGCCGTGATACACCTCGATTCGCGTGCCGATCGAGGTCCAATCGGCACTGCCGACGATGCCTTGCGCGAGAATCATCGTGTCGCTCTCCGCGAGGTAGACGATGCGCGTCAGCGGTTGAATGCTCGCCGGAATGCGGGTCGGCACGCCGGCGCCCCATGTCGGCTTGCCGCTCGCGTCGAAGCCGGCCAGCGGGTAGTGGTAGATCGCGCCGGTCTTCTCGAGGCCGGCCCACACGCCGCCCTCGCTGTCGATGCAGAAGCCGCTCGTGACCCGCTGGGCCGTATTGAACGCCGCGCCCGGCAGCGACGCGTCCGGAATCGCGACGTAGCCATTCGCCTTGTTGAAATGGAAAAAGTAGAAGATCGGCGGATTCTGGCCCGACGCCACGAGAATCCGGTTCGCGCCGACGGCGACGAGTTGCCCGAAATGCTCGTCGCGCTGCGTATCGTTCATGTCGATGCGCGGGTCCGACGGATAGGAGAACGGATCGACGGTGTTCGCGACGAACGTGCCGCCGGCGCTGCCGGCGTAGATATGGGTGCCGCCGTAGAACAGCGCGCCGTCCGTAGCCGGGTCCGCCGCGGCGATGCCCTCGAAGTTCAGGGACTGGAGCGTCCATTGCAGGTTGCCGGCGCTGTCGTACGCGTGAATGTCGGTGGCGCCGTTGCGGCCGAGGTCCCAGCTGCCGCCCCACGGGTTGTTGAGCACGTACAGATTGCCGGCGGCGTCCTTGCCGATGCCGGCGACGCGCGTGAAGCGCCTCGCGCCCACCTGGCCTTTGATTCCCGTCGTCGTGTCGAGATAGCCGCCCTGAATGCCGAATGTGCCGACGAGCGCCGGCGCGCCCGTGACGGCGTAGCGCTTGATGTTCATGTCCGGCCCCTCGTCGCCGACCATCAGTTGCCCCGACGGCGCGTCGAAATAGAGCGCCGACGGCTGCGATCCGCCGGGCATCCGGAGGGTGTTCAGCAACGCGCCGGCCGCGCTGAATTCGACGATCTCGCCCGCGCGCTTGCGCGCGACCCAGACGTTGCCCGCGCGATCCACGGCGAGCGCGCCGGGGCCCGCCACGCCGATGTCGCGCTGCCAGACGCCGTCGGTCGTGAAGAGGCGGACGCGATTGCCGTAGAAGTCGCTCGCATAGAGGAGCGAGCCCACGGTGGCGAGCCCGGTGACGACGTCGACCCGGGGCTGATCGGTCGATGCGCTGACCTGAATCGACAGCTCGCGCGCCTTGGTCACGCGGTTGTATCGCCCGACCGCGCCGCTGCCGTGCGACTTGTCGTACTGGAGCGCGACGAAGACCGACGCCGCGTTGCCCGTGATCGCGCCGCCCTGAAATTCGGCGTGCGAGCCGATCGAACCGACGCTCTTGCCGTTCTGGTAGATCGCGACGCCACCCTCGTATTCGTCCCACATCGAGGCCGTGTAGATGACGCCTTCGGGCGCGACCCACATCGAACGCGCGGTGTTGCCCACGTGGGCGGCGAGGGTGCCGTAGGTGTTCGCCAGCCAGTCGGTGGCGTTTTGCGCGTGACCGGCCGGCGCGATCGCGGCGATCGCCGTGATCGCCGTGATCGCCGCGGCGAGGAGCACAACGTGGATGCGTCTCGTTTCGACCATGCCGGTGCTCTCCTGAATATGGCGATCATTCCCGTGAATGATCGGTCAGCCAGATTCGCGACATCCGTGATCGGTCAAATCTTCGTCGTTACCGCCGGTGCAGCCCGCAGTCTGTCTTGCGTTCGGCGCGCCGTCAACGTGCATGCGACGAAGGCGCCGCCGCCGGGCATCGGCGGCCGGCGCGCCCCGCGCTTCGATGAAGGCGCGTGAATGGCGAGGGGAGCGACACTGCGTTCCCGATCGCCGGGACCGCGGCGCCACGGCACGCCATGCGTGTCGCGTGTCGCGTGTCGTGTTTCGTGTTTCGTGCAGGGAGCGGAAAACGCGGAGCGGCGTCACGCGACGCCCGGGCGAGGCGCGTGCATCCCGGCGCGCGATCGTCCGGAATCGCACTACAATCCGACATTCGTTCCGATGACAGCGCCCCGCACCATGCTCCTCCTTCGACACGCGATCCTCACCGCGCTGGCCGCCACCGCGTGCGCGATCGCGATCGTCACCGGCGTCGGCGGCGCCGCGACGAACCTGCGCGAATATCTCGCCGCGCGCGAACGTGACCGCTACCGCTATCTCGCGGACCATCCGCTCGACTGCCGCGTATCCGAAGACGGCCGCGCGTCCGGCTGCACCGGCCTCGCATACCTGCGCCGCGAGCGCGTCAGCGTGTACGACGACGGCGACGATACGGTGCAGAACGTCGTCGCGCGCGTCGACCTCGATCACGGCACGTATCCGGCGATCATCGCGGTGCAAAAGCGCGACGTGCGCTGCGAGCAGTAAGCGCCGCATGAAGCGTGCTCGGCACGCGGCCACGCCGGCGGGAACGGGGAATCGTCACGCTTGATGAAGCATTCCGCGACACGTTGATTTGAACCGCCGACGACGCAATTGCTTCGGTGCGCTGAATCTGCGATGGAGCACGTCTTTACGTCACGGGCGATTCAAAACAATCGGCTCGGCGATCAACCGAGACGAACGATATTTCTCAAGCCGATGCATGCTTGAGCTACCGCTTTCCTGAACAATCTTCGTCCAGGCATATAAAATTCGAAAATAAAAACCAGATCGATTGAAACGGCTTTGCTCTCACCGGAAAGAAAGTCATTGACCATCAGCCGGGGCCCGCATAATCTGAACCAAGCTCCGCTGTCCCAACCGCTACTCGATTCGGGACATTGCCGCTCGGCGGACGGTCCGTTGTTTTCCAATCCACGGAGAATCAGCATGCCCACGCTTGCCAAGAGCCTTTTACTCACCTTGATGGCCTGCTTTGCCTTCAGCGGAGAAGCTGGCGCCGCTCAAAAAACTTTCTGCTATTTCCATCACAATTGCCCCGCCGACGGAAAACTGCCAAAAGGAAAACCGCCGGAGCAATACACCAAGCGGCAATGCAAGAATATCGGCGACAAGAGTTGGGGAGATGGCCCGACGAGTTGCGAAAATGTGAACAAATGAGGGTGTCGATTGCGTCGGAAGCGCCCGGCGTCCGATGAAAAGAAAAGGGACGAGGATCAAAGCCAAGGGGACCAACTGGTCCGGACATCACCGCGCAACATGTTGTGCGCCCTCGTATGCGCTCGCGCTCTCCGGCGCGAGCCTTTTCGCGGACAGGGCCGCCACGGTCTCGGCGCCCCGCACCCCGCGCCGCCCGGACCGCCCATTATCGGCCCAATGTCGCGGAGCGGACGTGTTCGACGCGGGCAATCGTCGTTCATGCAGCAAGACGCGAATATCGGGCGCGGCCCTGCTCGGCGCGACCTCTGGCCCGGACAACGGCCGAAGCCGCTCCTTCGTGTCATCTACATGAGCCTGCGAGCCGTGTTCGACCGTATGCGAGCCCGCCTCCTTCAATGCGACACGTCTGAAATACCACCTCCGTTTTCCGGTTTACCTGCGAACCTTTTCGTCGGCGTTCTGGAAATCCAATCCTCCCTCCAAATTAAATCCGCTTGAACGAAATTAATATTCTTCATGAGCCGCTCACGGCCGCTTCGTCGAATTACCCGGACATTGCCATAACCGGCGGACAAGGAATGACCGCCGTCGCCATTCGATTTTCATCGATGAGGCCGCACGGAAGAGCAACATACAGTCGAGCGATTACGAGCAATTACGAGCCGCTACGATCGGCTTCGCCGCTCAACTCTCGCCGCGACGGACGGCGCTCGGCCATACCCCGTCCGCCGCATCGCGGCGAACGGGTTTCGCGCCCGCCCCATCGACGCGCGTCGCGAAACGCGTCACGTGCAGCGAAACGCCGTCATATCGATGCCATGCCGCGTGATCTTGTCGTATAGCGTTTTACGCGGCAGCCCGAGCAACTCGGCCGCCTTGGCCACCTGCCCGCCCGCGTTGCGAAGCGCTTCCTCGATATACGCGCGCTCGGCGCTGACCATACGCGACGCGAGCGAATCGAATCCGGCCGGCGAGCGCGGCAAGCCGTCTTCGAGACCGAGGCAAAACCGCTCCGCCGTGTTTTTCAGCTCGCGCACGTTGCCCGGCCAGTCGTAAAGCTGCCAACGCATCATGTCTTCCTGCGTCCAGACCGGTTCAGGCTTTTCGAACCTGACGGCGGCGGCGCGGAGGAAATGACTGAAGAGCTCCGGGATATCGTCCGTGCGCCGGCGCAACGGCGGCAGCTCGATCGACGCCACGTTCAGCCGGAAATACAGATCGGACCGGAACAGGCCGTCGGCGGCGAGCTGTTTCAGGTCCTGCTTGACCGCGGCGATCACCCGCACGTCGACGGCGACGGAGACATTGCTGCCGAGCCGCTCGATGCTGCGCTCCTGAAGCGCGCGCAAGAGCTTGGCCTGAAGCGACAAAGGCATCGACTCGAGCTCGTCGAGGAACAGCGTGCCGCCGCTTGCGTATTCGAACTTGCCGATGCGCCGCTGCTGAGCGCCGGTGAAAGCCCCCGGCTCATGCCCGAAGATCTCGCTCTCGAACACGGCCTCGGGCAGCGCGGCGCAATTGAGCGCCACGAACGGCCCGGTGCGGCGGCTCGCCGCGTGCAGCGCCCGCGCCAGCACCTCCTTTCCCGTCCCGGTCTCGCCGATGATCAGGACATCGGCGCTGGTGGGGCCGATAGCGTCGATGAGCGCATGGACGCGCTGCATCGCGGGCGCGCTCCCGAGCAACGGCCGCTCGCCGCTCAGTTGCGCGCGAAGACTGCGATTCTCGATCACGAGCTTGCGGTGCTCCAACGCGCGGCGGACCGTGTCGACGAGCCGATCGGAATGAAACGGCTTCTCGATGAAATCGTACGCGCCGCAGCGCATCGCCCCCACGGCCATCGCCACGTCGCCATGCCCCGTCATCAGGATGACCGGTATGTCGGCATGCCGGGGGTGGGCCTTCATGCTGTCGAGCAGCGCGAGGCCGCCCATGCCGGGCAGCCTGACGTCGCTGACGATCGCCGCAGGCGGGTCGCGCTTGAGCGCGGCGAGGGCGCTCTCGGCGTCCTCGAACTCCCGCACGCCGATGCCTTCGAGCGCGAGCGCCTGCGAACATCCCAACCGCACGGCCGCGTCGTCCTCGATCACATAGACGGCCTCGCGGCCATAAGCGTTATCTGCGTTCATCATGGGAAGAAAACTTTCTCGATACGCGGTGCAATTCGACGATGAAAACGGCGCCGCCCAACTCGGGCTCGACACCGCTGCCGTTTCTCGCGTGCAGCCGCCCGCCGAATTCGTCGACGATCGCCTGCGATATCGCGAGCCCCAGCCCCAGGCCCTTGCCCGTTTGCTTCGTCGTGAAGAAGGGTTCGAAAAGCCGTGGCATGACGTCGGCGGGAATGCCCTTGCCGCTGTCCGCCACGCTGATGCGAACGATATCGCCCGCCACGTCCGTCGTCACCACGACCTGCCGATTGTCCATACCCGCGGCGCTCGCGTCGATCGCGTTGGTCAGCAAATTCACGAGAAGCTGCTCGATGCGGATCGAACTGGCCAGCACGATGCCTTGCCCCGGCACCGGCTCGACGCGAACGGATACTTTCGCGGCCTTTCGATGCGCTTCGATCAACGTCAGCGCCTGCTGCAATGCTTCGGATATCGAAACGGCTTCCCGGCTGACCGATTCGTGGCGGGCGAACCCTTTCATGTGAGCGACGATCTTGCCCATTCGCCCCGCCAGATCGTTGACGAGCTCCAGGTTGCGCGTGAGATCGGCCGAACGGCCGAGGGCAGCCATGCGCACGGCATTGCTCGATAACGTCATGATCGCGGCCAGCGGCTGATTCAGCTCGTGGGTGATGCCCGCCGCCATTTGCCCGAGCGCCGCGAGCTTGCCGGCCTGTATCGCCGTGTCCCGCGTGTCGCGCAGTATGCGGCGCGCGGCGTCGAGCGCATCGACCTTCTCTTCGAGCGCCGCGTTCGCAGCGGTCAGCTCGGCGGTCCGCTCGGCGATCCGGCGCTCCAGATCCCGCTGTGCCGCCAGAAGCGCCGTTCTCGCGCGCTGCCGCTCCTTTTCGCGGCTATGGCGAAGCCATGCGACCATGATGAGCGCGAATACGAGAGCGGTGGCCGCCGCCACGCCGCCGGAGGCGAACAGCGCCCGGCGCTCGTCGTCGGTGGAATCGACGAGGACCGCGACCCTCCAGCCGAGCGGGCCGGCCGCACGATAGACGACGTGATACCACGCGGGCCGCCCGCCGGATAAAGACAGATGGAGCGATTCGGGAGTCGGCCTGCGTCGACGAACGGCCCGCTCCGGCGGGCGCGGGCGGCGTGTCCGACAACGGCTCCAGCGCGGCGTCGCCGTACTGCCTCGTCGCGGCGAGCTTGCGAAGCGTCGCGGCGGGAATCGGCGTCAGCGTGCGATAGCGCCAGCTTGCGACGGACGACAGAAACGCCACGCCGTCCCGGTCGACGAGCAACACGACATCCCCGCTCTTCGTCAACGCGGCTTCGTATCGATCGAGCGAGGCCTTGATCGCGACGACGCCGATAGGCGCGCGCGCGGGCTGGCCCGGATTACGGATCGGCACGGCCAGAAAGTAGCCGGCCTGCCCGGTGGTATTGCCGACGCCATAGAAGCGGCCGAATCCGCGCTTCATCGCGTCGGCGAAGTATGGTCGAAACGCGTAGTTCGAGCCGATGAAGCTGCCCGGCTCATTGCTGTTGCTCGCGGCGAGCGTCTCGCCGCGAGCGTTCATCACATACGCGGCGGACAGCTCGGCGTTCTTCTGCACCGCGTTGAGATACGCATTCGCCTCGTCGCGCAGCGCGCGCTCGCCCGGATCGTTCAAGAGGCGCGACAGCACCGGCTCGAGCGCGGCGATGCGGGGAATCGATTCGTAACGCGCGAGTTGCGATTCGAGCGTCAGCGCGTACAGCGACGAGCGCTGCGCCACCTCGTTCATGTGGGCGCGGAAGTAGTAGCGCAGCGCGACCGAATAGCCGAGCCAGGCCGTCGCCACGCAGCACGCGATCACGGCGAGCACCGCCGCCGGCCGGTGCAGCCGCCGGATGCCGCGCAGCCTCATCGCGCGGCATCCTCGTGCGCGGGCGCCGTCGGCACGGTGGCGGCCGGCGCCATCAATCCTTGATCAGCGAGTGCTTCCCGGTATCCCGCATGCATACGTAGACGAGCAACGAACAGAATATGGCGGCTGTCACGTACCAATAGAACAGCGATTCGTGGCCAGCCTGCTTGAGCCAGAGCGCCAGATACTCCGCCGTGCCGCCGAAGATCGACACGGTGAGTGCATACGGAAAGCCGACGCCCAGTGCACGGATTTTCGCAGGGAACAATTCCGCCTTCACGACTGCGTTGATCGAGGTATACCCCGACACGATCACCAGCGCCGCCATGTTGAGGAAGAACGCGGTCCAAACGTCATGAGTCCGGCTGATGGCCGTCATGATCGGCACGGTGAACAACGTGCCGAGCACGCCGAACGC
The DNA here is from genome assembly GCF_000011705.1 of Burkholderia mallei ATCC 23344. Taxonomy (NCBI): domain Bacteria; kingdom Pseudomonadati; phylum Pseudomonadota; class Betaproteobacteria; order Burkholderiales; family Burkholderiaceae; genus Burkholderia; species Burkholderia mallei. The sequence continues at coordinate 68,126 of NC_006349.2, read as the reverse complement.
GATCAGCACGGGGCGACGGCCGATGCGATCGGAGATCGAGCCGACGATCGGCTGCAAGATCGCGAACAGGGCGAGCGACGCGGCGGATACCAGGGTCGCATCATGTTTGCTCATGCCGACGGTGTTCACGAGGAATTTCTGCATGTAGATCGAGTAGGTGTAGAACGCGATCGTGCCGCCCATCGTCAGGCCGACCACGGTCAGGACCGCGCGCGGATGCTTGCTCAGTTCCGCGAGCGTGCCGCGCTTGTCCCGGGCGTTTAAGGTCCGCTTGAATTCGCCCGTTTCCTCCATCGACGAGCGCAGGCGCATGGCGGCCAGCGCGCACGCCGCGCCGATGAAGAACGGAATTCTCCACCCCCAGCTTTCGAGCTGCTGTGTCGTCAGCACGAATTGCTGCAGGACGATCAGCAGCGCCAGCGCGACGAGTTGGCCGGCAACCAGCGTGACGTACTGAAAGCTGGAGTAGAAGCCGCGATCGCGGGCGGTCGCGACTTCGCTGAGATAGGTCGCCGACGTGCCGTATTCGCCCCCGACGCTCAAGCCCTGCAGCAGGCGGGCGACGACGAGCAGGACAGGCGCGGCCGTGCCGATCACGTCATACCCCGGGCAGAGGGCGATGATGAGCGAGCCCACGCACATCAGCACGACCGATACGAGCAAGGCCGGACGGCGGCCGTAGCGATCCGCGTAGATCCCCATCAGCCAGCCGCCGACGGGGCGCGCCAGAAAGCCCACCGCGAAGACGGCGGCCGTGTTGAGCAGTTGCGCGGTCTGGTTGCCGGCCGGAAAAAACGAATGCGCGAAGTACAGCGCAAACGCCGAATACACGTACCAGTCGTACCACTCGATCAGATTGCCCGCCGATGCGGAGAAGATCGACTTCAGGCGTTGCAGCTTATCGCCGGACGATGCGGCTCGGCCGGCAAGCGTTGTTGCGTGGGGCTCGCTCGCCCGCGCGCCGGTTTCGGTAAAGGTCGGCTCCATGGCGTCTCCTGGTGTTTTGTCGAATGCCGCTCGATGCGGTGCCATCCTCTTGCAACAACAGTGCCAACGAGCCGATCTGTCGAGCCCTTCATAAGCCTCTGGTTTGTATGGCCTTTTTTTAAAGCGGACGAAACACGCCGCAATCCGTTGTGCGGATCTCCGGAATTCCGGGCCTCGCGTGTGCGGATGACCGCAACGGCGCCGCGTCGCGCTTCGCCCGCTGGCTGGTTGCAATGCCGGCCGCAATGCCGGCCAAAACGCCGCCGCGCGAAAAGGGCTGCGGGAATCGGAAGGATCAGAGGGGCAAGAACAATATCCGGCCGCAAACGTGTACCGGGCATCCTGCCTGAATGCGCGCTCCCGCAATCCGATTGCGCCGCGACGACGAGCATTGCACGAACATCGCGCGATCCCGAAAATGGACCCGCGCGAAGTGCAATGCGCATCGCCCGCCGGCGAAAATTCGATGTCCGGTCCCACGATATTCTTGAAAATTTCTTATTACCCGCTATATTGACCCCCATGCTTGACTGGATAAAGGGAGAAAACATGAGTACTTATCTCGAATTGAAAGCCAAAGCCGATGAGATCCTGCGTCAGGCAGAAGAAGCGAGACGCTCGGAACTCGAGACGGTCTTGAAGGAAGTTCGCACGCGCGTCGCGGAATACGGATTGACGCCGGAACAGGTATTCGGCGCGCGCCGCGGGCGACGCGGCCAACAGGTGCATGCCAGTCCGACGGTTCCCAAATACCGCGACCCGAAAACGGGGGCGACCTGGAGCGGCCGGGGGCGCGAACCGGGCTGGATCAAGGGCAAGAAACGCGAGCGCTTCCTGATTCAGCAGTAAACGGCGCACGCTGACGCGCGCCGCCTGGCGCGTCGTCGACGGGATGGTTTCAAGAAGGAGACCTGATCGTCGGCCCCTCCACGCGATATCGAACATCGGCGATGCGGCTACAGCCGGCGCGGGCCTCTCGCCGTCGAACCGCTCGTGCGACGCCTCACCACCCGCCCACGCCGTTATTTCCGAACGGGTCTCGATAAGCTCGACAAGGATAGCCTTTACGACTCGGGCAGCCTCGTCGAAATACGCAAAGTCGCGCTTCGATTTAAATTCATTTAAAAACCATTAAACAATCTCATAATAATCCGGTGCCCGCCAACGCCATTGCCAAGCATCGTCATTCCTTTGAAAATATTCTTCTTCCGCATTGCCGTCGCCATGCCGCGCGGCGAGGATATCCGTGGTCTGCGCAGCCGTAACCTCAACACGCTCCATCGCTACGCCGCGGGCCCCGATCGGCATGCGGCCCGCCTCGAGCCGCGTCTTTAGGTCTTCCAGGATCGTGTTCATCGAAAAACGACGCAATGCGTGACGCCAGCGGCCGACCTCCTCGCTCAAGCGCCGCAGCTTTGCGAAAACAATTCACGCAGCGGATCAATGCAGCCCCAATCGGCGAATAGCAAGCGGCGTTCGCGGCAAGCCGGCACGAAGATGAAGACAACCGCCATTCGATCGCCCGCGGGCAGCGACGATCCGCCGACGCGCCTGTCTTCGCCGCAGCAATCGTTTCTGGCCGAGGTGAGCCGATACGGCATTTCTCATACGACCTTCGAATTGGCGCCGGCGATGATCCCCATGCCGAGCTTCGCGGTATGGCGAACGGTTTTCATGCGGGATCTCGCGCACGCCGGCCTCCCCGACATTGCGGCAACGCATGCCATCGGCGAATTGGTCAAGCTCGGCACGCTGGAGCAGCGCCGAACTCGCGACACGGCTCGCCCGCTTCCCGTGTATCGGCTGCCCGAGTGCTTCTGCACCCGTTCCACCCTCGGCTTGTCCGCCTCGCTTCAGAGCGCTCAACACGGTTTTCAGGATGAGCGGAGAACGTCGGAACGCTAGAGCGGCATGGCTGGCTTTCAAAAATTATCGCGGCGCTGGAACATATCGCCGCGCACAGCCCTCCAACAAGCCGTGACAAACGGCACCGCCGTTCATCAGGCAAGGCCGGTGGGCCGGTTTCCCGATATTTATCGAATCTCCATGCGCACGACCCGAACGCTGAGTATCTCGCTTCCGTATGAAATGGCCGACTACATTCGCGCAAAAGTTTCAACGGGCGAGTTTGCAACGGAATCGGAGGTCATCCGCGATGCGCTGCGCACACTCATTGCCCGCGATCGTGTAGTCGAAGCGTGGCTGCGCGACGCCGTGAATTCCGGCGAATTCGCACTCGATCCGGATGCCGAATGGGCGGCCGACAAGGACGAAGCCAAGCCGGCGCGGCCGAGGCGCCGCCCGTAACGGCCGATGTCGGCAGTACGCGCGCAGTGCCGTCCGGCCAACGCGCGCGCGGCCGGCGTGCGCCTCGGCAATTGAAGGGCGGACGGCGAAACGGAACCGTGCACCGCTCCCCTTCCGGTGATCCCGCACCGTCGCATTCATTCAGATTCCGCGCTAGAACCGGCACGCCGGATTGTCGGGCTTGTCGACACAGGCGGCGGCCCAGCACTCGAGTGCCGCTACGTCAATTGAAAGATCGTCGCTTACTTGGCGGCGAACAGAAGCGGAATATCGAGTGCTGTTGACGATCGCAAGGCGGTTGCTTTCGATTTGCTCCGCCGCCTTCTGATAGCCGCCGTATTGCTTCGCTTGTTCCATGACCGAAATCGGCGTGCGTTCGATAACGCTTTGCCCGTCTTCGCTGACCGTTCCCTTGGTGCCCGATATATCGCACGCAATTGCGCGAGAAGCGAGAATCACGAATAGCGCACAATAAACAACTTGTTCATGACCGTCCCAATCAATAGGTTATCTAACGCATACCGGCGGCAAACCTATTGTGCGCGATGCACCCGATGGCTACCAGTCGGGGGGATCGGGCACGCGTCTTTTCCCGCATCGCCGGTGCACCGGCGAGCTGCCTTTTTGTACGCGCATCTGCTCATTGATACGCGTGCAGGCTCATAGTAGCCGAGCCTTCACGCAAAGTTCCTCATGGCCTGCGAGGAAGCGGGATTCAGCCCCGGATCGCGCTGGAAGCGTGGCGGGTGACGAGCATGGTCAACCTGGTCGCCGCAGGCGTGGGCGTGGCGCCGCTGCCGGCGCAGGTGTGCAACAGTGCGCATCCGGGCGTCGTCTATAAGGCGCTCGATAACGACACCGAGCACCTCGAACTCAAGATCGCCGTGGCCTGGCACCCGGACAGGATGTCCGCGGGTTTGCAATCGATGCTGTCCGTGCTGGACGTGAAGCTTCCATGGCGCGCCCCGCAGGCGGCCGGGCGCCTGTCGATGCGCGCGCCGCCTCCGGGCGGCCGTTCATCGAAGCCGGCCGTTCAACCGGCGCGCGCCGTCCCGCTTCGCAGCGGTTCGTCCCGGTCCGCGCCCGTTCGCGCCAGCACGGCTCCGAGCGCGCGCCCCGTATGGCTTGCGCTCACCTCCACGAGCCCTTCCGGAGGCGCGGCCGCCACGATCGTGCCGCCGCCCGCACCGCCCTCCGGGCCGAGATCGACGATCCAGTCCGCCTCCGCGATCACATCGAGGTCGTGCTCGATCACGACGACACTGTGCCCCGCGTCGACGAGCCGGTGCAGCACGCGAATCAGCTTCGCGACGTCGGCCATGTGCAGGCCCACGGTCGGCTCGTCGAGCACGTACAGCGTGTGCGGCGCTTTCTGGCCGCGCCGCGTGACATCGTCGCGCACCTTGCTCAGCTCGGTGACGAGCTTGATGCGCTGCGCCTCGCCGCCGGACAGCGTCGGCGACGGCTGGCCGAGCGTCAGATAACCGAGGCCGACGTCCTTCATCAGTTGCAGCGGATGCGCGATGTTCGACAACGGCGCGAAAAACTCCACCGCTTCGTCGATCTCCATCGTCAGCACGTCGCCGATGTTCCGGCCGCGCCACGTCACCGCGAGCGTCTCCGGGTTGAAACGCTGCCCGTGGCACACGTCGCACGGCACTTTCACGTCGGGCAGGAAGCTCATGCCGATCGTGCGCACGCCTTGCCCTTCGCATGCGGGGCAACGCCCTTCGCCGGTGTTGAACGAGAAACGCGACGCCGTGTAGCCGCGCGCGCGCGCCTCCAGCGTGTCCGCGAACAGCCTGCGGATCGCGTCCCACACGCCGATGTAGGTCGCCGGGCACGAGCGCGGCGTCTTGCCGATCGGCGTCTGGTCGACTTCGAGCACGCGGTCGATATGCTCCCAGCCGCTGATCGACTCGCAGCCTTGCCACGCATGCGTGACGTTCAGCACGGGCCTCGGGGCGCTGCGCGCGAGCACGCTCGCGCGGCTCTTCGCCGCCCGCGGCGCGTCCTGCTGCGCGGCCTTGCGTGCGCGCCGCGCGGCCGGCGACGACAGCACCGAGCGGCCCACCGCGTCGAGCAGGTTCGTCATCAGCACATCGCGCGCGAGCGTCGACTTGCCCGAGCCGCTCACGCCCGTCACGGCGACGAGCCGCGCAAGCGGCATGCCGACCGTGACGTCGCGCAGGTTGTGCAGCCGGGCGCGATGCACCGTCAGCCACGCTTGCGGCACCGCGTGCCCGTTCCTCTTGCCCGGCGGATTCACGCTGCGCCGCGGCTGCAGCGGATGCGTCATCGGCTGCGCGAGCAAGCGCCCCGTCACCGAGGCCGACTGCGCGGACAGGTCCGCGACCCCGCCCTGCGCGACCAGCGTGCCGCCGCGCCTGCCGGCGCCCGGGCCGATGTCGATGATGTGATCGGCGCGGCGAATCGTGTCTTCGTCGTGCTCGACGACGAGCGTGTTGCCCTTGTCGCCGAGCTTGCGCAGCGCGCTCAGCAGGATCTGGTTGTCGCGCGGATGCAGGCCGATCGTCGGCTCGTCGAGCACGTAGCACACGCCCTGCAGGTTGCTGCCGAGCTGCGCCGCGAGCCGGATGCGCTGGGCTTCGCCGCCCGACAGGCTCGGCGCCGCGCGATCGAGGCTCAGATAGCCGAGCCCGACTTCCTCGAGAAACGCGAGACGGCTGCCGATTTCGCCGACGATGTCGCGCGCGATCTGCGCGTCCCGCCCGGCGAGCTGCAGGCCCTCGATCCAGCGGCGCGTATCCGTCACGGTCCATTGCGCGACGTCGACGATCGAATGGCGGCCGAAAGTCACCGCGCGCGCGGACGGGTTCAGCCGCGTGCCGCCGCAATCCGGGCACGGCTCGTCACCGACGCCCTCCGGCTCCTGCTCGTCGGAAGGCAGCGTCTGCTCGCGGCCGCGGCCGTCCTCGGCAAGCACCGTGTCGTCGTAGGCCGCGCGCTGCTCGCGCGTGAGCGCGAGGCCGGTGCCCACGCAGGTCGTGCACCAGCCATGCTTGCTGTTGTACGAGAACATCCGCGGGTCCAGCTCCGGGTAGCTCGTGCCGCACACCGGGCATGCGCGCTTGACCGACAGCACCTTGATCGCGCCGACGCCGGCGGTGCAAAGGCGGTTGTCCATCGCATGGCGCAGCCCGTCGAGCGGCGCGAGCAGATGCATCACGCCCTTGCCGAGCTCGAGCGTCTCGTCCAGGCGCTGCCTCAACTCGGCCTCGTTGTCCGGCGACACGACGAGGTCGGCCACCGGCAGCTCGATCGTGTGCTCGCGGAAGCGGTCGAGCTTCGGCCACGGGTCCACCGTCACGAATTCGCCGTCGACGCGCAGGTGCGTGTTGCCGCGCGCCTTCGCCCACTTCGCGAGATCCGTGTACACGCCCTTGCGATTGACGACGAGCGGCGCGAGCAGCCCGACGTGCTCGCCGCGATGATCGCGCAGCAACTGCGCGGCGATCGATTCGACGGTTTGCGACGTCACCGGCGTGCCGTCGTGGATGCAATGCTGAAGGCCGAGCTTCACGTACAGCAGCCGCAGGAAATGCCACACTTCGGAGGTCGTCGCGACCGTGCTCTTGCGGCCGCCGCGCGACAGCCGCTGCTCGATCGCCACCGTCGGCGGAATGCCATACACCGCGTCGACTTCGGGGCGCCCGGCCGGCTGCACGATCGAGCGCGCGTACGCGTTCAGCGATTCGAGGTAGCGGCGCTGGCCCTCGTGGAAGAGGATGTCGAACGCGAGCGTCGACTTGCCGGAGCCGGACACGCCGGTCACCACGTTGAACTTGCCGTGCGGAATGTCGACGTCGAGCGCCTTCAGGTTGTGCTCGCGCGCATTGACGATCCGCACCACGTTCTCGCCTTCGATCGCGCGGCGCGCGCGCGCCGCGTTCAGCGCGGCCTGCAGCGGCACGCCCGCGTCGCCGGATGCGTCGGCGTCGGCCCCGACGTTCATCGCGCGCTCGTACTGCAGCAGCGCCGCGCCCGTATGCGAGCCGGCGCAGGCCTTCACGTCGTCGGGCGTGCCCGCGCACAGCACGAGGCCGCCGCCGTCGCCGCCTTCCGGGCCGAGATCGATCAGCCAGTCGGCCGCGCGGATCACGTCGAGATTGTGCTCGATCACGATCAGCGAATGGCCGCTCGCGAGCAGCTTGCCGAACGCCTGCATCAGCTTCGCGATGTCGTCGAAATGCAGCCCGGTGGTGGGCTCGTCGAACATGAAGAGCCGCGCCCGCGCGACGCGCGCCTCTTCCGTGACGACGCGGCGCCCGTCGCGCGCCTTCGCGGATTCCGCGAGAAAGCCCGCCAGCTTCAGGCGTTGCGCCTCGCCGCCGGACAGCGTCGGCACCGGCTGGCCGAGCTTCACGTATTCGAGGCCGACGTCGACGATCGGCTGCAGCACGCGCAGCACGTCGGCGTCGGCGGCGAAACACGCCGCGGCCTCGCTGACGGTCAGATCGAGCACGTCGGCGACGCTGAGCGCGCGCCCGCCGCGCTCGATCCGCACTTCGAGGATCTCGGCCCGGTAGCGGCTGCCGTCGCAGTCCGGGCAACGCAGGTAGACGTCGCTCAGGAACTGCATCTCGATGTGCTCGAAGCCGGAGCCGCCGCAGCTCGGGCAGCGGCCGTCGCCGGAGTTGAAGCTGAAGGTGCCCGCGCTGTAGCCGCGCTGCAGCGCAAGCGGCGCCTTCGCGAACAGCTTGCGGATCTCGTCGAACGCGCCGACATAGCTCGCCGGGTTCGAGCGCGTGGTCTTGCCGATCGGCGACTGGTCGACGAACACGACGTCGCCCACCTGCTCCGCGCCCGCGAGGCGGCGGTACGCGCCCGGCGATTCGGTGGCCTTGCCGAAGTGCCGCGCCATCGCCGGATAGAGCACGTCCTGCAACAGCGTCGATTTGCCGGAACCCGACACGCCCGTCACGCATACGAGGCGCTGCAACGGAATCTCGACCGTGACGTCGCGCAGATTGTGCTCGCTCGCGCCCTCGAGCACGATGCGCGGCGTGCGCGCGTCCACCGGCCGGCGCGCCCAGTTCGACGCGTGCGCGACGTGCTTGCGGCCGCCGAGATACTCGCCCGTCAGCGTGCGGGCCGAGCGGATCGCGCCGGGCGTGCCGTCGTAGACGATCGTGCCGCCGCGCTCGCCCGGGCCGGGGCCCATGTCGATCAGCCGGTCGGCCGCGAGCATCACCGACGGATCGTGCTCGACGACGACGAGCGTATTGCCCGCGTCGCGCAGGCGCCGCATCGCCTCGACGATCCGGTTCAGGTCGCGCGGATGCAGCCCGATGCTCGGCTCGTCGAGCACGAACAGCGTCTTGGTGAGCGACGTGCCGAGCGCCGTCGTCAGGTTGATCCGCTGCACCTCGCCGCCCGACAGCGTGCGGCTCTGCCGGTCGAGCGTCAGGTAGCCGAGCCCCACGTCGCACAGGTACTTCAGCCGCGTGCGCACCTCGGCGAGCAGCAGCTTCAGCGCATCGTCGAGCAGCGCGCTCGGCAGGCTGATGTCGTCGAAGAAGCGGCGGATCCGCTCGATCGGCAGCAGCATCAGGTCGTGCACCGTCAGGCCCGGCAGCGCCTCGAGCTGCGCGCGGGTCCAGTCGACGCCGCGCGGCATGAAGCGATCGGCGCTCGCGAGCACCGCGTCGGCGTTCGCCTTCGTGCCGAGCCGCCACAGCAGCGCCTCCGTCTTCAGACGCGCGCCGCCGCACACCGCACACGGCGTGTAGCTGCGGTATTTCGACAGCAGCACGCGGATGTGCATCTTGTACGCTTTCGATTCGAGATAGCCGAAGAAGCGCTTCACGCCGTACCACTGGCTCTGCCATTTGCCGTTCCAGTCCGACGAGCCGTTGATCACCCAGTCCTGCTCGGCGGGCGTGAGCTCCGCCCACGGCGTATCGCGCCGGATGTTCGCTTTCGCCGCATAGCGCATCAGGTCGTCCTGGCACTCCTTCCACGCGGGCGTCTGCATCGGCTTGACGGCGCCGCCGCGCAGCGTCTTGCGCGCGTCGGGAATCACGAGGCCGAGATCGACGCCGATCACGCGGCCGAAGCCGCGGCACGTCTCGCACGCGCCGTACGCCGAGTTGAAGGAGAACAGCGCCGCCTGCGGATCCGCGTAGCGCAGATCGCTGTCCGGGTCATGAAGCCCGGTGGAGTAACGCCACACCTGAGACTGTGCCGCGCCGCCGTCCGCGCCTTCCGGCGCCTGCGCGAGCACATAGATGCTCACCCGCCCGCCGCCGCGCTTGAGCGACGCCTCGATCGCCTCGATCGCGCGGGCCTTGTCGATCTGATGCAGCCGGAAGCGGTCGGCCACCACGTCGAGCACCTTGCGCGGCCCGGTGGGCGACGCGACGTCGCGCCGCGCCTGCACGCGCGTATAGCCGCTCGCCGACAGCCACTGCTCGACTTCCTCGTCGGACGCGTTTTCCGGCAGTTCGACGGCGAACGTGATCGCGATGCGCGGGTCGTGCGCCTGCGTGCGCGCGAAGAGATCCGCATAGATCGTCTCCGGCGTGTCGTGCCGCACCAGCCGCGCGGTCCGGCGATCGAACAGCTCGGCCGCGCGCGCGTACAGGAGCTTCAGATGATCGTTGAGCTCGGTCATCGTGCCGACGGTCGAGCGCGAGCTGCGCACGGGGTTCGTCTGGTCGATCGCGATCGCGGGCGGCACGCCGTCGACGCGCTCCACCTGCGGGCGGTCCATCCGGTCGAGAAACTGCCGCGCATACGCGCTGAAGGTCTCGACGTAGCGCCGCTGGCCCTCCGCGTACAGGGTGTCGAACACGAGGCTCGACTTGCCGGAGCCCGACGGGCCGGTGACGACCGTCATTTCGCCGGTGCGCAGGTCGAGATCGATATGCTTGAGATTGTGCTGACGTGCTCCGCGAATGCGGATCAGATTGCTGGATGACAATTTGTCTGCCCGTCTGAATGAGTTAGCCGGAGTTCGCGGCGCAGGAAGGCTGCGGATGGCTCGCAGAGATGGCGCCCGCGCCGCGATGCGGGCACCGGTGCGGCTCGATTTCGGTGAGTACTATACTGGATATTTATACAGCTTTCCATGACTATCGCGAATCGGTCGTGTCTGGACGCAGACGGCTGTCCCCCACCGCCATGGTTCGAGACGGGCGACGACGGACGCATGGCGGGCGACGTGCCGTGGGGCTGGCTGCATGGGGAAGCCGGGGATCTTGTGCCGGCCGTGTTCGCGGCGCACACGTCGCCGCTGGGATGCCGAACCGCGCCGAGCATGACGCCTGTCGTCCGAACCGGGCATCGGCGTGCGGCGCGGTACGTCGGGCCGCCAGTCGATCCAGGCGCCTGCCGACGCTTGCCGTGCGGTGCCGGCGGCGCGGCGGCACGCGGCAAGCGCCGCCCGCGTGCCCGAAATCAGGGCGAAATCAGCCTCGCCAGTACGCCGCGGACGATGCGGTCGCAGCGCTCGCCGGCGAACGAGAACACGTCGCGCCCGGCCGAATCGATTTCCCGCGCGAGCGATTCGCGCAGTAAGCGCTTCGCCCGAAAATGGCGCGATCGCACGGTGGCCTCCGGTATGCCGAGACACTGCGCGGTCTCCTCGACGCTCAACTCCTCCACGCAACGCAGGACGAACACGAGGCGAAAAGCCTCGGGCAACGCATCGAGCTTGCGCTCGAGCAATGCACGCAGCTCCGTGCGCATGAGTGCATGATCGGGCGAGGAGGTTAGGTCCGCATCCATGGTAGTGCGCTCGAAGCCGGCGATGGACGATGTATTCACCATCGGGGCGATGTTGTCGCGCCGGGCGCCCCGGCGCTGGCGCGTAAAGCAAGCGTTGAGCACGAGGCGCGACAGCCAGGTGGACAGCAATGCGTCGCCGCGAAAGCGCCCGATGGTGCGAAATGCGGCCAGATAGGCCTCCTGAAGCACGTCTTCGGCTTGCGCGTCGTCGCGCAACGTCGCGCGCGCAAGCCGGTAGAGGCGCCGGTTGTAGCGGCGCATCAATTGCTCGAATGCCGCATGATCGCCGCCGGCAACCCGCGCGGCCAGCGCGCGGTCGTCCACGCGCGAAGGCTGCATGTCGCCCGATCGCGGCTCGGTCGTCATCGTTCGGGTCATCGCTTGCTCTTGACGATCAGATTCGCCTTCATGGTGGGGTGAAGCGCGCAGACGTACGCAAAGCGCCCGGGGCTGCGCGCGACATACGCCCATGAAGCGTTCGGCGCGATCTCGTGCGAATCGAACGCGTGCGCCGCCGTCGCCGTGGCGGTATGAGCGACGAGGTCCTTGTTCACCCAAACGATCTTGTCCCCGCGCTCGACCGTCAGACTATCGGGGTTGAAGCGCATCCCCTCGATGGAGACCGTATGCGTCGCGCCGGCGGCGGCGGGCCCGACCGCTGCCACAGCCGCGGCCAAGACGAGGATCGTCCTGCACGCCGCGCGCCATCGCGCCGACGGGCGCACGGCGTCAATCAGCTTTCCTGTCACGATCGCCGCCGAGCTTCGACTGCAAGTCGCGCGCGTGTTCGAGATGGGCCGCGAAGGCGGGGCGCACCTTGACGAGCAGCGCCTTCAATTCTCCGTTCTTCGCCGCAGGAATCAGCGCCTTGTCCATCGCGTCGAGCACCTGCTGGTGATACGCGACTTCGTGGCCGATGTAGGCCTTGTCGAATTCATGTCCCCGGAGTGTCCTGAGCGTGGCGATGTTGTCATCCCCGCCTCGCTTCAACGCGCCGCTCGTCGCGTTGTCTTCCGGCTTGAGGCTCAGCTTGGTCGCGAGCGCGACCGCCGCTTCGTTCACGCTGGTGTGATCGGTGACCATCAAGTTCGCAAAGTCCTTGACCTGCTTCGTATGGGTCCTGCCTTGCGCGAGCTTTCCCGCATCGATGTCGACCTGATTGGCCGTCACCACGATCGCCGCGATCTGCGGGTCCGTCAATTGCGCATCCTGCGCGTGGGCCGCGAGCGGCAGCGCCGAAAGCAGCGCCGCGAAGCTCAATGTGTGCATGGGCGTCATCTATCGTCTCCTGACATGGACTGTCTCGAGGGGAAGCTGTCCGGTCCGCGCTGCCGCCCATGCCGCTCGACGGCGGACGGACCTGTGGCGATAGACGTCACGACCGATCGCCGCGTTCCGGGCGAGACGGCCGCCGACGTTGCCGGCGGCCGCGCATGCGCCGGCATCGGCCAACGGACATGAACGCCACAGTCAGGCATCGCCAGTTCAACCGGCGTGGGAAACCGCACGGAACCGATTCGAGCGCGCGGCACCCAACAGCGCTTCTTGCGGCGCTTCTTGCGGCGCTTCTTGCGGCGCTTCTTGCGGCGCTTCTTGCGGCGCTTCGTGCGGTCATCGCAAGGGGGCATGATCATGGCCGGTATGTGCCGTTTCGCGGCGACTCGCATCAGACACTGGAACGCGTCGATCGTCGCGGGCCTCGCGTTCGTCGCAAGCGTCGCCGCGGCGCAGTGCGGGCTGCCGGCTGTCGACGAAATGCCGCCCGCCTTACCGGGCGCGCTGCCCTGGAAATTCCGTGCCGCCGCAATCGCAATGCAAGCGGTGCCATGGGCCGTCATCGGCCTGCTGTTCGGCTACCTTGCCGCGCGAAGCGGGATTCCGGGCCGACGCGACGCCGGCGTCGGATTCCGGCCTGCTCCTATTTCGACGACGGCCAGCCCCACGGCGGCTGCCTTCCTCGCGCCCGCTCGCGCCGGCCGTCTCCCCGGCTTCGCAAACGCGTCACGCGGCATTGATTGCTCCGTCGGTCGGGCGCGCGCGAATCGCCGATAGTCGCCGGCATCGCGCAAACGCACGTTTAGCCTGGCACGCGCGCCGCCGCGTACCGATTCCCGCGGCGGCGCCCGAGACGCCGAGTCGACGCGTCAACCACCGCCACGACGAACAGCGGGCGTCCCGTTCGTTCGCCGTATACCGCACGGCCAAGGGGAGACCGCGCCACCTCACAGGATATCTTGTAGATATCGCAACCAATTAGTAATATTCGCTACATGAAAATCGCATCGACCTGGTCACTTCTCGTGCTGACCCTTCCGACGGAAAACGCGACGGCCCGCATGCGGTTCTGGCGCGCGCTCAAGGCAAAGGGCTGCGCCGTGCTGCGCGACGGGGTCTACCTGCTTCCCCATACGGAGGCGCGCGAAGGGATGCTGCGCGAGCTCGCCGACGCGATCGCGGAAAGCGGCGGCGCCGCGCACCTGCTGCGCGTGCCGAGCCTCGACGCATCGCAGGAAGCGGAATTTCGCGCGCTGTTCGATCGCGAGGAGGATTACGCGGGCTTCGTTCGCGATCTCGCGCAAGCTCGCAAAACGCTGGCGAGCCAGTCGGCCGCCGAACTGGCTCGCCTGCTGCGCCGCCTGCGCAAGGATTTCGAAGCCATTCGCGCGATCGATTACTTTCCCGACGACGCGGCCACCCGCGCCGAGCTCGCATGGCAGGACTTCGTCTCTCTCGTCGACACGGTGCTGTCGCCCGGGGAACCCCACGCCGCCGAGCGTGCGATCCGGCGCCTCGCGATCGACAACTACCAGGGGCGCACGTGGGCCACGCGCCAGCGCATGTGGGTCGATCGCGTCGCCAGCGCATGGCTCATTCGCCGTTTCATCGACACGCGCGCGCGCTTCATCTGGCTCGCGTCGCCGAGCGAGTGCCCCGACGGCGCGCTCGGCTTCGATTACGACGGCGCCGCGTTCACGCATGTCGGCGAGCGCGTGACGTTCGAGGTGCTGCTCGCCAGCTTCGGACTCGACCAGGACCCGGCGCTGCTGCGCCTGGGCACGATCGTGCACGCACTCGACGTCGGCGGGCCCGGCGCCCCCGAGACGGTCGGCTTCGAAGCGGTGATGGCCGGCGCGCGCCGGCGCGCCGAAAACGACGAGCGGCTGCTCGAGCAGATGAGCGACGTGCTCGATTCGCTGTACGCGTACTTCGCGACGAACGAAACGGACAAAACCGGGAGCCGGTCATGACCACCACCGTCACGCCCCATGCGCCGGCCTACTCGATGAGTCAACTGGTCGGGTACATGCTGCGGCTCGGCACGTTCGGCTTCGGCGGCCCGGTCGCGCTCGCCGGCTATATGCGCCGCGATCTCGTCGAGCGGCGCGGCTGGATTTCGGAGGCGGACTACAAGGAGGGACTCACGCTCGCGCAGCTCGCGCCGGGGCCGATGGCCGCGCAGCTCGCGATCTATCTCGGGTATGTCCACTACCGTATCCTCGGCGCGACGCTCGCCGGCTTCGCGTTCGTGCTGCCGTCGTTCCTGATGGTCGTCGCGCTCGGCTTCGCCTATGCGCACTTCGGCGGCTTGCCATGGATGCAGGCCGTGTTCTACGGCGTCGGCGCGGCGGTCGTCGGGATCATCGCGATGAGCGCTTACAAGCTCACGACGAAGACAGTCGGCAAGGACAAGCTGCTCGGGGCGATCTTCGTGACGCTCGCCGCGGTGACGTTCGTCACCGAATCGGAAATCGCATGGCTGTTCATCGCCGCCGGGTTGATCGGCTGGCTCTGGCGCGCGCCGCCGAAATAGCTCGGCTCAAGCGGCGCGAACGCACTGGCCGCCGCCCATCTTCCGGCGACGGGCGGCTTCGTGAGCGGATTGATGCGCGGCGTCGACGTTTCCGTGCTCGCGCAAATCGGCTTGTTCTTCGCGAAGGCCGGCGCGTTCGTGTTCGGCTCGGGGCTCGCGATCGTGCCGTTTCTGTACGGCGGCGTCGTCACCGGACACCACTGGCTCAACGACAAGCAGTTCGTCGATGCAGTCGCCGTCGCGATGATCACGCCGGGACCGGTCGTGATCACGGTCGGCTTCATCGGCTATCTGGTCGCGGGATTTCCCGGCGCGCTCGCGGCGGCGCTCGGCACGTTCCTGCCGTGCTATCTGTTCACGGTCGTTCCCGCGCCCTACGTCAAGAAGTACGGCCATCTGCCGAGCGTCAAGGCGTTCGTCGACGGCATCACGGCCGCGGCCGTCGGCGCGATCACGGGCTCGGTGCTCGTCATCGCGAAGCGCTCGATCGTCGACGCGCCGACGGCCGCCGTCGCGCTCGTGACGATCGTGCTGCTCTGGCGCGTCAAGAAACTCCAGGAGCCGGTGATCGTCGCCGCCGCGGCAGTCGTCGGCCTGCTCGCATATCCGTGGCTGCATCGCTGAGGCGCGCGCCGCCGAACCGGGAGAACATCGTGCGCATTTCCGGCGGACGGTTCATCGGCATCGGGCTCGCCGCCGTTCCGACGTCGCGGGCGCATTGCCGCGCACGGCGGAAAGGTTGGCCGGCGAACGGCGCGACGCGGCGCTCGGTTTGCCGCGGACCCCGGCTCCGGTGAACGCCGGGTTCGATCGCCGGGCGCTACGGACGCAGCGCCATGGAAATCGGGCGGCGGACGACGAACGATACGTCGCGCCCGGCCGTTTCGCTCCGCGCCGGCGCCGGCAACGGCGCCGCGCGTCGACGGGCGGTGCCGGAGCGTCTCGGCCGACGAAGACGGCGGCGACGACTGATGCACGACATCATTCGAAAGGTTTCCTCTGCCTCTGCGCACTGGAGAAACGCCATGAAATGGATCACGCGTGAACGGCCGAAGATTGATCGAATCGCATGTCCGTGGCTGATCGCCCGGTTTGTCGACAAGGCGGCCGAGTTTCTCTACGTCCCGGACGCGGACGTGTTGCGGATCGCGAAGGAGACGGGCGCGATCCCCTTCGATGTGCCGGACGTCGAGCTCGGACACCATGGCGAGCTATGCAGCTTCGATGCGTTCCTCGAGAAATACGCGCTGCATGACCCGGCGCTGCTCAAGCTCGCGGCAATCGTGCGAGGCGCCGATACCGGACGATACGATCTCGCCCCGGAAGCAAGCGGCCTGCATGCGATTTCCGTGGGCTTATCCGGCAATTTCCGGGACGACCTCGAGCAGTTGAGGCACGGCATGGTGATGTATGACGCGCTCTACGCGTGGTGCCGGCGCGATGCACGCCTCTAGCGGCCGTTTCTCCGCCTCGCTCGCGGGCCGGATACCGCCCGCGGGAGCCGACAAGACTGCAGCGCTCGTCCTGGCGAGCCGCGGCATGCGCGGCTTCTGCGACGGGTTCATTGCCGTGCTGCTGCCAGCGTATCTGCTCGCGCTCGGGTTTTCACAGCTGGACGTCGGACTGGTCAGTACCGTGACGTTGCTGGGTTCCGCACTCGCGACGATTGCCGTCGGCATGCTGGCCGGCCGCGTCGCACACCGGCGGATGCTGATGCTCGCCGCGACACTGATGGCCGCCACGGGCATCGGCTTCGCAAGTCTGTCCACGCTGTGGGCGCTCATCGCCGTCGCGTTCGTCGGCACGCTCAATCCAAGCGCCGGTGACGTCAGCCTGTTTCTGCCGCTCGAGCAGTCGCGCCTTGCCGAGGCCGCCGCGGGCGATGCCCGCACCGCGCTCTTTGCGCGATACAGCCTGATCGGCGCGCTATCAGCGGCAGCCGGCTCGCTGGCGGCAGGTCTGCCACTCTGGCTCGCCGCGCACACCAGCATCCCGCTGCCCGGCGCGATGCGCGGCATGTTCGTCGTCTATGCCGGCGCCGGCGTTGCCGTCTGGCTGCTCTATCGACATTTGCCGCTCCCCGAAGCCCACGCGCCCGCCGCGCCGCCGCCGCTCGGCCCCTCCCGGCGCATCGTCACCCGGCTCGCGATGCTGTTCAGCGTCGACGCGTTCGCAGGGGGCCTCGTCGTCAATTCACTGCTGTCGCTGTGGCTGATGCAGCGCTTCGGGCTCTCGGTCGCCGCTGCCGGCCGGTTCTTCTTCTGCGCGGGCTTGCTCTCGGCGGGTTCCCAGCTCGCGGCCACGCCGCTGTCACGCAGGATCGGCCTGCTGAACACAATGGTGTTCACGCATATCCCGTCAAGCGTCTGCCTGATCGGCGCTGCCTTCGCGCCCTCGCTGCCGTTGACGTTGGCGCTGTTGCTGTTGCGAAGCGCGCTTTCGCAAATGGACGTGCCGACGCGCACCGCCTTCGTCATGGCGGTCGTGACGCCGGCGGAGCGCCCGGCCGCCGCCGGCTTGACGTCCGTCCCGCGCAGCCTCGCGGCGGCGATCGCGCCGGCTCTGGCGGGCGGCCTGCTCGGGCTCGGCTGGCTTGGCGCGCCGTTGGTGGCATGCGGCGCGCTGAAAATCGGGTACGACCTCACGCTGCTGGCGTCTTTTCGACACGTCGAACCGGATGGCGGGCCCGGCCGGTAAACGGCAATCGCGATCGAGCGGCAACGGTGCAAAAAGGCGAGGAACCCTGCAACACCCACCGCCAAACCATTCGCCCACCGCCCTATCCCGTACCGGCAACCATCCTCAAAACTGTATCGGTACTGTACAGAACCCATCCACTACACTCACTTCGTCATCCTTGCTTTGATTCCGCAGACGAAGAGAGCATCACCATGAACTATCTCACCCTCAGCGCGCTGCCCGCGGGCATGCTGTTCGCGCTCGTCACCTCGATCACGCCCGGCCCGAACAACACGATGCTGCTCGCATCGGGCGTCAATTTCGGCTTCCGCCGCACGCTGCCGCACATGTTCGGCATCAGCGCCGGCGTCGCGATCCTGATGCTGTCGGTCGGCTTCGGCCTCGGCGAGGCATTCAAGCGGATCCCGATCCTCTACACGCTGCTCGAAACCGCAAGCGTCGTCTATCTGCTGTATCTCGCGTGGCGCATCGGCACGTCGGGCGAAGTGCGCGCTCACAACGGCAAATCGCGCCCGATGACGTTCGTCGAGGCGATCGCGTTTCAATGGGTCAATCCGAAAGCATGGATGATGGTGCTGACCGCCGCGACGACGATCCAGCTCTCCGCGGACTATGGCCGCAACGCCGTCTGGATGGCGCTCGTATTCGTCTTCGTCGGCCTGCCGTGCATCAGCGTATGGGCGGCGTTCGGTCAGGGGCTGCGCGGCTTCCTCTCCAATCCGCGGTGGCTGCGTGTCTTCAATCTCACGATGGCCACACTGCTCGTTCTGTCGCTCTACCCGATGTTCGCGAAGGTCAGCGGCCACTGAAATGCCCAAGCCCGTTGTGATCGAATCCGCTCAGGCGTACGCTGTCCGTTCCGACGTCGGTTCGCCTCCCTGCGAATCCGTCCCCGCCGGGAGAACGCTGATGAAGCCACTGCTGAAAGCAGGCGATCGGATCGAAGGCCTGCATTGGGTCGCCGAGTATCGCCATCGCGCCCGTCTGATCCGCGTGCTGCGCGAACGCGTCGAAGTGGGCACTTACGGCGCGCCATCCGCGCTGTTCGGCGACGAGGAGGAAATGGGCGCGTCGACGCCCGCCGATCACCGTGGCCGCGAAGCCGCGTTGCGAGCATACCTGCGCCACTTCGCGAAAGTCCACGACGCCGAGGAATGACGGGGCCTGAACGGAGCGCCCCGTCAGCCGCCGCGACGGCGCATTCCCGCGCCGCCGACCACGCCGATCACGCCGCTCGTGTCGGCGCATCCGGCTGCGTCTCGCGCGACGCCGCCGAACGCTTGACCATCAGCGCCCCCGCCGCAATCAGCGCCGGCACCGCGAGCATCGAGAAAATCGTGCCGAATCCCAGCTGCGCCTGCAGCAGCAAGCCGCCCGAAAACGCGCCCAGAATGCCGCCAAAGCGCCCGACGCCGAGCATCCATGCGACGCCCGTCGCGCGCCCGCTCGTCGGATAGAACGCCGCCGCGAGCGCCGGCAGCGACGACTGCGCGCCGTTCATGCAAACGCCCGCGACGAACACGACGGTCGCCAGCAACGCGAGGTGCCCGGCCTGCAGTCCGATCATCCAGACGAACAACGCCGTCAGCGCATAGGCAAACGCAATCACGCGATGCGGCTCGATGCGGTCCATCAGCCAGCCGCAAGCAATCGCGCCGATGCCGCCGCCGAGCGGAAACAGCGCGGTGACGAGCGCCGCGTCGCGTACGGTGAATCCCGTGTCGCGAATCAGCGTGGGCAGCCAGCTCGTCATCAGATAGTAGACGAGCAGCCCCATGAAATAGGTGAGCCACAGCATCGCGGTGCCCGCACGATAGCGCGGCGACAACACGACGGCCGCGCCCGAGCGCCGTTGCTCGCCGCGATCGTCGGGCAGCACGAAGCGCACGCCGTCGAACGCCGCATCGGGCGCGATCCTGCGCAACACCGCGGCGATGCGCTCGTGCGGCGCGCCGCGCAGCACCATGAAGCGGATCGATTCGGGCAGCGCGATCAGCAGCGCGCCGAGCGCAAGCGGCACGATACCGCCGACGATGAACACGCTGCGCCACCCGTGCTCGGGAATCAGCGCGGCGGCGACGAGGCCGCCCGCGGACGAGCCCAGCGTAAAGCCGCAGAACATCGTGTTGACGAGAAACGAGCGTTTCGCGTGCGGCGCATACTCGGCCATCAGCGTCGTCGCGTTCGGCATCGCCGCGCCCAACCCGAGCCCCGTCAGCAGCCGCAGCACCGCGAGCTCGGTGACCGACTGCGTGAAAGCGCAGCCGATGCTGAAGAGTCCGAACAGCACGACCGAGCCCACCAGCACGCGCTTGCGGCCGATCCGGTCGGCAAGCGGGCCCGCCGCGAGCGCGCCGAGCGCGAGGCCGACGAGCGCCGCGCTCATCACCGGCCCCAGCGCGGCCTTCGTCACGTGCCATTGCTGGGCGAGCGCGGGCGCGACGAAACCGATCGCGGCGGTGTCGAAGCCGTCCGCCGCGACGATCAGAAAACACAGGATCAGAATCAGCCACTGATAGGGCGAAAAGCGCCGTTCGTCGATGAACTGCTGCACATCGAGCTGGCGCGCGAGATCGGTCATTGCTGTCTCCGTTGGGGTTGTCGTCGACGCATTCGCGTCCTGCGCCGATGCGATGCCGGCGCGTGTCGTCGCGCACGGGCGGCGGCCGTCCGGCGCGCCGCCCGTGCGGTGTGTCGTTTTCGTGTCGTTTTCGTGTCGCGTGCGTGCTTCTTGCGTGCTTCTTGCGCGCCGCGCGGCGTCAGCTCGCCGAGTCTTCTTCGCCGAAGATGCGCTGCGCGAGATGAAACGCCGAATTCGCCGCGGGCACGCCACAGTAGATCGCTGTCTGCAGCAGCACTTCCTTGATCTCGTCGCGCGTCACGCCGTTGTTCTTCGCCGCGCGCAGATGCAGCGCGAGCTCCTCGCCACGGTTGAGCGCGACCATCATCGCGATCGTCAGCAAGCTGCGCGTATGGCGCGGCAAGCCGTCGCGCGTCCAGATCTCGCCCCACGCATAGCGCGTGATCAGGTGCTGGAATTCATCGGTCAGATCGGTGCGGTTCGCGAGCGACCGGTCGACGTGCGCATCGCCGAGCACCGCGCGGCGCACGTTCATGCCCGCTTCGTAACGTTGATCGTCGTTCATCTCGATGCGCTCGCGTCAGGCCGTCAGGAAATCGATCAGCGTGCGATTGAAGCCGTCCGCACATTCGATGTTCGAGATGTGCGCGCAATCGAATTCGACATGCTTCGCGCCTGCGATCGACGCGGCAAGCGCGCGGCCCTGTTCCGGCGGCGTCGAAAGGTCGTGCGCGCCCGTCACCACGAGCGTCGGCACCGCGATGCCTTTCGCCTCGTCACGCAGATCGGCGGCGTTCAACGCATCGCAGTTCGCCGCGTAGCCGTCTTTGTCCGTGTGATTGAACGTATCGCGAATCACGTCGATAAGGCGCGGCTCGCGCTCGAAGAACGCGGCCGTGAACCAGCGGGGCAGCACCGCGTCGGCGAGCGCCGCCATCCCTTCGGCGCGCGCCTTGCGCGCACGCGGCGCCCATATTTCCGGCGAGCCGATTTTCGCCGACGTGTTCGACAGCACCACGCGATCGACGCGCTTCGCGTGACGCGCGGCGAGCGCCGCGCCCGTCAGGCCGCCCATCGAGATGCCGCAGAAATGCGCGCGCGCGACACCGACGTGATCGAGAAGGCCGATCACGTCGCCCGCCAGTTGCTCGATCGTGTACGAGCCGGCCGGCGCGTCCGAGTGGCCGTGACCGCGCGTGTCGTAGCGCAGCAGATTGAAGTGCGCGGTCATCGGGCCGATCTGCGGCGCCCACATCGACAGGTCCGCGCCGAGCGAGTTCGAGAACACGAGCCACGGCGCGTCGGCGCGCGCCGCGCGATCGATCCGGTAATGCAGTCGCACTCCATCGACTGAAGCGAAAGGCATGGGTATCTCTCCTTAATGGCGGCTCGCGTGGAGCGCGAGCACGGCGTCGACATAGGCGTGCGCCTCGCCGACGTAATGAGCGGGATCGAGCAACTGCCGCAACGCCTGCGGCGTGAGGTGCGCGGCGACGTCGGGGTCCGCGGCCAGCACGTCGTACAGCGGGCGGCCGCTGCGCACGGCTTGCTTCGAGGCGCGCTCGACGAGATGATGCGCGTCGAGCCGGCCGATCCTGTCGCCGAGCGCGAGCATCACCGCCTCGCCGAGCACGAGGCCGCGCGTCGCGTCGAGATTGTCGGCAAGGCGCGCGACGTCGACGTTCAATCCCTCGACGATCTGCGCGACCTGCGCGAGCGCGCCGCCCGCGAGCCGCGCGAGTTCGGGCAGCGCGTCCCACTCGGCCTGCCAGCCGCCGAGCGCGCGCTCGTGTTCCTGGACCATGCCGGCGAGCACGGTCGACACGAGCCCGGGCGCGCGCACGGCCGCGGTCAGCACGGCCGCGCAGCCGACCGGATTGCGCTTGTGCGGCATCGTCGACGAGCCGCCCTTGCCCGCCGCGGCGGGCTCCGCGAGCTCGCCGATCTCCGTTTGCATCGACAGCGAAATGTCGCGCGCGATCTTGCCGAGCGTGCCGATCAGCATCCCGAAGCAAGCCGCCGTCTCGGCGATCCGGTCGCGCTGCGTGTGCCACGGCACGGCCGGCAGCGCGAGCCGAAGGTCGTCGGCGAGCGAGCGCGCAACCGCGGGCGCCGCGTCGCGCAAGCTCGCGAGCGTGCCCGCCGCGCCGCCGAACTGCAATGCGAGCGCGCGCTCGCGCAACGCGACGATACGCTCGCGGTGGCGCAGCAGCGCGTCGAGCCATTGCGCGAACTTCAATCCGAGCGTGATCGGCAGCGCCTGCTGCAGCCACGTGCGACCGATCATCGGTGTCGTGCGGTGCGCGGCCGCGAGCGTCGCGAGCGCCGTGCACGTATCGCGCAGCAGCGGATCGAGCCAGTCGAGCGTGTCGCGCAGTTGCAGCACGGCGGCGGTATCGATGATGTCCTGGCTCGTCGCACCCCAGTGCACGTACTTCGCCGCTTCGGCGTCGCGCACCTTCACGCGTGCGGTCAATTGCCTGACGAGCGGAATCGCGAGATTGCCGCCGAGCGCCGCGTCGCGCATCAGCGCCTGCGCGTCGAGCTCGCTCGCCGCGCAGGCCGCCTCGATCGGCCGCACCGCGTTCGCCGGAATCACGCCATTCGCGGCGAGCGCGCGCGCGAGCGCCGCTTCGACGTCGAGCATCCGCTGCAACGTCGCATGCGGCGACCAGATCCGGTTGAGCGGTTCGCTTCCGCAAACGAGAGCGGTCAGACGGGCACTGTCTTCGAGCATGGAGTCGATCGAAAAAGACGAATTGCGCTTATTGTCCACCGAAGCGCCGGACGTTGCGCGCTCGTGCGTTCGGCCAATCGCGGCGGGGCGCCGCACGGCCGGGCAAAGCGAGCGCGGCCGCCGCGCGCCGGCGTCTCACGCGGCGGCCTTCTGCGTCGCGTCGATGAGCGGCACGCCGGTGAGCTGCTGCAACTCGTCGAACGAGAGGCCGGCGCAGATCTCGCGCACGGCGAGGCCGTCGCTTATCACGTCGAGCACCGCGAGATCGGTGTAGATGCGATCGACGCAGCGCACGCCCGTCACCGGATACGAGCATTCGGCGACGATCTTGCTTTCGCCTTGCTTCGTCAGGTGCTCCATCATCACGAACACGTGCTTCGCGCCGATCGCGAGATCCATCGCGCCGCCGACCGCGGGAATCGCATCGGGCGCGCCCGTGTGCCAGTTCGCGAGATCGCCATGCGCGGAAACCTGGAACGCGCCGAGCACGCAATAGTCCAGATGGCCGCCTCGCATCATCGCGAAGGAATCCGCATGATGGAAGTACGCGCCGCCCGTAAGCAGCGTCACGTGCTGCTTGCCGGCGTTGATCAGTTCGTCGTCCTCCGCGCCCGGCGCCGGGGCGGGACCCATGCCGAGCAGGCCGTTCTCGCTGTGCAGGAAGATTTCCCTGCTCGGATCGAGGTGGTTCGCGACGAGCGTGGGCACGCCGATGCCGAGGTTCACATAGGCGCCTTCGGGGATGTCTTGCGCGACGCGCTTCGCCATGTCGTCGCGGGTCAGTCGTTTCATCGTGTTCTCCTCGGGGATTCAGGCCGCGCTCGCCGCGCGCTCGGCCGCCAGTTCGGCCGCATGCGCGGCTTGCGGCACTTCGACGATGCGCTGCACGAAGATGCCGGGCGTCACGATGTGTTCCGGATTCAGCGCGCCGAGCGGCACGACTTGCGACACCTGCACGATCGACGTCTTCGCGGCCATCGCCATCACCGGCCCGAAATTGCGCGCGGTCTTCCGATAGACGAGGTTGCCCCAGCGGTCGCCCCGGTACGCCTTCACGAGCGCGAAATCCGCATGGATCGGCGTCTCGAACACGTAGTGCTTGCCGTCGATCACGCGCGTTTCCTTGCCTTCGGCGAGCTTCGTGCCGTAGCCCGTCGGCGAGAAGAAGCCGCCGATACCGGCGCCCGCCGCGCGAATCCGCTCGGCGAGGTTGCCTTGCGGTACCAGTTCGAGCTCGATCTCGCCCGCGCGATACAGCGCGTCGAACACCTGCGAATCGGCCTGCCGCGGAAACGAGCAGATGATCTTGCGCACGCGCCTCGCCTTCAGCAGCGCGGCGAGGCCCGTCTCGCCGTTGCCGGCGTTATTGTTGACGATCGTCAGATCGCGCGCGCCCTGCGCGATCAGCGCGTCGATCAGCTCGGCGGGCATCCCGGCCGTGCCGAAGCCGCCGATCATGATCGTCGCGCCGTCGTGGACGTCGGCCACCGCCGACTGGAGGGAATCGAAAATCTTGTTGACCATGTCTCTTCCTATGCGAATCCGCGCGCGTCGCCCGCCGCGGCACGCGTTCGCGCGAAGGGCTGCGCGCTTCGCGCGACGATCCGATTGGTTCGAATATCGAACACAGATTCGATTAGCGAACGTTTTGCCGATCATAGAGGGGCGTGCGCACGATTGTCAAGGCAACGTCCCGCCGGCCATCTCGTGCGCGTTCGCCGCACGGCGCGCTCATGCGGCGGCCGCCTCGCCAAACGACGGCGCATCGCCCGCGGTTTCGTCGAACGGCAGGCCGACGTAGTTCTCCGCGAGCGACTGCGCGGCCGCGCGCGAACGCGTCACGTACTTGAGCTCGGCGAGCTTCAGCCGATTGACGAACGGCGAATCGTCGGCGCACGGGTGCAGCATGTTCGTCATGGAATACGAAAAATGCTCGGCACGCCATATCCGTTCCAGACAGGTTGACGAATACGCATCGAGCAGATCGCCGCGGCCGTGACGGTAGCGCGCGACGAGCGCGCGCGACAGCGCCCGGACGTCGGCGACCGCGAGATTCATCCCCTTCGCGCCCGTCGGCGGCACGATGTGCGCGGCGTCGCCCGCGAGGAACAGCCGGCCGTGCTGCATCGTCTCCGACACGAAGCTGCGCATCGGCGTCACGCTCTTCTGCGTGATGCGGCCTGGGGTCGGCGTCCAGCCGCCGTCGTTTTCGAAGCGCGTGCCCAGTTCCTCCCAGATGCGCGCATCCGGCCATTCGGCCAGGTTCTCGTCGGGCCGGCATTGCAGGTACAGTCGGGTGACGGTCGGCGAGCGCATCGAGAACAGCGCGAAGCCGCGCGCGTGATGCGCATAGACGAGCTCGTCGAGCGACGGCGCCGCATCGGCGAGGATGCCGAGCCAGGCGTACGGGTACACGCGCTCGAACGTGCGCCGCCGCTCGGCGGGGATCGCCTGGCGCGCGACGCCGTGAAAGCCGTCGCAGCCGGCGACATAGTCGCAATCGATCCGATCCGGGCGACCGTCCGCGTGCATGAACGTCACCGACGGCCGCTCGGTCGCGACGTCGTGCAGCGCGACGTCGCGCACGTCGAAGTGGATCGGCTGGCCGTGCTCGAGCGCGGCCTCGATCAAGTCGCGCACGACTTCGTGCTGGCTGTAGACGGTAATCGCGCGGCCGGGCGTCAGCTCGCCGAAATCGATCCGGTGGCGACGGCCGTCGAACAGCAGCTCGATGCCGCGATGCACGAGCCCTTCGCGCCGCATCCGCGCGCCGAGGCCCGCATCGTTCAGCGTGTCGACGGTGCCCTGCTCCAGCACGCCGGCGCGGATCCAGTTCTCGCAGTATTCGCGTGAACGCGTCTCGAGCACGACGGAATCGACGCCTTGCAGACGGAGCAGGTGGGAAAGCAGCAGCCCGGACGGCCCGGCGCCGATGATGGCGACTTGCGTGCGCATTGTTCGTCTCCTGAACATTGATTCGAATAGTGAATCGATTGTCAGCGCTATCCCGACTATGCGGCAATGCAATTTAGGAGATAAGTTGTATACGGATATCCAATAGTAGTGACGTGATGCCTGACCTCGATCTGAACCTGATTCCGTATCTGGTCGCGCTCAACGAGGCGCGCAACGTGAGCCGCGCGGGCGAGCTGCTCGGCGTGAGCCAGCCGCGTGTGAGCGCGGCGCTCGGGCGGCTGCGCGAGCACTTCGGCGATCCGCTGTTCGTGCGGACCTCGCGCGGCATGGAGCCGACGCCTCGCGCGCTCGCCCTGATTCCGGCCGCGCGCGACGCGCTCGCGAGCATCGAGCGCGGTCTCGGCGCACCGCACGAGTTCGACCCGGCGAAGAGCGCGCGCACGTTCTCGATCGCGCTGTCCGACGTCGGCGAAATCGTGTTCCTGCCGAGGCTGCTGCAAGCGTTCGCGCAACACGCGCCGCATGCGAACCTGCGCTCGGCATCGCTGTCGCACGCGGAAGTCGCGCACGCGCTCGAGGACGGCGGCGTCGATCTCGCGGTCGGCTACTTTCCGGATCTCGGCGGCACGAACTTCTTCCAGCAACGGCTTTTCACGCACCGCTTCATCTGCCTGCTGCGGCGCGGCCACCCGCTCGCCGAGCGGCCGCTCACGCTCGAGCGGTTTCTCGCGTGCGGCCACGCGGTGGTGCGAGCGGAAGGCCGCAGCCAGGAGGTGCTCGAGCAGTATCTGACGAAGCGGCGCCTCACGCGCCGGGCGGTGCTCGAGACACCGCATTTCATGAGCCTGCCGTTCATCCTGAGCCGCACCGACCTGATCGCGACGGTGCCGCATGCGATCGGCTATGCATATGCGGCCGAGCATGCGTCGATCACGCTCGTCGAGCCGCCGCTGCCTTTGCCTCGCTTCGATCTGAAGCAGCATTGGCATCGCAAGTTCCATAACGATCCGAGCATCACGTGGCTGCGCGGCGTCGTCGCCCAGCTGTTCAACGATGCGCTCGACGAATGGCCGAAGTGACGGCGAACGGCGGCCGCGCACGACGCATGGGGCAACGCGCGGCCGCCGTTCGCAAAGCGAGTCACGGCGCACGCTCGCGACGAAAGCATGAAACAATGATCGGCCGGCCGCAGCCTTCGCGGCCTTCATGGAGTTCAATGCATATGGCTAAAGGAATGACCGCGGGCAAGGCGGCGGCACCGGCCGCGCGCCAGGCGGCGCGCAGGACATCGAACAAAGCGAGCAAGACGGCGAGCTCGGCGGCCACGCACGAGCCGGCCGGCGCGCCCGCGAACCGGCCGAGCCGCGACGAAGCCGAAGCGGCCGTTCGCGTGCTGCTGCGGTGGGCCGGCGACGATCCGCAACGCGAGGGGCTCGTCGATACGCCGGCGCGCGTCGTGCGCGCCTACGAGGAGTTCTTCGCCGGCTACGCGCTCGAACCGCGCGACATCCTCGCGCGCACGTTCAGCGAGGTCGACGGCTACGACGAAATGATCGTGCTGAAGGACATCCGCTTCGAAAGCTATTGCGAGCACCATATGGTGCCGATCATCGGCCGCGCGCACGTCGCATATCTGCCGAACCATCGCGTCGTGGGCATCTCGAAGCTCGCGCGCCTCGTCGATGCGTTCGCGAAGCGCCTGCAGATCCAGGAAAAGATGACGGTGCAGATCGCCGATACGCTGTTCGACGTGCTGCAGCCGAAGGGCGTCGGCGTGATTCTCGAAGCGGCGCACCAGTGCATCTCGACGCGCGGCATCCACAAGCCCGGCGTCGAGATGGTGACGTCGCGGATGCTCGGCACGTTCCGCACCGATCCGGCCACGCGCCGCGAATTCCTGTCGATCGTCGCGAATCCTTCCTCGGTCAACCTGACGAACACCTAAATGCAGTCGAGCGCGAAACCAGCCACCTTACCCGTCGTGCTCGTGACGGGCGCCGCGCGCCGCGCGGGCCGCGCGTTCGCGTTGCGCTTCGCCGCGCGCGGCTACCGCGTCGCGGTGCACTACGACCGTTCGGCCGACGCGGCACAGGCGGTCGTGCGCGAAATCGAATCGTCGGGCGGCGAAGCCGTCGCACTGCAGGCGGACCTTGCGCACGCGGATGCGATCACGCAGCTCGTCGATGCGGTCTATACGCGCTTCGGCCGTCTCGACGTGCTCGTGAACAACGCGTCGGTATTCTGGCAGGACCACCTGCCGAGCTTCGATCTCGCCGCGTTCGACAATGCGTGGGCGATCAATTGCCGCGCGCCGATCCTGCTGACGCGCGCGTATTACGAGCGCGCGAAGGCGGCGCTCGCACAGGGCGTCGTGATCAACGTCGTCGATCAGAAGATCAAGGAAAATTTCCATCGCGACCATTTCAGCTATACGGTCGCGAAAGCG
Source organism: Burkholderia mallei ATCC 23344 (assembly GCF_000011705.1). Lineage (NCBI taxonomy): Bacteria > Pseudomonadati > Pseudomonadota > Betaproteobacteria > Burkholderiales > Burkholderiaceae > Burkholderia > Burkholderia mallei. The sequence goes on along the minus strand of NC_006349.2, from coordinate 39,889 downwards.
GCGCTCGGCAACCTCACGCAGATGCTCGCGCTGTCGGCAAGCCCCGTGCTGCGCGTGAACGCGGTGTTTCCGGGCTTGATGCTGCCTAGCGACGATCAGACGCCCGCCGATTTCGAGCACGCGAGCCGCGCGTCGACGCCGCTTGCGCGGATCGCCGGGCCGAACGACGTCGCGGACGCGATCCTGCTGCTGACGGGGCCGGCATACAACGGCGCCGATTTCGTCGTCGACGCGGGGCAGAATCTGATCCGCGTCGATCAGGACGTGCTGTACAAGCATCGTTCGCCGGACGGCAAGCAGTGACGGGCGCGGCGGCGGCCATCGCTTGCCGCGCACCGCGAACCGCGAGCCGCGAGCCGCGAGCCGCGAGCCGCGAGCCGCGAGCCGCGAGCCGCGAGCCGCGAGCCGCGAGCCGCGAGCCGCGAGCCGCGAGCCGGCAATCAGCGTGAGCGAGCGCCGGCGCCGCGTCAAGCGGCAATCGCGCCGGCGGCTCAGTCCTTCTCGGCCTGGTCCTTGTCGCTCTCGCGGATCTTTCCCTGCGCGACGCTGCTGCCGGGCGGCACGCTGTGCGTGAGCCACACGTTGCCGCCGATCACCGAACCCTTGCCGATCGTCACGCGGCCGAGAATCGTCGCGCCTGCGTAGATGACCACATCGTCCTCGACGATCGGATGCCGCGCGTTGCCCTTGACGAGCATCCCGTCGCCGTCGGCGGGGAAGCTCTTCGCGCCGAGCGTGACCGCCTGATAGACGCGCACGCGCTCGCCGATGATCGCGGTCTCGCCGATCACGACGCCCGTGCCGTGGTCGATGAAGAAGCTCGGGCCGATTTGCGCGCCCGGATGGATATCGATGCCCGTGGCCGAATGCGCGATCTCGTTGATGAAGCGCGCGAGCAGCGGCACACCGAGCCGATACAGCGCGTGCGCGAGCCGGTGGTGCATCATGGCGAGCACGCCCGGATAGCAAAGCAGGATTTCGGTGATGTGTTGCGCGGCCGGATCGCCGGTGTACGCGGCCTGAATGTCGCTGACGAGAAGCGCGCGAATGCGGGGCAACTGCGTGCCGAACTCGCGCGCGATCTCGAACGCTCGTTCTTCGAGCACGGCAAGCGGCGTCTGCGCGTGCTCGGGCAGGAACCGCAGCGCCCGGCGAATCTGCTCGGCGAGCAGGCGCAGCGTGCTTTCGAGCGTATGGCCGACGTAGTAATCGACGGTTTCGTCGGTCAGATCAGGCGCGCCGTAATGCGTCGGGAACATCGATGCGCGCAGGCCCGACACGATCGTGCACACCGCATCGCGCGACGGCAGCTCGCGAATGCCGCGCGGATGGCGCGTGCGGTGCAGTTTCTCGCGCGATTCGCGCAGCTCGGCGACGATCTGTTCGAGGCCCCAGTTTCGGGCGGATTTCGACATAGGCAAAAACGCACGGCCGAGCTTGCGCAGGCGGCCGCCGGGTAAAAGTGACGGTTCCGCAAGATTACCGTGTTTTCGCCGTGTCAGCGGAGTACGCACCCTCGTGCGCGCCTCCGCGCCACCCTAAATGGTGAGACTGCTCGCGTCGATCCACCGGACGGCCCAATCGCGCGCGTGCGCGATCGCCGAGTCTTCGTCGTTGAAATGCAGATCGGAGGGAAAGAAGCGATTCGCAACCAGTTCGCCGTCGCTCGATCGCGAGATGACGACGTAAGGCTGGAAGGAGCCATCGCTCGCACGCGCCGGCGCACAGTTCAACAGATACCCGCGATGCGTGAATGCAGTAGTCGTAGAGTGCATAAGTCCGCCCACCTTAGGTCCCCTTTACCTTCTTCTTCGCTACCCGTCCGTTAAGGATGCCGCGGCGCCCGAGAGGGCGAAAGCGGGCGCGCCGCATGTCGCGCACCGCTATCGGAAAAGAATCATACTCTGTAGAAAACGCGTCTTCTAGCTGAAATAATTATTTGGTAAGCGCGACGCGCGGTGCGGCAGCGGCGCCCGCACACGCGTCCTTTGCCGTGTTGCCCGGAACGGGTCCGCGAAGCTCCGGGTGCCGCGCCGCCGGGATGACCGCGATGAATCCGTTCGAACGCAAGACGTCCGCCGCTGGCGGCCGCGCGCGGCCGCGCAGCATCGAGTTGTACAACGACGCCACGCACGACAGCACCGTCGACACCGACGGCAAGAACCGCGAAGCCGCCCGCATCGCGAGCGGCGGGCCGATTTCTCCTGACCAGATGACGACGAGCAATGCATCGCTCGTCAATGCGATGCCCGAGACGCCCGACGGCTTCGCCGGCTTCGACAGCCGGCCCGGCGGCAACCGTCCGCAGTTCGCGCTGCGCGCGGGCTACGCGGTCGTAGACAAGGGGTTCGACGCCGCCGCATTGCGCGACGCGCAGATGGCCGACGCGTTTTCGCCGCCTTATCGTCCGCCGCGCCGGCCGGGACGCATCGTCGAGCTCGCGCCGGTTGCGCGTTGAAGCCGGCGCCGGCGCGATGTCGTCGGCACGCGTATCGATGTGGCGTCGGACGTGACATCGGACGCGGCATCGGACGCGGTGCCGGTTCGCGGCGCGCACGACCGCCGCCGGCGGCCGCGCGCCGTCTCCGCGCCGCTCGGCCGCGTTTGCATTCGCATATCAAAACGTTCGCGCGCCCATGTGTTCGATTCGGGCGAGCGTTTAATGCGGACGTTTGAATGCGTGCGCCGCGCGCTCGTCGCGTTGCGCCGGCTGGCTTCGTGGCGCTGCATCGATGGGAACTTCGCGCGCATGGAAGCGCTCGCGATGAGCGGTTACGCGGTTACGCGGTTACGCGGTTACGCGGTTACGCGGTTACGCGGTCACGCGGTCATGCGGTCATGCGGTCATGCGGTCATGCGGTCATGCGGTCATGCGGAGCATCGTCACCGACATTGAACTGCTCGAGCGCCCCCACCGGCCATGCGACGCGCGCATCGAGCGCATCGCCGCGAGGTCGACGCAACGCCATCGCTGCGCGCCGTCCGCGAAATCGGTACCGGTCCCAACGTCGATATCGTTACACGCTCGCGCCGGCAAGCAGCGGCCCTCATCGCGCGCGCCCGCGGCGCGACGGCGGCCACACTCGAACGGCGCTCGCGCGACATGCATCGACACCGGCCGGCAGCCGACATGTCGCGTCGCCATACGGCGCAACACGCGCGCCGCCGCGCACGATTGACCGAGTGAACCCACACGCCGCCGCGAAGCCCGCGGCGCATCACCGCGCTGCCGCGCTCAACCGCCCGGCACGCCTTGCGTATTCACGTACAGCGAATACAAACCATGGCTCGCCGCCATGAACAGCCGGTTCCGGTGCCGCCCGCCGAAGCAGACGTTCGCGCAGCGCTCGGGCAGCGCGATGTGTCCGATCGCGTCGCCCTCCGGCGTGAACACGCGCACACCGTCGAGCTCGTCGGTGCCCATGCCCCAGCCGCACCACAAGTTGCCGTTCACGTCGATCCGAAAGCCGTCCGGCGTGCCTTGCGCCGCGTCGATCAGTACGCGCTCGTTGCGTAACGTCCTGCCGTCGGCCGCGACGTCGTACGCGCGAATCGTGCGCGGCCGTCCTTTCGATTCGACGACATAGAGCATCGCTTCGTCCGGCGAAAACGCGAGGCCATTCGGCCCGAGCACACCGTCGACGACGATATCGACCGCGCCCGTCTGCGGATCGATCCGATAAACGCGCTCGGGCATCTCGGACGCCTGCTTCTCGCCCTCGTAAAAACTCTGGATGCCGAAGTCCGGATCGCTGAACCAGATCGAGCCGTCGGACTTCACGATCACGTCGTTCGGCGAATTGAAACGCTTGCCGGCGAACCGCTCGGCGAGCACGGTGATCGAACCGTCGTATTCGGTGCGCGTGACGCGGCGCGTCAAGTGTTCGCAGGTCACGAGCCGCCCCGCGCGGTCGCGCGTGTTGCCGTTCGCGTTGTTCGACGGCTGGCGAAACACGCCGACCGTGCCGCTCTGTTCGTCCCACCGCAGCATCCGGTTGTTCGGGATGTCGCTCCACAGCAGATAGCGGCCGTCGCCGAACCACACCGGGCCTTCGGACCATCGCGCGCCTTGAAACAGACATTCGACGGACGCCGACGGCAGCCGCAGCGCGCCGAAGCGCGGATCGAGCACGCGCACCGCGGGGTCGGGATAACGCCGTGAGCCGATCTCGCTCATCGCGCTCATGCCTTGCCGAGTTGGCCGTCGCGCAGGCGCCAGAGGCCGAGCGGATTCGCGTCGGCGAGTGCCTCGGGCAACAACGCCGCCGGCAAATCCTGATAGCAGACGGGCCGCAGGAAGCGCTCGATCGCAAGCGCACCCACCGATGTGCTGCGCGGGTCCGACGTCGCCGGAAACGGCCCGCCGTGCACCATCGCGTACGCGACCTCGACGCCCGTCGGATAGCCGTTCGCGACGATGCGGCCGGCGCGGCGCTCGAGCGTCGGCAACAGTTTGCGCGCCAGATCGACATCGTCGTCTTCGAGATGCAGCGTCGCGCTCAGTTGCCCCTCGACATGCTCGGCGAGCGCGATCATCTCGTCGATGTCGCGGCACGCGACGACGAGCGACGTCGGCCCGAAGATCTCGGCTTCGAGCTGCGGGTTCTGGACGAACTGCGTGTGCGTCGTCGTGAAGAGCGCGGGCAACGCGGCGTTCCGCGCGTCGCTGCGCGCGCCGCGCGCGACCTCGCTGACGCCCGCGGCCGCGCGGCGCGCCGCGACCGCGCTCTCGTAAGACGACGCGATGCCCGAGGTCAGCATCGTCTGCGCGCCCTTTTGCGAGAGCGCCTGCGCGGCCGCGTCGACGAACGCCTTCAGGTCGGGCCCTTCGAGTGCGACGACGAGCCCCGGGTTCGTGCAGAACTGCCCGACGCCGAGCGTCAGCGATTCGACGAAGCCTTGCGCGATTTGCGCACCGCGTGCGCGCAACGCGCCGGGCAACACGAAGAACGGATTGATGCTGCTCATTTCCGCGAAGACCGGAATCGGCTCGTGCCGCCGCGCGGCAACGCCCATCAGCGCAAGGCCGCCCGCGCGCGAGCCGGTGAAGCCGACCGCCCTGATCGCGGGATGCGCGACGAGCGCCTCGCCGATCGCGTTGCCCACGCCGACGACGAGCGAGAACACGCCCTCGTGCAAACCGCAATCGGCGACAGCCTGCCGGATCGCGCGCCCGACGAGCTCCGACGTGCCGAGATGCGCGGGGTGCGCCTTCGCGACGACGGGGCAGCCGGCCGCGAACGCCGAAGCGGTGTCGCCGCCCGCGACCGAGAACGCGAGCGGGAAATTGCTCGCGCCGAACACCGCGACCGGGCCGACGGGAATCTTCTGCAAGCGCAGATCGGCGCGCGGCAGCGGCTTGCGCTCGGGCTGCGCGGAATCGAGCGTCGCGCTCAGCCAGCGGCCGTCGCGCACGATCGCCGCGAAGAGCCTGAGCTGACCGACCGTGCGCGCGCGCTCGCCTTCGAGCCGCGCGACGGGCAGCGCCGATTCCGCGTGCGCGCGTTCGATCAATGGATCGCCGAGCCCGACGATGCGCTCGGCGATCGCCTCGAGAAAGCGTGCGCGCGTCTCGAGCGGCGCCTGACGAAAGGGATCGAAAGCGGCGTTCGCGAGGCGGCACGCGCGATCGACGTCGGCCGCACCGCCCGCGCCGAACGTCGGCTCGAGCTCGACGCCCTGCGCCGGCGCGTAAGCGCGCATCGTGCCTTCGCTACCGCGCACCGCGGCCGCGCCAATCAACATCTCGCCGGTGATCTGCATGCTTCCTCCGAATTGGAAACCTGGCCGCGGGCGGTGCGCTTCGCGATGCGGCGTGCGCCGCCTGCGGACGAATGGGTCGAATGGGTCGAATTGAACGAGTCGAGGCGACCGGCCGGTTCGACGGATCGCACCGCCCCGGCGCGCACGCATTCCATTATCGTGGCAGACGGCAACGCGTGCGCCGCGCATCCCGACCGGCGCACGCGTGCCCGCACCGGTCGCCATGTCCTGCGCGCATGCGCGCCGTCCGGCAAACGAATGCGAACACGCGGCATTCCCGGCCGGGATTGCAATCGTCGCGAACGCGAGCCGCCGGTTGAGGGCCCATGACGGGATATCGGCTTCGGCGCGGGCTCGCGCAACGATCGACTTGAAGCCGAACAGCCACACGGCATGCGTGTCGATCGATCGGCGCCATCACGCACGTCGCCGGCGGTTCCCCGCGCAAGTCGCGGGGGCGTCGCGCGGCAAGACTCCTCGTCCAGGCCGATCGAATCTCGATACGGAAATCGGAGACGGCGCGCCGCCGCGCGCGGCGCCCTCGGCATGCGCATGCCGCATTGCCGCGACGGTCGTGAGCCGATCATCGGCACGAGCGTGCCGCGCCCCGCTCGTGCGCCGGCGAATCGTCACACCCCGGGCGCAACGACGCGCGATGCACAGCCTGGAGTGACGCGGCGCGCGCGATCGCGTGCTCTGCGGCCTCTCGTCAAGCGTCGTTCGACGCGCCGATCCGCGTCGATCCGAATCCCGCGAACGCCTCGCCTACCAACACGGATTATTCCGTCCCACCCTGCGCCCGGTGCTCGGCCTCGCGAACTTGTAGGGCAGTTCCTGCCGATCGAGATAGGCCTGGATCGTCGGCCATTGCGCGTCCGCGAGCAGCATCTCGCAGATGTGCGGCACATCGGGCGAAACGCCGCCGACGCCGATCAGCTCGGGCAGTGAATACCGGTTGGCATCCTCGGTCAGCACCTCGAGCGCGACATACGACATGTGTCTCCTCCTTCTCCGGTTGAATGAGTCGGCCACGCGAGCGCCGCGGCCGGGCGCGACGAAATGCAACCGCGGCGCGTACACAACCTCCGTCGAACATCGTAAGAAATGTAGGGAACGCTCTCGCCCGAAGTGTTTCAAACCAGCGTCGGCTCATGCCGGTCAGCCGGCGGGCGAACGAGCGGGGCCGTTCAAGTCTATTACGGCGTCGCGGCGCGCGGTGCCGGCGGGGCAGGCCGATACGCCGGTCGCGCGCAAAAAATCCGGCGCGTCCGCTCGAAACCGGAAAAATCCGGCGCCGCGTTTACTTCGCCGCGTCGGTTCGCTGCACCTTCGTCAGTCGTCGTTTACTTTGTAAAAGGACGTCGTCAAACTCGATCGGCCGAACGGCCGATCTTTTCTCAACCGCACCACGGAGACATCATGTATCAGCGCATTCTTGTCGCAGTCGACGGCAGCGAAACGGCACGCCACGCATTCGACGCGGCGCTCGACATCGCCAGGACGAGCGGCGCGGAACTGCAGCCCTTCTACGTCGTGGAAAATGCCGCGATCTATTACAACGTGCCCGGCTACGATCCGTCGATCCTGCGCACGCAGCTCCTTCAGCAGGGCAACGAGCTCGCGAAGGAATTCGCGGAGAAAATGCAGGCGGCCGGCGTGAAGGGCGCGCTGAAGATCGGCGAGGCGACCTCGCTCGCCGACGTGCCGTCGCTCATCGTCGAGGGCGCGAAGGCGTTCGGCGCGGACCTGCTCGTGCTCGGCACGCACGGCCGGCGCGGTTTCAAGCGGCTCGTGCTCGGCAGCGTGGCCGAACAATGCGTGCGGCACTCGGCGCTGCCCGTGCTGCTGATCCCGGCCGCCGCGCACCCGGAAGATCGGGAAAGCTGATCGAGCGCAATGGCTGCGATGTTTCGCCGCAACCGCGCGTTGCGGCCGAACAAGGAAATCGCACGGGGAGTCGCGGCGTTTTGTCGCTAAACAGGCTTAGTCCACGATGGGACAATGGCTTTACCGATTCAACCTCAGAGCCATCCATCATGCTTACGCCCGTCGCCCGACCTGCCGCCGCCGCGGCTCCCGTCCATGCCTCCAGCACGTGGGCGCCGCGTCAGGCCGCGCACTGCTCGACGTGCGCGATGCGTCATCTCTGCATGCCCCAGGGGCTCGCGCCGGAAGCGCTCGCGCGCCTCGAATCCGTGATCTGCACCGCCCGCCCGGTCCGCCGCGGCGAAACGCTGTTCCGCGAGGGCGATACGTTCGACAACCTGTACGCGGTGCGCTCGGGATCGCTGAAGACCATCGCGACGCGCCACGACGGCCGCGAGCAGGTCACCGGCCTGCATCTCGCGGGCGAGGCGCTCGGCCTCGACGGCATCTGCGACGACGCGCATCCGCGCACCGCGGTCGCGCTCGAAGACAGCTCGGTCTGCGTGATTCCGTACAGCGCGTTGAAAACGCTGTGCTCGGAGGCGGGCACGATTCAATTGCGGATGCACAAGCTGATGAGCGAGCAGATCGTCCGCGAGACGTCGCAGACGATGGTGCTCGGCTCGCTGAACGCCGAAGAACGCGTCGCGGCGTTCCTGCTCGACGTGTCGTCGCGTTACATGAAGCGCGGCTATTCGCCGAACGAATTCAACCTGCGAATGACGCGCGAGGACATCGGCAGCTATCTCGGCATGACGCTCGAGACGGTCAGCCGCACGCTGTCGAAATTCCACAAGCGCGGCCTGATCGAGATGCAGGGCCGGATGGTCCGCATCGTCGATTTCGACGGGCTGCACCGGCTGTAACCGGGCGCGCGGCGCCCGCCCCTTTCGCCTCGCCCCCCTCAACCGGTCAGTCGAGATACTGCGCGGCGCTCGCCTTGAGCGCCGCGCTGAACTCGTCCAGCCAGCCGATCGACAGCCGCCAGCTCTGCCAGTAGAGCTCGATGTCGATGCTCCTTCCGTCCGACAAATCGATGAGCCCGCCCTCGGCGATCTGGCGCTCGACCATCCGCTCCGGACACATGCCCCAGCCGAGCCCCGCCTCGCACGCGCGCAGATAACCGGCGACGTGCGGAATCCAGTGCTGCGGCGGATCGAGATCGACGCGCGTCGCGCGCCGGATGAAGCGCGCCTGCAGGCTGTCCTTCGGATTGAACATCACGCATGGCGCGCGCCGCAGCGCGTCGCGATTGACGCCGTTGCCGAAATAGCGCGCGTGGAACGCGGGCGAGCACACCGCGTGATAACGCATCCGGCCAAGGCGCGTCGAGCGGCAGCCCTGAATCGGCTCGGCGAGCGCCGTCACCGCGCCCTGCACGCTGCCGTCGCGAATCCGCTCCGCGGTGTAGTCCTGATCGTCGATCACGAGATCGAGCAGCGTGCCGCTTTGCGCGCAGAACGGGCCAACCGCGTCGACGAACCAGGTCGCGACGCTGTCGTCGTTGACGGCCACGCGCAGCGTCGGCCACGCCGCCGCTTGCGCGCCCGCGAACGCGGGCATGTGCCCGGACAGCTCGGCCTCCAGCATCCGCACGCGCTCGGTGTGGCGGCACAGCAGCGCGCCCGAGGTCGTCGCGACGCACGGCTGCCCGCGCTTCACGAGCACGCTGCCCACGCGCTCCTCCAAGAGCTTCACGCGCTGCGACACCGCCGAAGGCGACACGTTGAGCGCTTTCGCCGCCCGCTCGAACGAGCCGTGGCGGATCACTTCGGCAAGCGCATCGAGCAGTGCATAGTCGAGCATCAGTTTTCCTTAATCGGCATTAGATCATTTAGCTTTTCTTACTCAAGCGATCATCGCAGACTAGCGCCTCTTGCCCCGTTAGTCCACCGCCGGAAGCCGCAACGAACATGAACTGGATCGCTTTTTCTCACGGCGCGATGCTCTGCGCATCGCTCATCGTCACCATCGGCGCGCAGAATGCGTTCATCCTCCGGCAGGGCATCATGCGTTCGCACGTCGGCAAGATCGTCCTGCTCTGCACGCTGTCGGACATGCTGTTGATCGGCGCGGGCGTCGGCGGCGCATCGGTGCTCGTCGAGCGCTATCCGGCCTTCGTTCATGCCGTGCTGTATGTCGGCCTCGCCTATCTCGCATGGTTCGGCCTGAGCGCGCTGCGCCGCGCGTTCAAGCCCGGCCACGAAACGCTCGATGCGACGGGCGCGGTTGCCGCGCCGCCCGCGCAGCGCGCCTGGCCGATCGTGCTGATGACGCTCGCGTTCACATGGCTCAACCCGCACGTCTATCTGGACACGTTCCTGCTGATCGGCACGGCCGGCGCGCGCGAGCCGGAAGGCGCGCGCGGCGCGTTCGCGATCGGCGCGATGGCGGTCAGCGCGGTATGGTTCGTCGCGCTCGGATACGGTGCGCGATTGCTCGCGCCATGGTTCAAGCGCGCGCTCGCGTGGCGCGTGCTCGACGGCGCGATCGGCGGCATGGTGCTGTTTCTCGCGGCGGTGCAGTTGCGCTAACGCGGCGGATGCGCGTTGGCGGTGCCGACGCCATCTGAAGCGCGGACGGCGGCACGCGGCGCACGGCGGCGAGCGAGCCACGAACGTCATGGCCGCACGCCCCGAGGGAATCGGCCAGCCGGCGCACGCGGTCGGCGCAAGCGGCGCCGCCGAGCCGCGCCCGTCATGCCGCTACAGCGCTACCAGGTGGACGAAGCGCGTCGTGGCCGCGCGGTCTTCGATCACATGCAGAGGCCGGCAACCGGCCGCCCGATACATGGCGAGCCACGCGTCGGCATTGGGCGGCGGCACGCCTTGCCCCGATATGAGCTGCGCATAGTCGTGCAGCAGCGTCTCGCGGTGCGGCGTTTGAAAACCGTGGCCGAGGCGGCCGTAGTAGTCCGCGATCACGAGCAGGCGGTCGGGCAGCAGGCGGCGCATGCGTCGAAGCCAGGCCTGCGCGCGGGACGTGCCGCCGCGAAACATCTCGTTGACGAACTGGCTCGCGACGACGTTGCGCACGCGCGCCAGCACGCGCGGCGGAATCGACGCGCCGGGATGCCTGCCGTCGCCCTGAAACACCTTCACGCGCGCCGCGATTCCCGCTTGCCTCGCCCGCATCCGGGCGGCCTTGCACATCGACGGATTGCGATCCAGCCCCCACCCGACGAATTCACGATCGTCCGCCACCAGCGCGTGCAGCAGCGTACCGGCGCCGCATCCGAGATCCAGTACGTGATTCAGGTGCAATTGGCTGATGATCGCGGCGAGCGCCCCGCCGCCCGCCTCGCTCGCCTCGAAGGCGCGCGCGTGCGCGACGAGGTCGACCGTCGTGCCCGCCAGCGCCGGCCGCCGGAGCAGCGTCGCCAGCCGCGAAGCGTTATCGGCATAGGCGCCGGCATACAGGTTCAGCAGGAAACGCGCTTGCGCCGTGTAGTGCTCGGAAGCCGCGAATCGGTCGCCGGTCTTGCGGATCAGGTTCGTTCTCGATGCCGCGTATTCGAGGACGCCTCGCAACAACTCGGGATCGAGATCGCACGCGGCGCTCAGCGTTTGCGCCGTCGTCGGCTCCGCCATCGCATCCACGACGCCGAGCGTTTGCAGCGCGGCGACGGCATGCGCCAGTTGAAGACCTTCCGCGAGATCCAGCGCGGACCAGCGTTCGAGTTTCCGACGAGCCATGAGCGAAATGAATTTAGCGGGCCGGCACCAAAATGCCTCTGCGCAGCAGCAGCTCGAAGATCGAAGCGTCCACGCCGTCATTGCGGGTGACGTGCGCCAGCCATTGCGCAGCGGCGCGGCACGAACGGGGCGCCCTGAACAGATCGAGGATCGCGGCAATGCCGGACTCCACCCAATAGCCGGTGACGGCTTCGCCGTCCGCGCGGACGATATAGGCGCCGAGCCCGCCGACATCCGCGTCGCCGAGCGCCGGCGCACCGTCGTTCGAGCGCCGGAGCCGATCGACCAACGCCTCGCAATTGTGGATGTCCTCCAGCAGGCCGACGTTTTCGGCCAGCATGCAAGGCCGGTCCGGCTCATAGGGCCCTTCGGCGACGACGTCCGCCGGAGCGCGGGCCGCGGACAGCCGCAACGCGTACCGGAAAAGAGAATGCAGGTGATGGCCGCGGCCGAATCGCGCGGCCACGAAAGCCTCCAGCCCCGCCGCATCCGGCAACGCGCCGGGCGACGTTTCGTCCGCGAACCGTCGCCATGCCGATATCAGCCGGCTCAGCCGTCCGCCGAATTCCCGCAAAGCGTACGCGAGGATGATCGGCCCCGCGCGGCGCAGCACATCCACCGCCTCGACGGCAAAGATGTGTCTCGCGCGCGGCAGCGCGGCGGGATAGTAATAGTAGGTTTGAAATATGTCGGGATGGTCGAGCACCTCGCGCTCGTCCTCCGGGCCCAGCAGGCGCGTGTTGTAAGGCCCGCCATAGCCGTCGTAGGCGATCTGCGCCCCGTGTTCGTCGAACAGCGGCGTGCCGGGCTCCGGCGCGAGCATGTGCAGTTGCGTCAGGCAGGACGGCCGCCGCGCGCAGCGCCCGATCATGTCCAGCGTGTCGTCCTGGTCCTGCCCGCTTTCCTGCGGATAGCCGGTGATGAACGACGCGGTCGTCTCGATTCCGAACGAATCCGCCGCGGCCAGAATGGGCTCGACCAACCGCAAGTCCAACCGCTTCCGGCAGATTGTCTGCATGCGTTCGGAGCCGGTCTCCACGCCGAAATAAAGATTCACGCAGCCCGCGTCGGCCATCTTCCTCAGCAATGCTTCGTCGACGCAATCGATCCGCGCCGACGCGCGCCACCGGTAGCCGCGCCCGGCCACCGCCTCGCAAAACGCCATCACCTTGTGGCGATTCACGGTAAACATGTCATGGTCGAGCTTGAAGTCGGACACGCGATAGCGCCGATGAAGGATGTCCAGCTCGTGCACCAGGCGCTCGGCGGACTTGAGGCGAAAGCTGCGCTGAAAGAAGCCCGCCGTCGAACAGAACGTGCATGCGAACGGACAGCCGCGGCCGGCCTCGATGCGCAGCATCGAGAAGCCCAGATCGTCGACCGGATAATGGTCGTACGACGCGATCGGCAGCCGGTCCAGTTCCTCGACCTTGGGCTTGCCGTCGGTGAAGCGCAACGGCGCACCGCGGCCCGTCGCGCGCCAGCTCAAGCCGGGGATAACATCGAATGTCCGCTGCTCGAGGCAGTCGAGCACGGCGGGAAGGATCTCGTCCGCTTCGTAGCGAACGATGATGTCGAACTGCGGGAATCGCTCGAGGATCTGCCGATGCAGCATCGTCGCGTGCGGGCCGCCGAGCAGGACCGGCAAATCGGGCTCGCGCCGCTTCAGCAGCGCCGCGACATTGAGCGCGAACAGAAAACTGCAGCCGAGCGCGGTGAAGCCGACCGCGTCCGGGCGCTCGGCGAGGATCGCGCGGCTCGCCCGCTCGTAAAGCGTCGCATCGTAAGCGAGCGTGCCGTCCCGGATCAGTCGCTTCGGATCATAGATCCGCACGCGATGGCCGTCGGCCTCGGCGACCGCGGCCAGCGCGAGCAGCCCGAGATGCGGATGCACGTCGAGATAGGCGAGCGAGCCCTCTTCCGGCATGACGAGATTGTCGACGAGCAGCAGCTTCATGCCGCGGCGCATCCGAGCGGCCGCGCGAATCGCACGATCCCGATGCCGGCCAGTTGGTCGAGCGAACTCAGGAACTGCGGCAGCAGACGGCGATTGCCGAGCAACCGATGGCAGATGTCGGCGGCGGACCGCCTGCCGTCGATCGCTTCGATCGCGAAGTAACCGAGCGTATCGACCCGCAGCAACCGTATTTCGCCCGTTTCGGCGGAGCGCCAATAGCAGCAGTAAGTGTCGACGGCGGGAACCGCGTCGAGCGGCGGCTCCTTCTGATGAAGCGCCGCCGCCAGATCGTCAGGATTGCAGCGCATCACGTGTTGAACGACGGAGCCGTTGAGCGTCGGAATGCCGCCGGCCGTCGCGCGCGCCCGATGACGCGCGGCGGGACGCGCATCGGCAAGCGGCGCGTCGCCCGCTTGCCGCAGGCATGCGAGCGCGTATTCATGGCGCAGGATGTCCCACAGCAGAACGTGATTGCGTTGCGCGGGATCGAGCCATCTATCGAGAAACGCAATCAGATCGCGCGCGCGCTCCTGCGGCGTGGCGGCGAATACGTGGCCGCTCTCCGCGCAGTCCGACGCATACGCGGCGAATACCTCGATCTCGAGGCCGACCACGCTCAGCAGCCTGAAGCTCAGCGGAAAATCTCCGCGCAGGCCGTTGTGGCGCACCTTCAGGCTCAACCCGACGAAATGCTCCAATGCGCGCCAATCGAGATCGCCGGGCGCGATGCCCGCGCCGCGCAGCAGGTCCGGATGCCGCCGCCAACGCTCGATGAGCTGCGGATCCTTGGTGCTGGCCGCGATCAGCGCGTGTATCGTCCTTGCGTTCATGCAAGCCCCATCAGCGCGCGCGCGCGTTCGATGTGGCTCGTGAGGACCGACAACGGGAAGTATGGCGACCAGTTGTATTCGAAGGTCAGCGCGCGAGGCCGCGCGACGGCGAGCAGGCGCTCGAGCAGTTCGAAGAGGATCGGCGACGCCGGCAGCGAATGATCGTCCCAGGCCGCGCCGGACTGGATGCTCATGCCGGACAGGTGAACTTCGACCACGCGCTCGAGCGGCAGCCGGGCGAATTCCCGGTGCACGTCGGCGCCCGTGTTGTACGCCGTGATCAGAAAATGGCTCAGATCCAGGAGCAAGCCGACATCGCACCGGTCCGCGATCGCGCGAATGAAGTCGGTCATGCCCATCGTGCTGCCGGGAATCGAAAAGTATTGGGGCGAATTTTCCACGATCAGCGGAACCGGAAAGCGCGGAGCGAGCACGGCGAGATTATCGGCGACGCGCCGCACCGTCTCGTCGCTCAACTGAGGGCACAGCGTGTAAGACAGCGACGTGGGCTCATGGGTCCCACCCAGCGCCTCGCCGATGGGATCGGCCGAGATGTACGCGAGATGTTCGCCGATCCACGGCGTGCCGGTGCGCACGGCCGTGCGCTCGATTGCGTCGACGGTCGAATCGTCGGGCGGCACGAATCCCGCAACGGACAAGCTGGCGCAGTGCAGAACGAACGGAATGGTTTGCTGAAGCTCGGCAATCGTCGGCGAGAATCGCAAGAGCTCGAACGGCACTTCGATGTAATCGACGAGATGCGCATGCCGTGCGGCGAATTCCGCCATGCCGGGCCCGTACGCAAGGCCGATCCGGGGCGCCCCGGCATCGCGATCGAACGCTTTCATAGGCTTCCCGCGCCTTCAGGCGCCGAACCGCAGCAGTCCAGATTTATCGCCCGCCATTGCGCGAGCGCACGCCGAACGCCTCGCGTTCGGCGGCGCGGCTTCTCTGCGAAGCCCGAGCATCGAGGCGACGAGAATGCGGCGCGGCCGGCAAGGCCCGCGCGCGCCGCCGGACGTCAGTCGTAGAGATAGCCCTCGCCCATGCGGCCGCCGGCGAGATCCACCTTGCTCATCGTGATCGTCAGCTTGCCGTTTTCCAGGCATTTCTGGATGGCCTTGATCTTTTTCGCGTCCACCGGCATATCCAGCGTCATCTTGGGCAGCTTCCCTTCGATGGAAACGGAAACGCCCTTTGTTTTTTTGGGTTTCGTGGCCATGATCGTTCCTTTGTTGTGGGCAGGACGCAACGCTCAGCTGTGAGTGCGGAATAACCCCCGAAAATCGCCATGCGAATCGATGACCGAAAAAATCCCGTCGGGTGTGCATGCCGATTTGCTTCTGATTAAAGGATGCGCCCCGGTAAATGTCAAGAAAGCCCCGGCGCGAAATGGAACAGCTCGGCGACAGGCCCGCGCCATTTCGGCGACGGCGTGTCGCGGCGTTCATCGACGGGGTGCGCCGTGAGCGTCGGGTCGCCTTTCGGCATCAGCATGATATGAATGCGCCAGTCGATAAACTGTTCGATATCCAAAACGAAATCGAATCGCGATAGCAGCGTCGACAGCACTTCGCCAATCAGCGACAGCGCGAGATTCCGCCCCGCGCAGAAATGGCCGCCGGCGCCGAATGGAAAATACTCGTACGGCGACGGCCTCGCCGTCTCCCATCGGGACGGCAAGAATGCATGCGGGCGCGCAAACGCGTTGGCCTCGCGGTGCACGAGGAACGGGCACACGACAATCTCGCAGCGCGCGGGAAGCGCGACGCCTTGCAACGAAACCGCCTGCGTCGTGGCGCGGACCATCAGCGCGTTGGGCGTCAGGAGCCGAAGCGTCTCGTTGATGACGCGCTCGAGCAATGGCGCGTCGTACGGCGAAGCCGGCGACGATGCGCGGGCGGCGCTTTCCGCGCGAAGCGCACGCCGCAGATCGGGCAACTGCGACAGAACGAGCAGCAGCCACGCCAGCGATATCGCCACCGGCTCCGTGCTCGACACAAACATCACGTTGGCGTGGCCGACGATCTCATCCTCGGAAAGCGCGGGCGAACCCGGCTGGCCGGCCGTCGCCAGCCGCTGGAGCAGCCCCGCGCACTCGCCGGCGGGCGCCTTTCGATACCGCCGGATCCGCGCCCGCAACGCGCGATCGAGTTGCCGCCCGGCGCCGATCAGCGCGTCCCGGTACTGCAACGGATCGTGCGCGTTGGGCGAAGACGCCTCGCGCCGCAACGTGAAATACGCGCTTAGCAGAAACGTCAGTTCGGCATCCTCCTCACACTGCGGCCCAAGAAAAAGACGGGACGCCAACTTGGCTGTCAGCTCGCGCATTCGGCTCACGACGGAAATCCGGCCGTCCCCGTTCAGCATTTCGCAAAAGCGGCTCAAATCCGTTTGCATTCCGGATCGATGCGCGTCGAACAGCGCGCGGTTGGCCGTTCCCGTCAGGAGGCGCTTGTGCCGGCCGTGCTCCGGCTCGCGCATGCTGTGCAAGCCGCGGTTGAGGTTGACCAGATTCTTCGGCAACGCCATCTTCGCCGCCGCTGACATCGGCAGCGCGAAGGTGTCCGTCTCGGTCAAGACTTGTCGAAGCCGATGTTCGCCGAACACGGCGATCACGCCGCTGCAATCGCTCGCGCGAGAAAAAATCGGACCGTGCTCCCGCAGCACGAAGACGTCGCCGCATTGCGCGCGCGCTCGTGCGAGAAAAGCGAGCGGATCCGCAAAGAGCGAATCGGTGCTGTCGACTCGCGGAAGCGACAGAGGGAGGCCATTCATTTGCGCGCTGTGTCCGTGAACGATTCGTGCCGATCGTGGCTACGCCGGTTGATCGCTACAGCATGGCTGCCGTCACAGTATCACGTCTTCCGAAGCCGCCCGGCCGGTACCGCCCGAGCGCGATCGCAACGCCGTCGCGCAATACGGCACGCCCCGGGACGGATAAACATCCGCCATCGAACGAACGGGCCAGGGGCCGGGTTCGCCATGCCGCCTTCGGCCGTCGCCGTCGCCCCACCCTTGCACGCGGCATTCCGGCATCGTCGCGCCCTCCGCGTGTCGGTACCGGGCGGGACATCGCCCGTCCGGCCATCGCACTCCGCCCCCTCGTTCCCCGTTTAAATTCCGTTGACTTTATATCTTTCGATATATATCTTTAGATACATCTAAAGACACAGGAGGCGGACATGCGTCACGCTCACCGTTTTTCGCGCCGCGAATGCGGCATGTCCGATTCGTTCGGACACAGCCCGTTCGAGATGTTTCGTCAGATGTTCGGCGGCCATCGCCGCGGCGGCGGCCGGCATGGCTTCGGCCCATTCGGCGGCTTCGGCGGCGGCGGCCCCGGTGGGTTCGGCGGCTTCGGAGACGACGCGATGCCGCGCGGCCGTCAATTCAGCGCCGACGATCTGCAGTTGCTGCTGCTCGCGCTGCTCGCCGAGCAGCCGAGCCACGGCTATGAGCTGATCAAGGCGCTCGACACGCGCTCGAGCGGCTTCTACGCGCCGAGCCCCGGCATGGTGTATCCGGCGCTCACGTATCTGGAAGAACTCGGCTACGTGACGGTGCAGGCCGAAGGCAACCGCAAGCGTTACGCGCTCGCCGACGCGGGCCGCGCGCATCTCGACGCGCAGCGTGAACGCGTCGAGATGCTGTTCGCGAAGCTCGCGCATCTCGGCCGCAAGATGGAATTCATGCGTCGCGCGTTCGCCGGCGAAGCGCCCGCCGCGCCCGAGGACGACACGCGCGGCTGGCTGCCGGAATTCGTCGAAGCACGGATGGCGCTCAAGCAAGCGCTCTTTCGCAGAAGCGGTGCAAACGCCGACGAGCAACGCCGCATCGCGGCCATTTTGCGGCGCGCCGTCGCCGACATCGAAGGCCGCGCGCAAGGCTGAATCGCGCCGTTTCCGGCTCATCAAGGAGAACCGATCGACATGACCCAACCGACTACCGAGCGCGCGGTCGTACGCGTGCGTCATACGCTGAAATTCCGCCTGCTGCAGGTCAAGCGCGTCGTCGACGTGACGCCGCATCTGAAGCGCGTGACGCTGGCAGGCGACGAACTCGACGATTTCGAATCGGCGTCGTTCGACGATCACGTGAAAGTCTTCTTCCCGCCGCCCGGCGAAGACGCACCCGCGCGCCCCGAATTCGGCCCGAACGGCATCGTGTTTCCGCAGGACAGGCCGCGCCCCGTCGCACGCGATTTCACGCCGCGCCGCTATGATCGCGCCGCGCGAGAGCTCGATCTCGATTTCGTGCTGCATCATCCGGGGCCGGCTTCGCAGTGGGCCGCTCAGGCGCGCGTCGGGCAAACGCTCGGCATCGGCGGGCCGCGCGGTTCGTTCGTGATCCCGAAGGATTTCGACTGGCATCTGCTGATCGGCGACGACACCGCATTGCCCGCCGTCGCGCGCCGGCTCGAGGAATTGCCGGCCGGCACGCGCGTCGCGGCGGTGCTCGAAGTGGCCGATCCGTCGGCGCAGATCGCATTCGAAACCGATGCGAACCTGTATGTGGTATGGCGACATCGCGGCGATGCGGCGAGCGGCGAGCGCGGCGCGAGCCGGCTGGTCGACGCATTGCGCGAACTGCCGCTGCCGGCGGGCGAAGGCTACGTATGGGCGGCGGGCGAGGCGGCCGCGATGCGCGGCGTGCGCGAGCATCTGTGCCGCGAGCGCGGCGTCGCGAAATCGCGGATTCGCGCATCCGCTTACTGGAAGCACGGTGCGATCGCCGTGCACGAATCGCTCGAAGACTGATCCGCGGCCGGCCGCTGCGCGCGCGAATATCGCCCGGCGATTCACGCGCGCGATCCAAGCGCACGGCGTCGCCGGCACCCGCATGCAGTATTGCAATGCACGCGATAGCGGCCGGCAGGCAGCACACGCGCGTACGCCTCGACCGGCCATCGCCGAAAGCGAAAGCCAAAACCGCAAACCCCTTCACGCCGCCGCTACGTTCGCCGCGTCGCGTTTTCGCCGTTTCGTATGAGCTGAATCGCGCGCGTACCGCTGTCGCATCGCATCGGCTTGTCTTGATTATCTTGAAATAGCCGCGCACCGCCACGCTCGCGATACGTCGCTCATGGCAAGCGGCTCTGGTTCGCGCCCGATCGCACCGCACCGCCGCGCCGCTCGAGCGCAGCCGCGCCGCGCTGACCCATCGCATCGCACGCCTTCGCTGCCATTCCGCGCGCCGACAAAGCCGTTTCGTTCGCTTCTCCGCCGTTTTCCCGCCGATCAACGCCGCAGCGACGGCGGCCGGCGCGCGCGTTCAGATGCCATCGTCCGCTTGCATCGCGCGATGCCCTCGCATCCGCGCGTCTCCACACGAGCGGAGTTGCATCCGCATCGCCCGTGTCCTATACCTATGTCGACGGCACATGGCGACGCCGATGGCGGCACAACGGGGCGCGCGCCGCCGTGACCGGATAGGGAAAAGCACGGCGCGCACCGCGGTATTTTCGCGTGTCGAACGAGAACGAGACCGCGCGGCTTCGCGCGTCGCCACCCGGATACGCGTCCATGACTCGCCACCACACCCACGCCGGCATTCCGAGAACGCTCAAAATCGTCGGCTATTGCGGGCTCGCCGCAATCGCGCTCGCGCTGTTCGTCGCGATGTGCGCGATCCTCAAAGACAGCGCGCTCGATCGCGAAGCCGCGCGCCAGTTGCAGAACGGGAACGTCGAATTGCACGGCGGCGCCGATGTCGAGCCGGGCTCGACGAACGACGCCGCCCAGGCGAGAACGCCGGGTTGATCCGGATTCCTGCCGATCGGCGTCAGTCGATGCGGATCGGCCGCTCGTGCAATCGCGTGAACGCGACCGCGTGCACCGATTCGCCGACCCGGTCGAGCAGCGCCGTCACCGGGCGGCCGTACAGATGCGCGGCGAGCGCGCCGGCGGTGCCGACGAGCGCGCCGCCCACGATATCGAGCGGCCAATGCACGCCGACATACACGCGCCCCCACCCGATCACCGCCGCGATGACGGCGAGCGCGGCGCCCGCCGTGCGCGTCGCGCGCGCGATCAGCAGGCCCGCCGCCACGCTGCAGACGAACGTCGTGTGATCACTCGGGAACGAGCCGTCCGGCGCGTGCGGAATCAGTTGCGTGCCGATGCCGAGCACGAACGGGCGCGGCGAATACCAGAAGTGGCCGATCACCTGCGCGAGCGCGAGCGCGACGCACGCGCCGACGCCCGCTTCGATCGCCTGGCGGCGCGTCGGGCGCGCGCCCATCACCCAGGTCAGCAGCAGCAGTGCGGGCACCGCATAGACGAGCCAGTCGGCGGCGAACACGCCGAAGCGAACGGCGCCGAGAGGCGGCGTGGAACCCGCATTGAGCGCGGAGAAGACGGCGAGATTGAAGTTTTGCATGGGGCTGAAACGATAGCGAATCGAACGATGCCGGGTCACCGGTCCGCACGATGCTAGGACGCGTACGCTTAAGACAGGCTTAACCCCGAAGCGCCGCGAGATCGAAGAAAAATCGAAAATTCCAACAACGCGACGCTTCGAGAACGGTCACGCCCCAAAAGTTCAATCGCGCGCGCCGCCTGCGGTTTTCAGCCCGCGTTCACCGCCGTTTCACCCATCCCGTCAATACTCACCCAAGCTCCCGAAAACGCTCACCTTTGCGGTTTCGGCGCGCAAGCGATCCGTCTTACGTCGCCGCCCATGCGCGTTCGTTACCACGTCCGCAACATTGTCAATGTTTGTCATTTCGCTGCCGCAAATTCCGCAATAATCTTTTCCAGTTGCGGCATCGCACAATCGATTCTCGGAAGCATACGATATCGGCACCCCGACAACGAAGCGATCCACAAGGAGTCCGCATGAAGCCCAGCCAAGTCCGATCGAAAGCATTCGCGATGCCGCTCACGAGCCCGGCATTCCCGATGGGCCCTTACCGTTTCGTCAATCGGGAATTCCTGATCATCACGTATCGCACCGACATGGATCGCCTGCGCGAAATCGTGCCGGAGCCGCTCGAGGTCAAGGAACCACTCGTTCATTACGAATTCATTCGCATGCCCGATTCGACCGGCTTCGGCGATTACACCGAGAGCGGCCAGGTGATCCCCGTCGAATACAAGGGCCAGCCCGGCGGCTATACGCTCGCGATGTATCTGAACGATCACCCGCCGATCGCGGGCGGCCGCGAATTGTGGGGATTCCCGAAGAAACTCGCGCAGCCGACGCTGCAGACGCACATCGATACGCTGCTCGGCACGCTCGACTACGGCCCCGTGCGCGTCGCGACGGGCACGATGGGCTACAAGCACCAGGAGCTCGATCTCGAAGAGCAGGCAAAGCGCCTCGCCGGCGCGAACTTCCTGCTGAAGATCATCCCGCACGTCGACGGCTCGGCGCGCGTGTGCGAGCTCGTGCGCTATTACCTGCAGGACATCGAGATGAAGGGCGCGTGGACGGGCCCCGCGTCGCTGCAGCTCGCGCCGCATGCGCTCGCGCCCGTCGCCGATCTGCCGGTGCTCGAGATCGTGGAGGCGCGGCACCTGCTCGCCGATTTGACGCTCGGCCTCGGCGAAGTCGTCTACGATTACCTCGCGCAGTGACGCAAGCCCCTTCGTTCCCTTTCACTTTCTCGACAGGAATTCGATCATGAGCAATCTGAATGGCAAAACCGCCATCGTGACGGGCGCGGCGAGCGGCATCGGCAAGGAAATCGCGCTGGAGCTCGCGCGCGCGGGCGCGGCGGTGGCGATCGCCGATCTGAACCAGGACGGCGCGAACGCGGTGGCCGAGCTCATCGAGCAGGCGGGCGGCCGGGCGATCGGCGTGGCGATGGACGTGACGAACGAGGACGCGGTGAACGCCGGCATCGACAAGGTCGCCCAGACGTTCGGCTCGGTCGACATTCTCGTGTCGAACGCGGGCATCCAGATCGTCAATCCGATCGAGAACTATGCGTTCGCCGACTGGAAGAAGATGCAGGCGATTCACGTCGACGGCGCGTTCCTGACGACGAAGGCCGCGCTCAAGCACATGTACAAGGACGATCGCGGCGGAGTGGTGATCTACATGGGCTCGGTGCATTCGCACGAGGCGTCGCCGCTGAAGTCGGCGTACGTGACGGCCAAGCACGGGCTGCTGGGGCTTGCGCGCGTGCTGGCAAAGGAAGGCGCGAAGCACAACGTGCGCTCGCATGTGGTGTGCCCGGGCTTCGTGCGCACGCCGCTCGTCGACAAGCAGATTCCGGAGCAGGCCAAGGAGCTCGGCATCAGCGAAGAGGAGGTGGTGAAGAAGGTGATGCTCGGCCAGACGGTGGACGGCGTGTTCACGACGGTCGAGGACGTCGCGAAGACGGTGCTGTTCCTGTCCGCGTTCCCGAGCGCGGCGCTCACCGGCCAGTCGTTCGTCGTCAGCCACGGCTGGTTCATGCAATGAAGCCGCGCGCCCGCACCGAGAAGCAGGCGGTCGATCCGGCGGACCTGCACAACGAAGCAGGCGTGCCGCACGCGCTCGAGCATGCGCGCACGCCGTTCCACGATCTGCCGTACGAAACGATCGCGCTCGTGCTGCAAGGCGGCGGCGCGCTCGGCGCGTATCAGGCGGGCGTGTTCGAAGGGTTGCACGAAGCAGGCATTCCGCTGAACTGGATCGCCGGCATCTCGATCGGCGCGCTGAACACCGCGCTGATCGCGGGCAATCCGCCCGAACGGCG
The DNA here is from genome assembly GCF_000011705.1 of Burkholderia mallei ATCC 23344. Taxonomy (NCBI): domain Bacteria; kingdom Pseudomonadati; phylum Pseudomonadota; class Betaproteobacteria; order Burkholderiales; family Burkholderiaceae; genus Burkholderia; species Burkholderia mallei. The sequence goes on along the minus strand of NC_006349.2, from coordinate 17,029 downwards.
CGTCGAGCGGCTGCGCGAGTTCTGGAACACGATCTGCCAGCCCGCGTTTTTCCCCGCGCTGCCGGCAATGTTCGAGGCCGCGCTCTTCAACAGCCACGAATATGTGCGCACGTTCTTCACCGCGAGCCAGGCGGCGAGCGCGGTCATGCAGGGGCAGCGCGGCTTCTTCGTGCCGCGTTTCCCGCCGCCGCTGCCGGGCTCGACGCATCCGCCGGAAAAGGTCAGCTATTACGATACGTCTGCGCTGCGCGCGACACTCGTCAAGCTGTGCGACTTCGACCGGATCAATTCGGGCGAGACGCGCGTGTCGGTCGGCGCGGTGAACGTCGGTACGGGCAATTTCATCTATTTCGACAACACGAAGACGACGCTGCGCCCCGAGCATTTCATGGCGTCGGGCGCGCTGCCGCCCGCGTTTCCGCCGGTGGAGATCGACGGCGAGTTCTACTGGGACGGCGGCATCGTGTCGAACACGCCGCTGATGGAGGTGCTGCACGCGTCGCCGCGCCGCGACACGCTCGCGTTCCAGGTGGATTTGTGGAGCGCGCGCGGGCCGTTGCCCGAATCGATGAACGAAGTGACGGAGCGCACGAAGGACGTTCAGTATTCGAGCCGCACGCGCTTCGTCACCGATACGCTGCAGCGCGAGCAGCGTTTTCGCAACGTGCTGCGCCGCGTGCTCGATCAGGTGCCCGAATCGATCCGCGAGAGCGATCCGTGGTGCCAGCAGGCCGAGACGCTATCGTGCAGCAAGCGCTACAACGTCCAGCATCTGATCTATCAGCAGAAGGCCTACGAGCAGCACTACAAGGACTATCAGTTCGGCGCGTCGACGATGCGCGATCACTGGAGCGCGGGCCTCGCCGACATCCGCAAGACGCTCGCCGTGAAGAACGGCCTCGCGCTGCCGGACAACGACGCGGGCTTCGTCACGCACGACATTCACCGGATGCGGTGAGTCTCGCCACATGCGGCCGGCGCGCGCCGGCCGCGCCTTTCGCTTTGCCGTTTCCCGTTTTGCCGTTTCCCGCTTCGCCATGCCGATATTCGTCGTTCTGTTCGCGCTTGCCGCATTGATTTGGGGCGCCATTCATATGTTTGAAGCGATCGCCGCGCGCTTTGGCGACGCCGTGGCGATCGGCGCCGCCACCGTCGCGGCCGTGGCCATCGCGGCGGCGATCGCGCGCTCGGTGCGGCGGCGGCGCGACATCGCGCCGAACGCGCGCGAAGACGGCTGGACGCACGTGCTGCAACGCGCATGGGGCGACCTGCGGATCTCGGCGACGAAGGGATTGCTGTGGCTGTCGCAGGACGGCGCCGACGGCCGCTATACGCTCACCGACCTGAGCGGCTGCCGCGCGGAAACGCTCGACGGGCGCTGGTATCTGGTGGTCGCCGTGCGCGACGACCGCCGCGCCGAATGGAAGCTGCCGATGGACGACAAGCGCGACGCGCTGCGCTGGGCGCGCGTGCTGACGCTCGCGAAGCGGCAACGTCTTTGAGCACGGCGCATGGCGCCCGCATCGCGGCGGCGAGCCGCGGCGAATTCGAGCCGGCCGCGACGGTCCGACGCCTCGACTTCGCGATGATCGATCCGCCGCCGACGGATTCCCTGATCGTTTTCGAATGCGTTTTGGAAGGGTTCCGGACGCCTTCGCGGCGGCTCCCGAAAAATCTCACCTTTGGGCTGAAAGCATGCTGAAGCGTGCGGCCGGCGCATGCGCCGGCTGTGCATCGACCGCCGATGCTTCAAGCCGCCGGACCGAACGGCGACCGCATTGTCGGCATTGTCGGCCGCGCCGCTGTCGTTCGCCGCTCGTCGCCACATCGCGTGCGCTTGGGTGCGGAACACGCACCCGCGCACCCGCGCTCGCGTTCGACGCGCTCACTGCTCGATCGGCCGCACACCTTGCCGCCGCGCGGCGACGCCCGATGCTTACGGCAAGCCGTTGTCGACATGCTCGGCGAAGCCCGGCCGCGCGGCGAGCCGATCGAAATACGCGGACACCGCGGGAAAATCGGGCTTGTCGAACGGCGTGCGCAACCAGCGGTTGATCGACAGGCCGAGCGCAACATCGGCGAGCGTATAGTCCGCGCCGGTGACGAATGCGCCCGTCGTGCCGAGTTGCGCGTCCAGGATCGCCATGTGTCGCGCCCAGCTTTCGCATGACGCGCGAATCCGGGCGGTATCGCCATGATCCGGCGCATCGCGCACGAGCGCGAGAAACGCATAGCTCCAGGCGCGGTTCAGCGCGGTCGTCTGCCAGTCGAGCCATTGGTCGACGCGCGCCCGCGCATGGGGCTCGACGGGATACAGGTGCGCGCCGCCGTACCGGTTCGCCAGATAGCGGATGATCGCGTTCGATTCCCAGAGCACGAAGTCGCCGTCCACGAGCACCGGCACGAGGCCATTCGGATTCAGCGCGAGGAATTCGGGCGTCTGAGTCGACCGGAATCCCGCCCCCCAATCTTCGCGCTCGTATGCGAGCTTCAATTCCGCGCACGTCCACAGCACCTTGCGGACGTTGATCGACGGCGCCTTGCCGAGCAGTTTCAGCATGACGAATCACCTCGTTCGACGATAACGCCGACGATTGTAGAGACGCTCACGCGGCGCGCACAGGTACGGTTCGACGTCTATCGACCGATGCGCTTGGCCCGCCGCACGCGCGAGCCGCGGCGGGCCGCTCGTGGCCGCTCGTGGCCGCTCTTGGCCGCTCTTGGCCGCTCTTGGCCATCGGTGGCCGCTGCGTGCCGCCAAGTTCGCGGCGGCGTCACCAGACGTGCGGCACGAGCCGCCAGCGCACGCGCTCGCAATACGCGCGGTAGCCATCGAGATGCGCGCTCAGGTAGCGCTCCTCGTCGACGAGCCGCGCGACGACGCCCACCGCGAGCACCGCGGCGAACGGCCATGCCCATGTCGACTGGGCGGCGATCGGGCTCCCGAAAAATATCACCATTGCGCCGGAATACATCGGGTGCCGGACGAAACGGTACGGGCCGGATGAGATCACCGGCTGATCGCGCTTCACCTCGACGATGCTCGACGCAAAGCGATTCGCGCGCAGCGCCGCGAAGCAGATCGCGAAGCCCGCGATCACGAGCGCGTTGCCGAGCGCCACCGGGCGCCAGTCGAACGGCATGCGCAGGACGCGCCATTCGGCGCCCATCGCGACGATGAGCCCGGCGCTGGCGACGCTCACGACGCCGAGAATGATCTTCTGGCTGAGTTCGCGCTCCGCACGCACGCCAACGCGCATCCGACGCTCGACAAGCGCCGGGTCGTGCTTGAGGAAATGGCGTGCAAGCCAGGTCGTCGCGCCGGAGAACACGAACCAGTAGATCCAACCCTGCCAGTAACGCAGCGAGCCCGCCGACGCGAAGATCAGCACGGCGAGCATCGCGACGAAACGCACTTGCGCGCCGAGGGCGCGTTTCGTTAGCGAGTTCATTGCGGGTTCCTCCTATTGTGCCGGCGGCGTTGGCGGCTGGCGATCGGCTGCATGCACGGCGCGGCGGGGTGCGTTCGACGCGCGTGACGAGCGGTAAATTGCAAACCGTCGTGGGCAAAGGTAGGCGGCGAAGGCGAAGGGCGGCGGCAGGTTGTGCGTTGCGGGTTGCGGGTTGCGGGTTGCGGGCTGCGGGCTGCGGGCTGCGGGCTGCGGGCTGCGGGCTGCGGGCTGCGCATTGTGCATTTTCCCTTCGCATTTTTCGGCGCGAATCGCTCTTGCGAGCCGATCCGTGAACTCATCAACGCTTCACGCGCCCCCCATCCGATACGGTCCCGACGCGGACGGGATAGGCCGTTAGTTGCGGATGGGGCTGCCGATACAAATCGAGGATCAACCATCGATCAGTCATCATCGTCGACTCGCTACTACCCGTTACGTGTCGACCCGCGCCGTTCACCGTTCACCGTTCACCGTTCACCAGACGATTATCCGCCGTTCGCGCGTTCATTCAGATGCGCGAACGCGTCCACGAGGAAATCGACACACACGCGTACCTTCGCCGAAGCCGCAAGCCGTGCGGGATAAACGGCCCACACGTTCGCCGGCTGGCTCGCCTCGGGCAACACGCGCCTGAGCTCGCCGCTCGCGAGCAGCGGCCCCGCTTCCCAGATCGAGCGCAGCACGATTCCACGTCCGGCGAGCGCCCACTGCACGGCAACCTCGCCGTGGTTCGTCGACAGCGCGCCGCCCACCTTCACCGTCGACGTCTCGCCGCGCACCGTGAGCCGCCATACGCCGAACGGATGATCGCGCTCCTTGATCGCCAGGCACTGATGCGCGCCGAGATCCGCGAGCTGGCGCGGCGTGCCGTATCGCGCGAGATAGCCTGGCGATGCGCACAGCACCCGGTAGTTCGTCGCGAGCCGCTTCGCGATCAGATGATCGGCGATCTCGTCGCCGATCCGGATGTCGAGATCGAAGCCTTCGCCCGCGACGTCGACGAGCCGGTCGAACAGATCGAGCCGCACGTTCAGTTGCGGATAGCGTTCGTTGAAGCCGAGCAGCGCGGGCGCGAGCACGTGCCGGCCGAAGCCGAAGCTGCTCGAAATCCGCAGCGTGCCGCGCGGCACGCTGCGGGTCGTCGATACGTCTTCGACGAGATGATCGACATCGTCGAGGATCTTTTCAGTCCACGCATAAACCCGCTCGCCGGCCTCCGTCACCGCGACGCGGCGCGTCGAGCGATGCAGGAGCCGCGTGCCGAGTTGCTTTTCGAGCAGCGCCACGCGCTTGCTGACGTACGCGGGCGACACCGCGAGCTGTTCGGCGGCCGCGCTGAAGCTCGCGAGCCGCACGACGACGCTGAACACGCGCAGATCGTCGAGGTTCGGCGAATTGTTCACGATGCGTGGAAAGTCGATTAACCGAATGGCCGATTTTAATCCCGCCAGGAATAAATAGAATGCATGAATCGGCGATCGCGCAAGCTCCGCGCGATCGCTTTCCCGACGCCGCCCGCGCCTGGCGCGACGACGCGCGCGCGGCAGGATACGAAGGACGAGGACCTCAGCATGAGCGAGAAGGTGTACAGGATCGCCGTCATCCCCGGCGACGGGATCGGCGTGGAAGTGATGCCCGAAGGGCTGCGCGCGCTCGACGCGGTGAGCCGCCGCTTCGGCTTGCGCTTCGCATACGAGCCGATCGAATGGGCAAGCTGCGACTATTACGCGAAGCACGGGCAGATGATGCCCGACGACTGGAAGACGCAACTGTCCGGCATGGACGCGCTGCTGTTCGGCGCGGTGGGCTGGCCCGAGACGGTGCCCGATCACATATCGCTGTGGGGCTCGCTGATCAAATTCCGCCGCGAGTTCGATCAATACGTGAACCTGCGTCCCGCGCGCCTGTTCGACGGCGTGCCGTGCCCGCTCGCCGGCCGCAAGGCGGGCGACATCGATTTCATGATCGTGCGCGAGAACACCGAGGGCGAATACTCGGCCGTCGGCGGCACGATGTTCGAGGGCACCGAGCGCGAGTTCGTCGTCCAGCAGGCGGTGTTCACGCGGCACGGCACCGAGCGCGTGCTGAAGTTCGCGTTCGAGCTCGCGCAGCGCCGCGCAAAGCGGCTCACCGTCGCGACGAAGAGCAACGGCATCGCGATCAGCATGCCGTGGTGGGACGCGCGCGCCGCCGAGATGGCCGCACGCTATCCGGACGTCACCTGGGACAAGCAGCATATCGACATCCTGTGCGCACGCTTCGTGATGCAGCCGGACCGCTTCGACGTCGTCGTCGCGTCGAACCTGTTCGGCGATATCCTGTCCGATCTCGGCCCCGCCTGCACCGGCACGATCGGCATCGCGCCGTCGGCGAACCTGAATCCGGAGCGCAACTTTCCGTCGCTGTTCGAGCCGGTGCACGGGTCCGCGCCGGATATCGCCGGCAAGCACATTGCCAACCCGATCGCGATGATCTGGTCGGCCGCGATGATGGTCGATTTCCTCGGCGCCGGCACGGGCCGCGCGCGCGAAGCGCACGATGCGATCGTCGCCGCGATCGAGCACGTGCTGAAGCACGGCCCGCGCACGCGCGACATGGGCGGCCGAGCATCGACGCGCGAAGTGGGCGACGCAATCGTCGCGCACCTGCTCGGCTGAACGCCGAACGCACGCGCGTGTCGCGCGCCGCTTCGACGCCACTTTCCGTCGGGATCGCGCCACGGGCTCGACGGCTATCGCACAAGCGAGTCTCTATGCGAAGATCGCCTCACTTGAAGCGCAGTTCGACGAACGTGCGCGCGCTCCCGTGCGATCGCTCACCGTATGCGCTCGCGCATGCCGCGGTTACGCTCGCGCATGCCGCGGTGGAGGCATGTTCGGCCCGCCGCGTGCGTGCGCGTTCAACGCGCTTGCGACGCAGACGCGCACGGCAGGTTTCCCGACTCCCGAAAAAGCTCACCATGACCGAATCGGCTCCCGTATTTCCTCACTATTCGATCGAGGTCGATTTTCCGGATCTCGAGGCACATCGCACCGGAAACGCGGGCGTCGACTACGTGCATCGCTTCGATTCCGGCGTGCCCGGCCCGCGCGTGATGATCAACGCGCTCACGCACGGCAACGAAGTATGCGGCGCGATCGTCGTCGACGCGTTGCTGAAGCGGGGCTTGCGGCCGCGCCGCGGCGTGCTGACTGTGTCGTTCGCGAACGTGACCGCATACGAGCGTTTCGATCCGGCAAGGCCGGACGCCGCGCGCTTCGTCGATCAGGATTTCAATCGCGTGTGGGCGCCCGCCGTGCTCGACGATCTGTCGCAGCACTCAGTCGAGCTCGATCGCGCACGCGCGATCCGGCCGTTCGTCGACGAGGCCGACTGGCTGCTCGATCTGCATTCGATGCACGAGCGCAGCGCGCCGTTGATCGTCGCGGGCCCGCTCGCCAAGGGCACGGCGCTCGCGCTGCGGATCGGTGCGCCGGCGACCGTGATTCGCGACGAGGGCCACCCGGAAGGCAAACGAATGCGCGATTACGGCGGCTTCGGCAATCCCGCGAGCGCGAAGAATGCGCTCCTCGTCGAATGCGGCCAGCACTGGGAAGCGCGTGCGGTCGCGGTGGCGCGCGACAGCACCGCGCGCTTTCTGATGGCGTCGGGCATCGTCGACGAGCGGGATCTGCCCGCCGACTGGTTCCTGCCGTTGGCAACGACGATGCGGATCGTACAGGTGACGCAGCCCGTCGTCGCGACGAGCAGCGATTTCCGTTTCGCCGACGCGTATACCGGCCTCGAGCATTTCGCGGAAGCGGGAGCGGTAATCGGCTGGTCGGACGGCAAGCCGGTTACGACGCCGTATCCGGATTGCGTGCTCGTGATGCCGTCGCTGCGTCAACTGCATCCGGGCGTGACCGTCGTGCGGCTCGGTCGCGTTGAACGCGAGGTGGCGCAGCGCGCGGCGAGGGGAACGAGGGATGAGTGTTGAGTGGGAAGCGGCACCGCGCAGGATACCGCCGCGCGCCCGCCGAATAGCCAGCATTCGGCATTCGGCCTCGCTGCGGCGTCGAGCCCCATCCGCAATGGCGCGGCGAAACGGAGCTTCGCCACACCCTTCATGATATCGCGCGGTTCACCCTCGCCATCGCAGGCTGCACGATGCTGCATGCATCGCGCGATGCTTCACGCATTTGCGCAGCCCGCCGCCGATCAAAGTCCGAGATCCGACAAGCCCGGATGATCGTCGGGCCGGCGGCCGAGCGGCCAGTGGAACAGGCGGTCCGCTTCGCGGATCGGCATGTCGTTGATGCACGCATGACGATGCGCCATCAGGCCGTTCTCGTCGAACTCCCAGTTCTCGTTGCCATACGAGCGGAACCAGTTGCCCGCGTCGTCGCGCCACTCGTACGCGAAGCGCACCGCGATCCGGTTGCCGGTAAACGCCCACAATTCCTTGATCAGCCGATAGTCGATTTCGCGCGTCCACTTGCGGCGCAGCAGCGCGACGATCTCCGCGCGGCCCGTCGCGAATTCCGCGCGATTGCGCCATTTGCTCTGCGGCGTGTAGGCAAGCGAAACGCGCTCGGGGTCGCGCGTGTTCCATCCATCTTCAGCAGCCCGAACTTTTTGAATCGCGGTTTCCCGCGTGAACGGTGGAACGGGTGGGCGGATTTCGGTTGAATCGGACATCGTGTTCTCCAGATTGAGGACGTGAAAAGGCCTGCCCGGCTCGCCGAGCGCGGCGGGCAGGTCGGGGTACTGCGGTTCGGTCGAATGAAAAGGCGGGGCTTTAGCTGGACCGGTTCGGCAGCGTCGCATCGAGCAGCAACTCGGCCGCCGCGCGCGCGTCGCGTGCGGCCGATGCGTCGCCGCTCACGAGCGCGACGCCGATCGCGCCGTCGATCAGCACGAGCCACTGGCGCGCGAGCCGTGCGACGAAGCGGCGGTCCGCGCCCGCCTGCGCCGCGTGCGCATCGAGCTGCTCGCGCACGAACGCGAGCAGGCGCGCCTTGTGCTCGCGCACGACGACGCGAATCGGATCGTCCGCACGCTCGATCTCGCCCGCCGCGTTCAGGAACGCGCAACCGTGGAAATCCGCTTGCTCGAACCATTCGCGCAGCACATCGAACATCCCGACGAGCCGTGCGCGCGGCGTCTTGCCGCGCTTTTTCGTCGCCTCGACGAACCACGCCATCCAGCGCGCGTCTCGGCGCTCGAGCGCGGCGGCGACGAGCGCCTCCTTCGATTCGAAGTGCGCATAGAAACTCTTGCGCGCGGCGCCCGAGCGCTTGACGATCGCGTCGACGCCCGTCGCATGAATGCCGCCCGCGTAGATCAGCGTTTCGGCCGCGTCGAGCAAGCGCTCGCGCGCGCCGGCGGCCGGAGCAAGGTCAGGTTTCGTGTCCATGCGTTTACGGTAGAACGATCATTCTCCTTTGTCAACCTCGAATCGATGCGATATCGTTTTCGCGCACATTCGGCAAAAGGGGAGGACGGATGAAACCGGTCAGATGGGCGGGACGTTTCGCGTGCGCGATCGCGCTCGCAGGGGTGGCGGCCAGTTGCACGCCGCTGCGGGTCGTCACGCACAGCGTGTCGACGGCGGAGGCCGCCGTTCCGGCCGGCCGCTACACGCTCGATCCGCACCACTGGAGCATCGTGTTCGACGTCGACCATTTCAAGTATTCGCGCTTCACGATGCGCTTCGATCGCGCGAATGCGCAGCTCGACTGGCGCCCGAGCGGCGGCCTCGCCGACAGCGGCGTGTCCGCATCGATCGACGCCGCGAGCGTCGACACCCGTGTGCCGTTGCTCGATAAGCTCGTCGCAGGCGCCGATGCGCTCGATGCCGCCCGCAACCCTCAAATCCGTTTCGACAGCACGCGCTTCGCGCGCACGAGCGCGACGCAAGGCACGTTGACCGGCAACCTGACGATTCGCGGCGCAACGCATCCCGTCACGCTCGCCGTCACGTTCAACGGCTACGGCCGCAACCCGTTGACGAAGCAGGACACGCTCGGCTTTTCCGCGAGTGGCACGTTCAGCCGCGCGCAATTCGGCGTGACGAGCTGGTATCCGGCCGTCGGCGACGACGTGCGCGTGCGCATCGAAGCCGAATTCGTCAAGGAAGGCGAAGCGCCCGCGCAATGACGCGCCGATCGCACGCAGCCGTCCGAAGAAACGCATGACGTCCGTCATGGCTTCACGCATCGCCGCTTCCTCGCCGCATCGATATTTTTTAAGGCATTTTTTCTTGAAAGGCGCGCGCGACTCCCTACACTTCGGGCAACCATCGAGGTTTGGGAGGCGTCAAGCCGCAGCAACGAGCGAAGACCGAACGCGCGATGCACTTCGCATGCGCGACGCATTGGACGCCGCGCGAGGGGCTGTGCCGTATGCGATGCGGATGGCGGTTGAACGTTCGCAGTCCGTATCGCAACGTGTGACGTACAACCCGGCATTGCGCCGGATCGCACGCCCGACGTCACGCGTCGGCCCAGTCGAGAATCACCTTGCCGCTTTCGCCCGACAGCATCGCAGCGAAACCTTTCTCGTAGTCGTCCACGGCGAAGCGGTGCGTGATGATCGGCGAAAGATCGAGCCCGCTTTGCAGCATCGCGACCATCTTGTACCACGTCTCGAACATCTCGCGCCCATAGATGCCCTTGATCTCGAGGCCCTTGAAGATCACCTGGTTCCAGTCGATCGCGGTCTGCGCGGGCGGAATGCCGAGCAGCGCGACCTTGCCGCCGTGATTCATCGATTCGAGCAGCGACGTGAACGCGCTCGGCACGCCGGACATCTCGAGCCCGACGTCGAAGCCCTCCGTCATGTGCAGGTCGGCCATCACGTCGCGCAGCGATTCGCGCGACACGTTCACCGCGCGTGTCGCGCCCATCTTGCGCGCGAGTTCGAGGCGATAGTCGTTGATGTCGGTGATGACGACGTTGCGCGCGCCGACGTGCTTCGCGATCGCCACCGCCATCACGCCGATCGGCCCCGCACCCGTGATCAGCACGTCCTCGCCGACGAGGTTGAACGACAGCGCGGTGTGCGTCGCGTTGCCGAACGGATCGAAGATCGCGGCGAGATCGTCGGAGATCTCGGGCGGAATCTTGAACGCGTTGAACGCGGGAATCGCGAGGTACTCGGCGAACGCGCCTTCGCGATTCACGCCGACGCCCACCGTGTTGCGGCACAAATGGCGCCGCCCCGCGCGGCAGTTCCGACAGAAGCCGCACGTGATGTGGCCTTCGCCGGATACGCGATCGCCGATCGAGAAGCCGCGCACTTCCTGGCCCATCTCGACGATCTCGCCGACGTACTCGTGGCCGACGTGCATCGGCACCGGAATCGTCTTCTGCGCCCAGTCGTCCCACTTCCAGATATGGATGTCGGTGCCGCAGATTGCGGTGCGGCGGATCTTGATGAGGACGTCGTTGTGGCCGACCTCCGGCTTTTTCACACGGGTGAGCGTGAGGCCCGGCCCGCGTTCGAGTTTCGCCAGCGCTTTCATCGCGAACTCCCGTCAAATGACGCCGAGCGTCTTGCCGACGCGCACGAACGCGTCGACCGCGCGATCGATCTGCTCGCGCGTATGCGCGGCGCTCATCTGCGTGCGGATGCGCGCGCGGCCGCGCGGCACGACCGGAAACGAAAAGCCGATCACATAGACGCCCTCGGCGAGCAGCGCATCGGCCATCTTCGATGCGACCTGCGCGTCGCCGAGCATCACCGGAATGATCGGATGCTCGCCCGGCACGAGCGCGAAGCCCGCCGCGCTCATCTTCTCGCGGAAATGCGCGCCGTTCGCGCGCACGCGCTCGCGCAGGCACGCGCCCTCGTCGCTCGCGAGCAGTTCGAGCACTTTCAGCGATGCGGCCGCGATGCTCGGCGTCAGCGTGTTCGAGAACAGATAGGGGCGCGAGCGCTGCCGCAGCAGCTCGACGATCTCGCGCCGCGCGGCCACGTAACCGCCCGACGCGCCGCCCAGCGCCTTGCCGAGCGTGCCCGTGACGATGTCGACGCGGCCCTCGACGCCGCAATACTCCGGGGTGCCGCGCCCGTGCTCGCCGATGAAGCCGACGGCGTGCGAATCGTCGACCATCACGAGCGCGCCGTAGCGGTCGGCCAGATCGCACACGCCCTTCAGGTTCGCGATGATGCCGTCCATCGAGAATACGCCGTCGGTCGCGATCAGCTTGAAGCGCGCGCCCGCCGCGTCGGCTTCGCGCAGCTTCGCCTCGAGATCGGCGAGGTCGTTGTTCTTGTAGCGAAAGCGCCTGGCCTTCGACAGACGAATGCCGTCGATGATGCTCGCGTGATTCAGCTCGTCGCTGATGATCGCGTCGTTTTCGTCGAGCAGCGTCTCGAACAGGCCGCCGTTCGCGTCGAAGCAGCTCGAATACAGAATGCAATCGTCGGTCTTCAGGAACGCGGACAACGCTGCCTCGAGCTGCTTGTGCACGGTCTGCGTGCCGCAGATGAAGCGCACCGAGGCCATCCCGAACCCGTCCTGCTCGAGCGCCGCCTGTGCGGCGGCGATGAGGCGCGAATCGTCCGCGAGCCCCAGGTAGTTGTTCGCGCAAAAATTCAGCACGTGCGTGCCGCCGGCCAGCCGGATGTCGGCCGCCTGAGGGCTCGCGATCTCGCGTTCGGTCTTGTAGAAACCGTCCGCGCGAATCTGCTCGAGGGTGCCGCGTAGATGAGCGAGATAGGCATCACGCATCGCAATAAGCTCCTGATATGGGCTGCAAGGCTCGGCGCTCGTCCGCGCTCGTGGCGGCGGCAAGGCAGCTTGCTACTGTTATAGTCGGCCGTCGGGTTCAGCGTATTTTTCCTGTATTTCGAACTAAAATTCGAAATACCGAACAACTCTAAGCGAACGGAATTCAAATGGCAAGCTCTTCCGGCGCGCGGCGCACCACCGCGCCCGCTTCCCCCGCCACCGGCGCGACGCCGCCGCGGGTCGGCGAGCAAATCCAGCGCCTGCGCAACGAGCGCAAGCTCACGCTCGACGATCTGTCGCGCGCCGCCGGCGTGTCGAAATCGATGCTGTCGGAGATCGAGCGCGACAAGGCGAATCCGACGATCGCCGTTGCCTGGCGGCTCACGAACGCACTCGGCATCAGCCTCGACGAGCTGTTCGCGCAACCGAAGGCGCCCGAGACGATCCGCGTGGACGGCCCGCATGACATTCCGACGCTCGCCGGCCATGACGCGCAGTATCAATTGCGCGTCTGGGGGCCGATCGAACTCGCGGGCAAGTTCGAATGGTACGAGTTGACGCTGCCGGCGCACGGCGCGCTCGTATCGAACCCGCATGAACCGGGCACACGCGAGCACCTGACCGTGCTGAACGGCGCCGTCGAAATCGAAGCGGCGGGTACCGCGCGGCGGCTGAAGGCGGGCGACACCGCGCGCTACGCGGCCGACGGGCCGCATGCGATCCGCAACGCGGGCAAGAGCGAGGCGAAAGCGCTTCTCATCGTGATTCATCGCTAGCGCGGCGGCCAGCCGGCTGAATGGGCAGTTGCGCAAAATACTGTATATTCGTACAGTATACGCAAAACAGGAGCCCGCGATGACCGAACAGGATCTGGCCGCGCTCAGCTTCAAGGCTGCGGCGCACGATATGGAAACGATTGTCTGCCACATTGCCGAGCGCTATATCCGGCAAGGCGTTCCGTTGACATGGCGGCTGCTGCACGCGGTCGAGGCCGAGGCGCTCGCCGATCTCGGCTTCGCGAGCCGACACGATCCGATGGTTCGCTGCCTGTTCGACCGCCCGGCTGAACTGCGCTTCCCGGAAACCGACGATCTCGTCGACTTCGGGCAGTCAAACGCGCTGCCTGCGGTGTTCTCGTTCGCGGTCGCCGCGTACGAGCGGGCCGCGGACGCGCGCGCCGACACGGCTGCCGTGCCGGCACGCTCCGCACGTGCGTCGCGCGCATGGGGCGACTAGCTTCTCGCCGCAGCTGACCCGGGCCGGTGCGGCCCGCGCGTCGCATGATGGCTCGGGTTTCCGGCGGTTCGCCCGCCGCCGGGTTCTTGCCGCTGACTCGAAAACTCTTTGTCGAGCGAACGCGACACGCTATGATGAATTGCAACTAACGGGATAAATGACATGTCGCTGCCCATTCTGACGAGTCCCCCTTCGCCGCCCGATATCCCGAGCGATCTGTTCGATCGCGATACGTCGGACTGGCTCAACCATCCGGACACCGCATTCGATGCGTGGCTGGCCGCCCAGGAATTTCGCCGGTCGTCAGCTGACGTCTACCGCGCGCAATGGGGTGCGTTTCTCGGCTGGCTCGCGAAACGGCAAAAGAACCTCGCGACGGTCGACACCGAGACGATCGCCCTTTTCGTCGGCGAGCTGCCGATCAAGAAGACGCAGCGAGTCCGCTACTTGAGGCTGATCGAGCGCGTGCTCGATCACGTGCGCAAGAACGAATTCGGTTCGACGAATCCTGCCCGTTTCATTGCTCAGGACGGCGAAGCAACTTGGCGCACCGCGCGCGACAACGAGCCGACGAGCTTTCTCGCACCGGCCGAACGCGCCGCGCTGCTTGCCTATCTGTTCTCCCCACTGCCCGCGGCAGGCGCGGCGCTCTGGAAGGAACGCCGCGATCGCGCGCTGATTGCCGCGTTCCTCGGCGGCGGACTGAAGACGGGCGAGGCGCGAGCGCTTACGATTAGTTGCGTCAAACTCGGATCGACCATGCTGACGATTCCGGCGGCTCAGCCGGAATTCACGCGCGAAACGCATCTCGCGTCGTTCGCGATCGCGCTGTTCGACGCGTGGCTCGCCGAGCGTCAGCGCTGCGGCATTCCGGGCGAGCTTGTCTTTCCCGCCTCGCAATCCGGGCGGCCGATGCACAAGGCGACGATGCTGCGCGCGGTCGATGCGATCGTCGACGCGGCCGACATCGCGCAATCGCGCACCGCACGCGCCAGCCCGCAGACGTTGCGCAACACGTTCGCGGCCGAACTGTTCGAAAACGGCGTCGAGCCGGAGAAAGTCGGTCAGTGGCTGGGGTTCGCCCAGCCGATTTCGTCGAATCGTCTGCATCGGGCCTGGAAGAATTGGCGGGAAAGCCTCGCCAGTGCGCTACCCAATGCCGAATCGCTCACCGATGAAATATCGACCGAGCCAAGCCGGGCTTGAAATCCGCGTTTTCGATCTCCCGAAAACGCTCACCTTTCCTTATTTTCCGGGTCCCGAAAATCCTCACCTTTGAGGACTTCGGGGCGCCTTCCGTCATGTTGTCCGGGTGAAGCAGGCGGCGGCGGCAAAGCGCGACGGCTGCGTTCCCGACGCATGCTCGCATTCGGGACAAAGCAATTCGTAACCGTGCGCGTCGTGCGACAGTTCCGGCTCGCCGTCGCCGCACTTCGGGCAACGCGCCGGCAGCGTCACATGCTGATCGAGCGATGTGCCGATCGTATCGAACGCGGCGGCGTCGAGATTGCCTGCGTTCGCCAGACGGCGAATCAGCGCGGCGATCTCGGGCGTCATACCCTGGCTGGCTCGCAATATCTGAACTTCGTTGAGCGCGGCAGTCAATTCATCGCCTTGTTCGCGCAACTGCGCGTCGAGCCGGTCAGCGCGCGCCTTCGCGGCACTCAGTTGTTGCAGGAAGTCGAATTCCTTGCGATTGACGTCGCGCAGCCCTTGCTGATATGTCGACGCCATGCTGCGCAGCGAATCGAGCTCGACGAGCATCGGCTTCACGCGCCGCTCGGCTTCTGCGATCGCGTCCTTGATTTGCTGCGCATAGTGCTCAGTGTTCTCGCGCAATTCCGCATGCAGCGCGTCGATCCGCTCGCGTAGCGCGGCGTTCTGGCTCTGCTCGGCTTCAAGCCGTTGATTCAGCAGCGCATTTTCATTTTCCATCCGGCGAATCAGGCCCTGAAGCGAATCCTGATGGGCAAGACCTTGCGTCGACGCGGACGCCAGTTGCACCTCGACATCGGTCAGGCGGCTCTGCAGTTGCTCGGCGCGCGCGTCGCTTCGAGCGACCGCGGCCTCGAGCGCTTCCTGGCGAATCAGCGCATCGCGATATTTCTGTTCGGCCGCCGCCACTTCGCTGCTTGCTTGCTGCCGTTCGCCGTCGAGGCTCTCGCGGGCCTGTTTCAGGGCTTCTTCATATAGCGCGCCCAGTAGCGCGCCCGCTTTTTCTTCGAGCGGCTTCGGCAAGGCCGCCCCTTCGAGCCTGACTTTCGAGGCCGAGCGGATCCGCTCCCAGAAATGGTCGATGTCTTTCGGGATGTCGCTCGCGCTGCCGGTCTGGGTCAGTTCACGAACGTTTGCCGTAGAGGGACGGATGCCGAGATCGAAGAACAATCGCTTGCACGCATGGAGCGATAAGTCTTGCCGGCGAGCGCCGGATACGCGCAGCGCATCGAGTTCTTCACGGATGGATTGCCGGATCTCGTCGAGAGTCATGGTTGTGGCGCAGAAACAGAATGTATCGATAATAACGAAATACGTTTTGTTTGATACGCTTTTGGTTTATCTGTTGTTCTTTTACTACCTGCGCTGACCATTGGCTCGATCTTGGCTGCTTTTGCTCACACAGACGCTGGAAATCCGTGAAACAAAGCGAAGAACGTCACTTAAGCCCCTGTTTTTTAAAGATTATCGGTTGGGACCCGAATAACGATGATTGTTTCACATGCCGAGCGTTGCGGTTCTGGAGACATGTCTGGAGGTGGAATTGGGGTTCTGTGGAAAACTCGCCGGGGGCGCCTTGAGAGTATTAGAAGTAAACACCCTTGAACCTTGGTTAAAAACGTTAACGCCACCGGGAAGCCTTGCCCAGCAAGGGATTGCGGCCGACTAGGTGAAATTTTACGGGATATGAGGTGAGATTTTCCAGGACTCGACGTGATGGGGTTCAGGGATCAGCGTGAGCCGATGCAGGAAAGATCGTGAGCGGATTCAGGATGCCTTCTCACAGACAAAATTGCGAAAGGTGAGGTTTTTCGGGGGCGTAGCAAAGGTGAGGCCGCACAGAGCCTGAACCGATCCATCCACAGCTGCACAGGCATGGGTGAGACTTTTCGGGAGGTCGACGGAGCAGCGATTCTGCCCTTCTTTTAGGCAAATTTGAGGCGTAGGTGAGATTTCTCGGGATTCCAGCCCGTCTTGATGTGAGGGTTTCCGGGAAAGAAAGCTTCTGAAGGCCCATCCGACGGGGTTTTGCGGCCTCTAATGGCTTAAAGGTGAGGTTTTTCGGGGGCCGCCGTCGGCAGCGGCATGGGGTTCTGGCGAAAGGTGAGGGAATTCGGGAAGCAGGGCTGATGCGCACCGATCGGGGTTGAGGTGAGCGTTTTCGGGATTCGTCGCACGGCGAAAATTCTCTAAAGGTGAGGATTTTCGGGATGCACAGGCGTTCATCTGGCCGCAAAGCCCCGTGGATACTGGGGGACGAGCACCGTTGGCGCGCTCGCTTTTTGATAGAGGTGAGAATTTTCGGGAGGTGATGTCGAGACAATCAGTGTTTAGCCGCTTGCGAAAGGTGAGAACGTACGGGAGTAGAAAATTTCGACCATCGTATCAGGTGTGTTCTGTAAGTCATTGA